>NZ_JBXWOM010000008.1:0-217589 GCF_059610905.1 Ruegeria sp. CDSC002
GTCACAAAATGGGGAAGAACAATCAGCCAAATCACTCCATCACTCATAACAACACCAATCAACGCTGCAGTGAATTAACAGTGGACATGGCGTTGTCATATTGGCTTCACCCTTATCAACAAATGCTGATGCTCGGGCTTTTAGGGCAGAATGATGGGGTACGGAGGCGCGTTAAACATCTGCACAAACTGGGCTTAAGAACAGTACCGCTTCACTATCGATACGTTCCGCAAGATGCCGATACTAAATGTCTGGTTTCGGCATCTGGTTGTCCTCAAACATGAAAAGGACTAATTGGAGACCTTGGTTTGAGAGGATGGCTGTAATCGGTAATCTTCTTTATTAGGATCGGCAAAACAACATGATAGACTTAAGTAAAATTCGGCCATTGCGAAGAAGCCGCAACTACGAAATTTATCAGCATCCGTTTATTGAGCGCGCGCTGTTGAAAGTCCGGGTGGATGAACCGGTGCGTAACCACGTAATTCCTCGATATGCCGAGAGGCGCTATGGCAACCTCCGTCAGTGGAACCGGGAAGCAAACGAATACTTAGCCGCGTTGACACGAGGCTGCCCCGAGATTGAACGCCTTGCGGATTTTATGGGGTATGCTCCAACATCTCAAGGACCAGCGCTGGTGGTCGAAAAGATGACCGGTCCTGATGGCGATTTGGCGCCAACGCTGGAATCGGAACGGGCCGCATTGGGCGATGACATATCAGAGCGCAAACAGCTGCACAGTGAATTCATGGAACTCATGGACGACCTTGAACGTGGCCGGATTATCGTGGGCGACCTGAGTTTTGAAAACATTGTACGGGCGCAAGAGCGCAATGGAAAACTGGTCGTTATCGATGGCTTGGGCGAAAGAGTGCTGTTTCCGCTGACGTTGGTTTCTGACTTAGCATTCCGCAAATCCATCGAGCGCCGCCGGACGCGCATGGGCCAGGCATTTGGTCTAGGCTAATGACACCCGCTCTACGGCAATCAACAGGCGTCGATTTGGCTTCGCTGCCTAAGCCACCAGCTGAATAGGCGCCTTCCCGGCCTAACCAAACAAGGACCTGCTGGACCTAATCAACAGGGCTTGTCAGACGACTAGCCCTTTGCCGCGTCTATCAATTCAAAGAACTTTTTTCGAACCTGGCCGAGCTTACGGTCATTGTAACTACGAACCCATCTTCGCAGAGGAATGACTTGTTTAGACCCAAAGCTGTCAATCCAAACCCATCGCCCGGATCCGTCGGGCCATGTTTGATAGACAAGATTGCCAGTGTTCTTGTTGCTTATGATGACGCGTTCATCTGACAGTTGGTCGAAGTGACTATTGAGATCGCTCAAATGCTGAGGGGTGAGACGATCTTTGGCAATCAACTGACCCAGACTTGGGGAAAGCTGTCCATCCGGATCAGAAATGCGTTCATAGACAAGCGCCAAACCTTTGTCTGTCGGTGCGGTGCCAAACACCCTGCAAACGGGCATCCCTTCCGGACTTTCCTGATGGCGGATCATCAGAAAAAAGGCTTCATCAAACTCACGCATGAAACCCTTAAAAGCGGTAGCTCTGCGAAACAGTCGGTCATACCACTTGTCGGTTACAAGCCTCGAACCTGCATCCATCGTGTGAGGTTGCGGAACCTTTAACAGCAACCCCTTGTCAAATGGGTGTTCATATACGAATTGCCTGTTTCCCTTCGCGATAACAGGGTTGTTTCCTAGTTCAAGCAGAGTGGGATTTTGTTGGCATTTCATATTTTCTGTTTAAGTTGATTCCGAACCAACGCAAGTTGTTTTTTGACCATTGATATTGTTAGGTTAAACGCCGGAGAAAATTGCGATCATGATGCTTGGAGTTCAAGCTGCACAGGGACGGTCACCATCTTGATTGTTGCCGGGAACCTATGGGGTCGCCGCAGTATCCGTCGCTATGCCCCAGCGGATGCGCCCGATCTCAGGAAGGGTCAAGTCCAAACGCTGACCACCTGACTGTACCATCCGACACTCTTTGCAAGCGATGACAAACAACTTGGAAATACCGGTGCGGTGTCCTGAGTTTTCAGATCTTTCGACCCTTGCGCACCCGTAATTTTCCGTTTCGAGGAGGTTTCGGCTATCACTTCGTATTCATAAGCCAGCACCGGCGGGTAGGGCTCTATTGCAAACTTTTGGCTGTTGACGCGCTTAGCTTTAGAGCGTGGATGGCTTTCGATCCCAGCTAGTCGAAAGTCAGTTCATACTCTCTTTCAAAGGCGCGCAATATCCCAAGGATGTGATCCTCTTTGCTGTGTTCTATTATGTCAGATATGGCGTGTCCTGCCGTGATCTTGAAGAAATCATGGCCGAGCGTGGCGTTGCAGTAGGTCATACGACGCTGAACCGCTAGGTGACAAAACACGCTGGTGCCATCGCCGAACTAGCGCGCAGAAGTAAGGGACCGTTTAACCACTCCTGGCGGATGGACGAGGCTTACATCAAGGTGAAAGGCGCATGCGTTTATCTCTTTCGAGTCGTTGACAAAAGCGGAGCTAAAACAGCTGGCATCAAGGCCATAAACAAGATGCTAAAGGGCTTTGGATGCCCGATGCTAATTGAGATGCTCAGGCGGAAATATTTGAATGGCATTGTGGAACAGAATGATCGATTTATCAAAGGACGAACCCGCCCGATGCTCGTCTTCAAGTCCTTTGCTTCAGCTTCAGCCACTCTGGCAGACATCGAAGTCGCGCACATGATCCGAAAAGGCCAATTCACACCTGGACTTTGCCCCTTTCAACAGGTCGAAGAACTGGCGGCCTGACACCGCAGGTCGGATGCATTTCTCCGAGCTGTAAGAAACTTCGCAACAGAACCTTTCATGGGTGCCATAAGGATCATTGTCCTCGGTCAACCCGTCATATGCTTGGACGGCCTCAAGACTGGCCTTAAAGACTCTGGCCCTTCGTTATCGATTGCCGTGGTAAAGACCCAATGACCGCTGCTACCTGCAGGTTCACGCTTGCGGAATCCATCATTCTGTTCCACAGGCTGGGCGCTAATCTGCGTTTGTGACATGGTGGTTTCTGCGATTTGTGCATTCATGATAAAGCCCTCCTTCGACGATACGTTGGCCGATATGCACCCGGCTTGTCCGCCATCGTTTGAGTGTGGTCCAATGGACCAAAGGTGTGGGTTTCGCCCGAACGCCCATTGGCCGTGAGACATCGAAACCGGCACCTTTTGCGCGTTTTTTCCCTGGAAAGGAGCGGGGCCGATGGAAAAGACCCGTTTCTGATCTGAGGACTGGGCGTCAGACTGAAATTGGGGGAATTTGGGAGGGGCACGCACTCTGCGCGCGGGAGGAACCAGGATTTTCATGGTTTCTGCTTGAGGCGAATTGAAATGAGAAATTGGAGCCGGACCAACGGTGCGGCTCTCTCTTCGCGCCTTGCCCTGGACCGGTTCAGATACGAGAGATTTGACTCCCTGGCGCCCGGGAAAACAAGCGCCGCAGACCGCAAGGCGGTCTGCTATCGCAACGATTAGAGTCACGGTGAGCCGCGCGCCCCGCGCGAATTTTACCACGCCAAAGGCATGACACAGTCAGCGGTTAGATGCGTTGACTTGTTCCCAATTATAAAATCACTGGATCACGGCATTTAGTGTCACATGACATCCAATTCACAATATGATTGCGTTTAAGCAGGAGTACCTATTGGGAAACGATGTGAGGTTTGACCAAGCTGGTAGATTGGAGATAGATCCTCATATGGCTCACCACCCTATCTTATGGACATTCCGTCGCTGCCCGTACGCGATAAGGGCCCGCCTCGCATTGGCGAGTTCACGAGTTACAGTCGAGCTGCGCGAAATTCTCTTACGGGACAAGCCAGAGGCCTTCTTAAAAACATCCCCATCCGGAACAGTGCCCACGCTTCGACTTCCAGACAAAGTTATAGATGAAAGTCTGGAAATCATGGTTTGGGCGCTCCAACAAAATGATCCACAGCGGCTTTTAGACATGCCTCAAGAAGGTTGGGGTCTGATTACGGTAAATGATGGTCCATTCAAGGCGGCTTTAGATCACACAAAATACACCACACGGTATCCGGATTTAGACGCCAATGAGGAACGCAGGAAAGCGGCAAGCTACTTGCTCAGCCTCGACGAGCGGTTAGTCGGGAAGGCCTGGCTTTTCGGAGATCGCCCCACCCTTGCCGACCTGGCGCTTCTACCGTTTGTGCGCCAGTTTGCGCATATAGATCGGGCATGGTTTGACGTTCAGGAGTGGCCGAATCTAACAGCGTGGCTGGATCAATTCCTGGACAGTGAGATATTTTTGCTTGTGATGAGTAAATACGCAACTTGGTCAGAGGGCGACTCTCCGATTTGGTTCAAAGGCTAAGTCGAACACGTCGTATCTCGACCCACAGCCGACATCCAGCAGCCAACCGAGATGCTGCAGGTGCACCCCGCTTTGCCGCCATTCGCTACACCGACAAGATCAGAGGGCTGTCAAACTCAAAGATTGCGAAACCAAACAGCTGTTTATCGCAGTGCTGCTATTGGCCCCGTTGGTGAAATCTTGGGTGCAAGATTTAGATTCAGCTTTGAAACTCACCGTCGGACAACTCTCGAACGCAGTCCAGTAAGGCGCTTGAGTATCGAGACGTTTCGTCTTTCAACCGAAACAACGGCACGGATACGCTGACCGCAGCAATAGGCTGGGCATTTTCATCCAGGATGGGCGCTCCAAAACATGCAATGCCGGTTTCGTTCTCCTGATTGTCAAAAACGAACCCCTGCGCGCGGCATTGATTGATCTGCGCGCGCAATTGGATTGGATCCGTGGTTGTGAACGGGGTGATCGATTCCAGAGTCGCATTTTCCAGGAAAGCGGCCAGCTTTTCTTCAGGCAAAGCCGAAAGGTAGGCTTTGCCGACTCCGCTGGAGTGAAGCGGGACAAACGTTCCTATGGTCGAGTTCATGCGCACCGTCTCAAGGCTTTCGATCTTGTCGATATAAACAAGCCCGTCACCGCTTGGCACGGCGAGATGTACGGTTTCGCCCGTCTGATCCCGGACGCGACCCAAGGCATCCCGCGCCCTGTCACGAATGTCAGACTTGGCTAGCGCAGAACGGGCAAGATTGATCAGGCGCGGGCCGGGTTTGTAGCTTTTGTCCTTTAACTGCACGATCAGCCCTTCTGACTCCAAGCCATTTAGTAGGCGGTACAGCGTTGGGCGCGTAAAGGCGCATTCATCCAGAAGTTCGGCCAGAGTTGGCGGGTTTTTACAGTCGCAAATATGCTGCAACAGTCCGATGCTGCGCGCAAAGCTTTGGGTTCCCTGGACCTGTTTTGCCATTCCTACCTCTCCGATTGACGGGGTTTTTTGATGGTGTATATTCCATATGTTGAGCATGTTGTCCATATTGTGGAATTGCAAAACTGATCGCAATGGGTAGGAGCCGAAATGCCACTGACCGAAACTGACGAAAATCCTCGCGTGCCATACAAGCATCCGATGCCGCAGGATGCCTTGCCCGAGATTGTGATCCCTGACGCGCTGGCCGAAGATGATCCGCGCATGTGGGTGCAACAGGCTGAGCACGTGTTTTTTCGCCCGCTCTGCCTGAATGTCTCGCAAGGCTACTGGATGAACCTGCTGAAAGTCACCAAGTCCGGTGTTTTGTCGCGCCACCGCCATGCCTGCCCGGTGCATGGTTTCGTGCTGAAGGGGCGCTGGCACTATCTTGAGCATGATTGGTTTGCCGAAGAAGGCAGCTATGTATTCGAGCCGCCCGGAGAGACCCACACACTTGTTGTGCCCGATGATGTCCAGGAAATGATCACCTATTTTCAGGTCAACGGGGTGATGTACTACTGCGATCCCGACGGAAATCACCTGGGTTATGAGGATGTGTTCACTAAGATCGATATGTGCCGTGCGCATTTCGAAGAGGTTGGCCTTGGCGCTGACTACGTGAAAAATTTTATCCGGTAAGACATCATGAGCAATGTAACCTATGACTTCGCAGGCCGTACCGCCGTTATCACCGGCGGGGCAGCCGGGATCGGAGCCGAAATCGCAAGCCACTATGCGGCTGCCGGCGCCAACGTGGCGATCTGGGATCTTTCAGGACCAAATGACGCCCCCGCGGGTGCAATCGCTTGCAAAGTGGATATCAGCCAACCAGACCAGATTGCCTCAGCAGTTGCAGAGACCAGAAAAGCCTTCGGTGGCATAGATTTTCTGTCTCACAATGCGGGTTTCGCCGGCCCAACACTTCCGGTCGCGGAAAACGATCCGGCGGTCTGGGCCCGCGTAATTGAGGTCAACCTGATCGGGACTTTTTACTTGGCTCAAGCCATCGTTCCCGTGATGCAAAAGGCTGGCTTTGGTCGGATCGTCAACATGGCCTCGCTTGCAGGCAAAGAAGGCACCCCTAACGCCTCGGCCTATTCGGCGTCCAAGGCAGGCGTCATCGGTTTCACCAAGTCGATTGCTAAGGAACTGGCGCAGACTGATATTCGCGTCAATTGCATCGCACCCGCCGCCATCAAAACGGCGATCCTGGATCAGATGACGCCAGATTTCGTGCAAATCATGATCGACAAATCCCCCATGAAACGCCTCGGCTGGGTTGAAGAAGCAGCGCGCATGGTGATGTGGCTAAGTTCCGAAGATTGCACATTCAACACCGGCGCAGTCTTTGATCTCTCAGGTGGAAGAGCGACCTACTGATGGCGCACGTTCGGGATTTAACGCCTGGCCTCGTGGAAATGGCTGCAACTGTGGTGGCGGCACAGCATGGCCCCCAGGGCCTGTATGTTGTTCCCGATTTTTCATAGGCCTACGTGCGTGCAGCGCTGTCACAGCAGAAATACGACCTCCTCTGTTTTACCCATTTTGAAACTTCGACCGGATTGCAGCAACCGGTCGAGGCTCTCGCCAAAGTCGCCTCTGAGGCGGGCGTTCCTATTATGGTCGATAGTGTCAGCGCACTTTGCACATATCCCGCGCATTTGGATGGCTGGGGGGTGTCGGTGATGACGGCCGCCTCGCAGAAAGGGTTGGGCTCTGTACCGGGGGTCGGGATGATCGCCGTATGAGATGAAGCCTGGAACCTGATCAAAGCGAAACAGTCTCCGCGCGACGGCTTCACGGATGTAATCCGAAGGCGAGATCAATACGACGCCTCAAGAAATTGGCATCCAAGCCTGACATCCATGCCCGTGGCGGTCGTTCACGCGCTGGACGTCGCGCTGGATGACATGCTGAAAGAAGGGCTGTACGCCCGTCACGCCGAGGCACGCGATTTCTATCGCGATGGTCAGGCGGAAGTACCTAAATAACATCGTGGAACAGGACTGTCGCCTCATCAAGAGACACACTCGACCGATGTTAGGGTTCAAGGCCTTTGCTTCAGCGGTGGGTTCGGCACAAGTGTGGGTTTAAGTCGTTCAAATTCGATACGGCCACGCTTGTTAGGATCCAAGTCATCAACATGATCCGGGAACAGCAATTCTCTAGCGCAACGAACTCGAGCTTTCGGATGTCTGCTGGGATTACAGGATAACTTCGCCTGCCATAACGTCGACGCTGGTCTATCAAAAACTTTGCGACACAAGCCAGCAGGGATCTCATCTGGCAAGTTTTGGATATGGAATCCATCAGAAAGTTAGCGGAAAATGCTAACATTCAATGCGCAGATCGACCCAATAAGGGCGGTGATCGGAACCAGTTGCGCTGCAATCCACCCAGGCCCTCTCTACTGAATGGACCAAATCAGGAGTGATCAAACAATAGTCCAGCCGCAAAGGCTGTGCAGGTGCGCGATCAGGCGGGTCGGGCCACCACGTAAATCCGTCGCCATCGGATCTATTCTTTGCAACGACCCAGCTGTCCGCAAGGCTGTCCCAGTGTAGGTTGTGACCGGTCGCTATGTCAGGTTCGCCGGTCAAAGCAGTGTATTCCGGACTGTCAGGAACTAAATTGAAATCGCCCAGCATAATTGTACTATTGGGGGCTTTCGGCTCGTGTTCACCCTGAGACCAATCCATGGCGTGAAAATTTGCCAACTCGATAGGGTCATGCTTCGGTGCCGATCCGGTCCAAGATCCCCCACGAGCCTGCGCACCCTGATGCAGGGAAATCAGGTATTGCACCTGCAGCAACTTTTCTCGCCGGGACGCAGACGATAAATGCAGAGAATAGACCCGCAGCGGACCGCCCGGGGTGTCCAGGATACACTCCAGTGCGCCAGTCTCCATCCCAAGGCTGCAAGCGGTAGCAATCTTGGGTAACAGGTGGCGGCGCACCTCCAGGATGCGGTATTTAGACAGCAACATCACGCCGAATTGGCGACGGCGGTTTTCAACGCGGCCGTCTGTGCCGAAGCTGCTGGCGTCCATGTCGAACGCCGGAAAATAGCTCCAATGGTAGTCGGGCAGGAAACCCGCCAATTGTGTCGGCTGGTCTTCCATGCCACTGCGACGCCAGTTGCGCTCGATCTCTTGCAAGGCGATGATGTCGGCGCCGCGCACCTCATCGGCGATACGAGCGCAGTCATAAACCCCGTCCATACCCAGAGTGTAGCGGCTATTGTAGGTGACCAATTTCATGGAACTTCTCAATACAGCGACGGATTGTTTTGGGGCCGCCCGCCGCTGTTTTCCGGAGCTTTGATTACAGCAGCCAAGTCTTGACCAGAGCACCGTCGAACATAGTGCCACCACCTGGATCGCCTTCCCAACCGCCGATCTGTTCGCTGACCCCATCGATAAAATCATTGAACATCGGGATTATGGCGCCGCCTTCGTCGCGCACCATAAGACCCATCTCGTGGTAGAGCGATGTGCGCTTGATCGGATCAAGCTCTGCCTTGGCCTGCAACAGCAGTGCGTCGAAGTCTTCGCGCTTGAAGCGAGTATCGTTCCAGTCGGCATCCGATTTATAGGCAGTGGAGTACATCTGATCCTGCACCGGACGGCCTGCCCAATAGGACGCGCAGAATGGCTCTTTGTTCCAGACTTCGGACCAGTAGCCATCGCTAGGCACGCGCTGGATCTCAAGCGGGATACCTGCCTTGGCCGCACTTTGCTGATACAGCGCTGCGGCATCCACCGCGCTGGGGAATGCAGCGTCCGACACTTTCAGCACAATCGGTCCATCGTGACCGGATTTTTGGTAGTAATGGCGGGCTTGATCCGGATCAAAGCTGCGCTGCTCGATATCGCCGGAAAACAGCGGATAAGCAGCGTTGATCGGCATGTCATTGCCTACGCTGCCAAAACCGCGCAGCACCTTGTCGACCATCTCCTGCCGATCGACCGCCAGTTTCAGCGCCATTCGTAGGTCGTTGTTGGCAAACGGCGGCGTGTCGGTGTGCATGACAAAGACATAATGGCCGCGGCCCGATATGGTTTCGATCCGCAGGCCAGGCGCGCGACCCAGCAACTTGGCGATCTTGGGCGACACCCGGTTGATGAAATGGACCTGACCGCTCTGCAGCGCTGCCGCGCGGGCGGTGTCATCGTTCAACACCAGGATCTCAATCTCATCGGCGTGGCCGCGGCCCTCGTCCCAATAATTGGCGAATTTTTTGAATGCGTAGCGGGTGCCGGCTTCGTTGACCTCGACCGTGTAGGGCCCGCTGCCAATGCCTGCAGCCGGGAGCGCCATACCACCATCCGGCTGAACCACCAGGTGGTAGTCCGCCATCAGGTATGGAAGGTCTGCATTTGGTGTATCCAGGGAAACGCTAAAATAATCGCCATCCACCTTCATCGACTCGATGCCACGCATGATACCCAGCGCACCAGATTGTGCCTCTTCGTTTGAGTGGCGCTGCATGGTCTTAAGTACGTCGTCCGGCGTCAACGTTTTGCCGTTGTGAAATTCCACACCCTTGCGAATCTTGAAGGTCCAGGTCTTTGCGTCATCGGACGCCTCAACCGACTCCGCCAGGCGGGGAACAATCTCACCCTGAGGGCTGACTTCCACTAACAAATCGCCAAAGGCCGTGAGCACATTGGCTGTCACGGAACTGGCTGACAGTGCCGGATCCAGGCTATCGGTGCTGGCGCCGCCTTGCAGGCCCGCACGGATCATACCACCCTTTTTCGGACCTTCAGCTCGCACTGCAGAGGCCAGAAGGCTGTTAGCGCTGGCAGCGGCCACACCCAGCGCGCCAAGGCGGCCGATGAATTCTCGGCGGCTTATGAAGCCTTTGGCCGCCTGTTTCACATAGTGATTGATGATGTCAGACATGTTTTCCCCTGCTGGCGGCACCGGCCCCAGCAGGGCCATACAGCCTTCTTGTTGTTCATATGCCCAAGTCAGGGCATTCACAGATTTGTTGACAGAAAGTGGCTTTATTTACTACGTCCATTTGGGTTAAATGTTGCAAACCAATTTGGAGTTCGCACGTGCCAGGGCAAACCAAGCATTTTGCTCCGCTGCCATTTTTGAATTTGGATCGCGAGGTTGGCACACCACTCTATCTGCAACTGGTTCAGCACCTACGCCGGATGATCCAGAACGGGGAAATAAAACCTGGGCAGAAACTGCCCTCAACCCGCTGGCTAAAAGAACACCACGGAATAGCCCGCAGCACCCTTGTCGCCGCATTTGAGCAATTGGCCAGCGAGGGTTACCTGCAAAGCCAAACCGGTTCCGGAACTTTCGTCAACCCGGAGTTTCCAGGCCTAAACCCCAGCGTCAGGAACGTGCCGGAAACCACCCTTCCACCAAGGTTATCGAAGCGCGGCCAGGCGGTAACAGAGGGCCTGGATTCATCTTACTTTAATCCGGTCATAGTGCGCCCCTTCCTGGCCAACATTCCTGCCATAGATCTGTTCCCACACAAGATCTGGGGCCGGATCGAAAACCGAATCCGCAACCGGCTCGACAGTACGATGATGGCCTATGGCCAGCCCGGTGGTTTTGTGCCCCTGCGTGAGGCAATCTGTGATTACGTACTGAACCGGCGCGGCCTGAAATGCAGCCCGAGTCAGGTCATTGTCACTACCGGCTCCCAGCAGTCCTTGAATCTGATTGCTGCTCTGCTGCTAAACCCTGGCGACAAAGTGTTGATGGAGGATCCATCCAGCCCGGTGGTACGGGCTAGCTTTCTGGCTCAAGGCGGAGCCGTCGTTCCTGTCCCGGTGACTGAAACCGGTGCAGCCGTTCCGCCTGACGGCCCGAATTCTGATGGGGCACGTCTGGCCTATCTGACACCCTCCTGCCAGTATCCTCTGGGCGCCGTGATGCCGATAGCCCAGCGGTTAGAATGGATGGACTGGACCCGCCGCAATGATGCCTGGCTCATCGAGGACGATCTGGACAATGAGTTTATGTTCGGCGGACGCCCTGACCCGGCGATCTACTGCGACGACCACCATGCGCGTACCATCTACGTCTCCAGCTTCAACAACGCGCTCTTCCCGTCGCTGCGGCTTGGCTTCATCATTGCACCCCGGGCGCTGGCCAGGCCGCTGATGGCGCTCAGCGCCGTCACTGACCGCGGCCCCAACACATGGCTGCAGGCGGTGTTGGCAGAGTTTATTGAGCAGGGATATCTGAACACTCATATCCGACGCATGCACAGTGCCTATACACGTCGCCGCAAGGCGATGATTGACAGCTTTGCTCGCATTGCCAACCCGCTAGTGACCTTGCACAAGAACACTAGCGGGCTGAGAGTGATTGCAGACCTGCCTGCCAGCCTGCCGGATACGGAAATGCTGGATGGGTTGGATGCTCACGGCGTGGCGGCCTATGCGCTCTCATATTATTGCATGCAGCGGCAGGACTTGAATGGGTTATTATTGGGTTTTGGCTGCACCCATGAGGATGACATTCCGGCTGCGGTTGCGGGTCTTTGTTCAGGCCTCTCTGAATTCAACAACAATAAAATTTGAGGAAGCAGACTTTCACCTGAACAAAGTATTACCTTTTTGGGACTTGGGCATTGTCAGGTTGTTTTCATTTGACTGAGAGTTGCCATGCCGAGATGGTTTAGGCGGCCTGTTGGCCGCTGTACTGAGTCCACAGATTGACGGCATCCGCTCGTGAATGGCGATAAGAACAGGCTGAAAGACGGTTGCGTTTGGGTCGGAATAGGGCGGCGGTTTGATCGTAGACCGACAAGAACGGTTGCGCCTGAGAGGGTGACTTGAACTGGCCCATAACCTTCTGTCACCGCCTCGTATGTCCGTGCAAAGCCTCAACGCGATTGTTCAGGCGATGATCAGTCTCCGGGGCCGCTTCTGCCATCGCAGCGCGGCAAGAACGTAGTCTGTCCGTGATGGTCACGCGCGGTTGCCCAGGTCTTGAACGGCTTCCTGAATAAGCGCATCGCGGCGGCCTTGTTGCGACACGGCTGAACAAGGATATCAAGTGCGTCGCCGTTGCCATCGACCGTGCGCCACAGCCAATGTTTTCGACCATTGATAGGCACTACGACTTCGACGAGGTGCCATTTGTCCGCCGGACGTAGCCGATGACCGAACGCGGGAAACGGAAACCCCTGAGGCGGGACAGATCAGACTGATCCAACATGGCATCGCGCTACAACCGCAAACCCATTTTTACAACCTGGCAACGCCTTCTAACCACCAGGCACATCTGGGTTAGTCCCAATAGTTTTCGATTTGAGAGATAAATCCGGGAACAAAAACACAGCTCTTTGACCCATCACCAAAAAACTGATTGGCGACATGCACGCCTCCACTCTTCACATAGCGCGTCGTTGGCAGCATTTCTTCCCCTGCTCGACAGCTTCCAACTTAGCCAAGATGCATCTGGGTACGGTCGCAAAAATAGTTAGGTAAAAAAACAATTGAATGGATTTGAGTCGCGCCTAGGTTACGTCTTAAGCAGTGCGTGCCCAGGCGCGACGAGTTTTTACACAATAAAACCAAACGTGTGGGTGGCTAAAAATAAGTGAGAAAACCAGCTTGCTATCATGCGCAATCCTACCTGCTCGTAACTCGCAATTGTTTTGTTGTGTTGCAGGAAACTGGTGATGAAACCACGCTCAATGGTCAAAACGACTTGACCCATTCTAGACATTCGAACACTGCAAAAATTGGGATGACCGCTTCAGCAGAGCCGGACTTCGGACACTGCATAACATCGCACGGTTGGTTCGCCGTTCAGCAGGACCTAGAAGACCTTGGCCGCTTATCTCTCGGATGGATTTCCGAATTGGAAGTTCAACTGGCGGTTTGTCCTGAGGTAAGACAACGGCGTCCCCAAAGCCTCCTCTGCTTTTAAGATCACAGAAGCCGAAGCACGGGCGTCTTCACCTGCATCATGGTGATGAAACTCAAGGCCGAGGTATTTCTTAAGATTTGCCAACCCGTGCCCGCCGGCGCCCTTCAAGGACGGCCATGCCCGACGGGCAATCGACACGCTATTCGTCCAATGCGACGAGATCATTGGCAGCCCATACCGGGTACAAGCAGCCGTCATCGCCTTTTCATCAAACGTACTGTGTTGCACAAGATTGTGGGTGTTCAGGACTTCAAACAAGGATGCGTAAACCGTTGGGAATGTTCCAGCCCCAATCACGGTTTCGGCAGAAATCCCGTGAAGCTCAGTATTGAAAACCTCGAATGGTCCCTCGGGGTCAATCAGTACAGAATAGGTTTGCATGGAACCAGTGTCGCTAACAAAACAAAGCCCAATCTGGCATATGCTACCGATAGAATTGCTCGCCGTTTCGACGTCCAACGCAATAAATCGAAAAGGTCCGGCAGGCGGCGTACTAAGATGTCCAAATTTGTTAAATGTGTCCACCGTTTGAACGCTCTGAATCTGTCGGATTTCCTCAGCTTTCGCTGCCAGTTAGACAACTGAACATCTTAGTTTTTGCAGGTCGAATGGGTCTTGGCAAGCCGTTCTCGCGCGCAAGGAGTTTAGTCTGCCTATACGACGCTTCACTCACGGCCCATACCTGCCGTTCAGCGAGCAGCGCAAATGCCGTGGTGCGTCCGTCAAACCGGACTTTCGACCTGAGCGCTAGATCTGGAGGTGGTCGACTAGCACTCTGCGGACCAAGCGCCGATTCGTTGCAGACACACGAATGGCGGCTTTAGGAGATTTCCCTGCTTGATGTTGGGCGGCAGAGAAGCTGATCACCAAGCTGGAAGCTGTCGCACCTGACAAGTACCGGACGTCGTTTCTTCAGCCGGATGAAGTACTGGGAGCCGCGGCCATTCGCCTGGCTATTTGGCGCCGCCGAAAGATAGCCCTTATATTTTCGGAGCACTCAAGCCAAGAGACCCGTCGTGTGATCTGGCCCATACTGCTGGATTATAGGGACACCAGCCGCATCATCGCTGCATGGTGCGAGATGCGAGAAGGCTTTCGGTACTTTCGGACAGAACGGATCATTAAGGCGCAGGTCCTCAATGACAGCATTCCTCGGCGAATGGACCTACTTCGTGCAAAGTGGCGAAATGCAGCGGATGCAGAACGTAAGCGTTATGAAGAGGAGGCAAAAGACAAGGGTACGAAGGACCGCTTTGAGGAAGCAGCAGCGCAGCGGCAGGTTTGGGCCGTCCTCGTGTCAGATTTTAGCGAGGCAGAGGGCTTTGCCGCGATGGCACCGAGGTCCGTAAGGAGCCCTTTGTGCCTGATGCTGCTTTTTGCCCAAATGTCGGCTGTTCGAGCTTTGTCGATTTCCACCTATTCAGTTTCGCGGAGGGCCGTAGCGAAGCCAAATTTCACCGGACAAAGGCTGCCGTACTGCGAGAGGTGCCGCCGACGGGCGGAAACTTGATGTCTTTTCTCAAAACCTTGACGTGCCCGCACAATAAATCTGATCTGCGGATTGCCAAATTGGTCTCACACACAGCGCATCAACAGCGCCAAACCGAAAGGGACCAAGAAATGAAAAAGGCACTGATCACATCCGTCACTGCACTCGCCATTGTTCTGAGTGCTGGAATGTCCATGGCCGGTCCGTTGCGTGACCACGGTCGGGGCGGGAATGTACATGATGTTCGCTCAACGATTTCGCAAGCAATCAGCCACTCTGACCGGATGGCCAAAACCCAACAAAGCAATAGCATGGCTGACGGTCGCTTCGCTGTGACATCAAAGCAGGATCTGGGTCAAACCAATCTCTCCTCGACCCAGCAGCAGAGTACATATGGAACGAACTGGAGCTCGGAATTGCCCAATGTCGTAGCCATCGGTATTGCAGACGGTGGTAGTTACACTTGGATCATAGGAAATACGTCGGGTGGCGGCCTCGATGATAACCCAACCTGGATGCACCACCGGTAGCACATTGCGGACCTAGGCGGGTCTTCCTAGAGGAAACGCGACATGCCGCTATTTATCACCGGGCCCGGACAGCTAGTACCAGGATCCCGGCTGAACCGGTCTCTCCATGAGGCCGGTTCAGCACATTGTCCATTCGGTAAGAGAGCAAGGAAATCGACCTCGACCCAGTCCAAACTTTCGGCTGGTACAGCGTGTTTTTCGCGGTTGCGCGTGTTGATTTATGCCCAATCAAATTGGCGAGCGGTTGCCTCGAAGCCAATGCCTACCTGGCAGTGAACGCCCCACCAGATATTGCACTGTAGGCGGGTGCCAATTTGATGCCTTCCCTCAAAACCTTGACGTGCCCGCGCAATAAACCTGAGCCGCAGAATACCATGTTTATTGCACACACAGCGAAATGAACACGCTTAGCTGGAAGGTGCGAAATGATGAAAAACGTAATGATTGCATTTGTCACTGCATTCGCTATTGCTATGTGTGCTGGAATGTCCATGGCCGGTCCGTTTCGAGGCCATGACCAGCGCGGATAAGCACAGGACGTTCGCTCCGCAGTTTCGCAAGCACATAACCACGCTGGTACAAAAAATGTCAGTGATCGCAGTGTTTTGACAAACAGCGATGAACGTCGATATGACACAGTTTCCCTAAGGGAGAGGTTGCAGGCGGACAGTTGTTTGGCGGGCTGGAATTTGGCATCGACCATCTGTCATCAGGTGTCGGTAACCGCTTGGCCAGCGCCGATATCTCGGCCGTCGGCTACGATGCTACCCTCAGTGCACTTTTGGTTGCGGACAGTCAGTTTTATATCGACGGTCAGCTGCGCGATGGGTATTTCGACAGCCAGATAAGCCCGAACGGTGAGGCCGCCGTGGATGCCGATGACAGCGGGTATGAGATTTCCATTGAGATTGGCACGCCTGTTCATGCTGCTGAACGGCGTTGTTGAAGAACTCGACTAAGGAGAATTCACAATGTGAATCCATGTGATTAGGAGGGCGGAATGCCGAAGCCGACTCCCACTCGCCATCGCACGAAGAACTGGGCCAACTACAATGCTGCTCCGAGAATGCGTGCCTCGTTGTTGATTTGGATTGATCGGGGATGACCTGGCTGGCGCGGCCCGAAAGCTGTTCAAGTTGCCTCTGCGGCAGACTGCAGGTGTGGTTGCCAGCCTGCTGGAGTTGGCAGGGCTGGATTGGCTGGAGCTAGACTATTCGACCCTCTGCCGCAGGCAAAAGACACTCACCGTTCGGATCCCATGCCGACGGCCCCTTGAACCTCTTGGTCGACAGCAGGGGGATGACGTTCCTCGGCAATGGCGAATGGCAAACGCCCAAGCATGGCGCGTAACGCCGCACCAGCGGCGCAAAGTGCATCTGGCTATGGGCAAAGGGGACGTCAGACATCCGCGCGGCTGAATTCACTTCGAGCCGCGACAGCGGTAGCCCGGTCCTGCCGGACCTGATCAACCAAGTCCCGGAAGACCAGCAGATCGGTACGGTGATTGCCGATGGCGCATATGACACCCGACGATGCTACGCAGCCATCATCGAACGACAGGCCACCGCAATCATCCCGATCCGCAAAAACGGGCGTCTTTGGAAAGAGGACTGCCCGGCGGCCAGGCTCCGGAACGAGATCCTCCGCGCCGGTCAAGGGGCCAGCGCCGCGCGGAACGCGCGTCGTCTTCTCGACAAAATTCCGGTTCCTACCCCGCGTGAGGCACGCGTGGGTCCCTCCCGGATTTGGCCGTTCCGACCCCTTGACAGTTGTGGAACGTCACAGATCTTTGATCTCACTCGATGCCCAAAGCCTTAGTAATTCAGTGAAGCGCATCCTTCAATTCTGACCCAAACGTCAAGCATTTTTGACCCAACACAAATAGCAGCATTCTTCGACACTGCGGCCAATGCCCCATTCTCTCAGTCGCACTACAGCGACCAATACTTAGGGGTCGGGCGTTGACAAGCTCTTGGCCGGGCTGCGCTGTTAGTTGGCGATCACCCAGTGGCATTGCACTTGCCAATCATCACCAATGTTTAACACAACCCACCAGGCAGACAGAGTATTGGGGTCAGCTACCTCTCGTCGCTAGTGCCGTTTCGACCTGCCAACAAGAAATACCTAGTGAATTAAATATCAAATTTCATTGTCACCGAGTCTCAAAAATTGATTGGTATTGCAGAAACTTTTGACGCTTCGCTCAGCTCAGCTAGAGTGCCACAATGTTGCAGCCAATTTAAGGATCGGGGACCGGATGCCTCAATCGATTTTTGTTCTTGTGCATGGCCTCTGGCATGGCGGTTGGTGTTGGTCTCGGGTCGCCGACATCCTCCGGACACGGGGCCATCAGGTTCACACGCCGACAAATACCGGTGTCGGGGATCGGTCACATTTGATCAACGCAGAGATTACCTTGGAGACTTTTGCGCGCGACATCGAACAGCATATCTTGTTTGAAGACCTCCATGACCTGATTTTGGTCGGTCACAGTTTTGGCGGTGCCACGATTTGCGGAACCGGCGATAAGGTGGCTGAAAGGATTTCAAAGGTAATCTATCTTGATGCAGCAATATTGCAGCCGGGCGAGAGCTGGTTCGATTTGCTGGATTTCGAAATTGCCCAGGCCCGCCAGGATCTGGCCAATCAGTTCAGCAACGGCCTTAGTTTGCCCCCGGTTGACCCGGAAATTCTGGGTGTGACTAAGGCGGCGGACATCGCTTTCCTGAAGCCGCGCTTGACCCCACATCCTTTGGCAACGTTAAAGACGTCATTGGCCATGCAAAAGCCTGCAGGAAAAGGGTTGAACCCCCACTATATTCACTTATCAGATCCGCCCTATATGCCTGCAAACGGATCGCTCGACCGCGCGAGGCGATATGGCTGGCCCATTTCCGAAATTGCCGCCTGTCACGAGGCGATAGTAACCGCACCATTGGCTGTTGCCGATGAATTGGAGCGCATCGCGAACGAGAAATGACAGGATATCTCAAGTTCCCAATCTGGGTGAGTAAAAGCGAATTTAGTACACGGCTAGTGTTGTGATCTGGTAGTCAGATCTTCGGTATCGCCACTGTTGAGCACACAACAGTACTAGCCTTGACAGAATGGGCGTTGATCTTGTGCGGACACCAAAAACCCTATTGGCGCCGCAGGTCGGGACGTTCTCAACGTGAAGCAAAGTCAGTTCAGATCAACCGAACAAATTGATAATCACCCGTCAATTACTCACTGCAATAATGCGCCAGTTTTTGGGTAAAACCACCGTGACTTGCAGGCGAAGTCCAAAACCGTCGGGGCCCCCGCGTGGGCTTTCAGCTCAACACGTTGCGCCACTGCAAAGCTGAAGCGGCAGTTAGCGCCCGATTATGTTGCTACTTCGCTTCAGTGAGTGCCCGAACGATACAGACCCCTTGAGACGTATTTTTGCCGTCTGCCAGAAAAGCCAACTCTGCAGCTCTTTTAGACTTTGATGACTGGAGTTCAACTCGGGCTTCGGGTGAGAGCAATGCAACCATGCACTCAGCCAGTAATAGGTTTTGATTGTCAGTCATGTCGCTACGCGACAGGTATTTCACATAGCTGTCTGTTGCCAGCTGGTCTGCGGACACAAATTTTGCCGGTATCAACACGAGCGAGCAGATAGTAGCCAACCTCATTACTTTCACTGTTCGTAAGTTCCTGTCCGGTGTTTGAGCTTTGGCTGACGCTAATAAAAATCGCGCTTCGGTATACAGACTCCGTCGGGCCTGGCGCCAAACAGAGTACGCTTTTAATCGGCGACCAGCTTTGTCACCATTAGATCGACCCCTGTATTCGTACGATACCGACCTATGTTCACCTGCAAGGACGGCCCAGAGCCGGCATCCAACCCGTTGTTTTGATGCTGCAATCGCAACCCGTATCGCAGGCATTCGATGCACGTGCTCGACAAAGCATTCACAGTGATCTCCGAAATTCTGTTGCCTTGTGTTTGGCAAGGGCAAGGGAAACGATCGGCGGCAGATTATGCTCTTTTTTGGCATCGAACCATCGTTCACGGCACATATCTATCATTCAACCGGCGGGCACCGGACTGTGCGGCAAACGCACGCCTTGCTGAAGCAATAGGGCTTGATCGAAGGGCAATCGGCTTATTCTAATTGTTCTGCTGCTAGGGATTGGTGATGGTGGTGCCAAGGCAGCAAGTACAAGGGGCGCTGTTCGGCCAATGTTGAATATTCCGGAAGAAACGATCAATAACTGGCAGAGAATTGTGAACCTCATCGCCAAATTGGCGGATGTGCCTGCTAGTCTGGTGATGCGCACCCACACCCCCGAACACTCAGTCTTCGTCAGGAACGATACTGCGGACCACCCTTATGACGTCGGGCTGTGTTTCAGATTGAACGAAAAACTCTACTGCCATGGCGTTCTGGAACAGGGCGAATTGGTGGTGGAAGACGCGCAGTACGATCCCCGATGGGCGGACAATGACGACATGGAACACGGTATGAGTTTCTATGTCGGCTTCCCGCTCTACTGGCCGGACGGGTCTGTATTCGGGACAATTTGCGTTTTGGACTCGAAACTGAACCGACGTGCTCTGATGTTCCGCGAAGGGCTGAAAGAGTTTGCTCGCGTGATCGAAGCGGACCTTAAACTGCTTGTCGAAGCGGACCGACGCGTTCAGCTTGAACGACAACTTCAGGAAAGTCTGGATCAACTGGAAACACGTGTCGAAGAACGCACCGCCGAGTTGGAAGAGGCAAACATCGCCCTGCGCGTTTTGCTGCAAAGCGTTGAGCGGTCGCGCGATGACTATGACCAGAACATCATGCGACAGATCAAAGGAGTTGTCGCGCCGACTTTTGCCAAGCTGCGCAGCCGGGTCATAGGAAACGACGCGGCGCTGGTCTATCTTGATATTCTGGAAGAGAATTTAAGATCCATCACTGCCTCGATGTCCGACGAAAAGCGGGATGTGTTCGAACAGCTGACCCCGTCCGAACAGGACATCGCCCAAATGATTATGCGCGGCCAGACCACAAAAGATATTGCTCAGGTTTTGTCGCGTGAGCCGAGCACAATCGAGTTTCATCGCAACAACATACGCAAGAAACTGGGCTTGCGGAAAACGGGTCAGAACCTGCGTAGCAAGCTGCGGTCCCTGCAATAATCATGGGGATGATCCCCATGATTTACTCTTGGTTTTCTCACACTCATCTGACCGACTACCGTTGTTACCCTTTTGTCCATGGTGCCAATCCGGGTGCCGGGCAACTACAGGGAAACACATAATGGAACGAGAAGACCTAAAGCTGGAACCGACGTTGGTGAATGGCAAGAAAGACGATCTGACGCCAGGCCTTTCGCGACGTTCTTTTTTCATGGCCGCCGGAGCAGCAGGAGTGGGTGGTGCTGCGTCTTTGTTGTCCAGCACATCGGCTCAGGCGCAATCGACCGACTGGACCCAGCCGGGGAACAACAATGGTGTTATCGAATTGCAGAAAACCACGGGCACTGCTGTCGATGGCGATCTGGGGATCGACTTCTACGGCCATTGCGCGCTGAAATTCACCTCGCCGAGCGGGGCGACGGTGTTGTTCGACCCATGGCGCGATGACCCGTCCGGTGCCTGGGGACTGTGGTTCAAGAATGAATTCCCCGAGGTGCCAGTGGACATCTGCATGTCCACCCACACGCATTTTGACCACGATGCCATTCACCGCCCGGTCTCAACTATGGTGCTGGACCGGATGGTTGGAAACTTTGAGTTTGCCGATATCAAGATCACGGGGTTTGCCGACAAACACGCGTGCCAGGCTCCGGGTTGGTACAATTGGACAAACGCCTTGGCTGAATTCGGCGTTGAAGCCTGCCCGCCCAATAATGTTAGCCATATGGACATGGTGGTCTATGTGATCGAGGCCGGTGGGTTGCGAACCCTGATCTGGGGCGACAATAGGCACAACCCGCCGCAGGAATTCTGGGATGCCATCGGGGAAATCGACATCCTCACTCTGCCGGTGGACGGATCGCAACACATCCTCAGTTATGGTCAGGGCGATGATATCGTGTCGCGCCTGAATCCCAAAGTTATCATTCCGACACATTATCTGAGCGAGACCACCAGCTATACCCTGACCACCTTGCAGGACGCGGATGAGTGGGTGAAGTCCCAACCCAGCTACAAGATGTTGGACGGCGCCAATCTGTCGCTGAACGCGGCGGACGTTGCAGGAATGGACAAAGAGTTCATGTATTTTGGCAACCACGCCCAGACAGGGTAAGGGCTGGCTTTGCGCCCTTGCTCAACTCAGTAGAACGGCCAGCGAATTCTTCCGCTGGCCGCTCGTAGTTTCAAAATTTGTTTTCGAAAATAACATAGCTCGGCGAATTTCAGTCGAATTGAAGGCTCGCGGTCCAAACCTGCCTTTCACCGACCAATCAAATGCTGCGGTCGCAGCCTGCTTCGCCGTCATTCACTGCAAGTGCAAAGTTACGTGCACGCCGGAAGCCGGGAACGCAATAGAGCTGCCCTTAGAAGAAATACTTGATGCCAAAGTAAGGCCCGTGCCGGTCGGCGTCATAGGCGAATTCTCCTGAACTCAGCATGCCGCTGTAGTCGACGCTGAAATAGCGGCATCCAAATGTGAGGGCGGTTGTCTCTCAGGGTTGGAAATCAAAACCAACACTCGCACCGATTTGAAGGTCATTTCCGCCAGCAACGAAGCAATTCCGGGCCAGTTTTGGCTCAGTCGCCACATCCCGCGCTTGCCGATTACGGGTTCTATCCAATCCTGATCGGCGCCCAATACAGGCGGATTGCCAGGCGTCGGAGTGGAGATGTCTGTTTCCTAACTGATGGAGTTGTACCTCTGTCCCGCCTGAATATCGATTGCATACCGCTGGTTTTTTGCACCGAATGCTCCGTCAACGATACGGTAAGCACCTAGCACGCCAGACCATTTTGACGCACGTTTACGTTCAGCTCGGCACCCATCGAGCCAGGCAGCGTCGTATCCTGTTCGATGCCAACTTAGTTGGCGTCGACGATTATTCCAAAATCTCCATTCCATGCCTCATACCGGCCAGCCGCTGCGAAATCGAGCAAGTCCAGCACGTCGCCAAGATCTAGATCAGCGGCTTGACCAGCCACGGTGGATGTCCCTGTGGTTCGCAAGGGTGTGAATAGATAGAACGCAGCACCATGACCCCAGCTGGATTCGTCCTGGTCCGGCGCGGTCAGTGATTGAGCACAGGAAAGTGTCGGCAGCGTTAGAAGGCACGTCGCAAGCGCAATCACGCTGAAAATTATGCGGTAAGACGTAGCTTTGTCTTTGGGGTTCCTGAAACTTAGTAGTTGAATCTGAGACCGATTCCGACGCCTTGATCAAAAGGACGATCTGCTCCGATCCCGATCAGCACATCTGCATAGAGGGCAATACCGGGGCTAAGATTTTTGCCAATCTGAAACTCAGCGGTTGCAGGCCAGGCGTTGTTTTCCCAATCATAGGGCGCTTTGATATCTGCTTTGACCCAATACTCATCGCCAAACGGTTGAAGCGCAATCAGGCGCATTGCAGTTTGGCTGACATCAGTCGGGCCATTGTACGACGCGAAATGCTGGACCAAAGGGATCAGCGTCAGCCCGGTGTTTGTGTTGGCAAAGGCAAAGCCACCAAACGGGGCGATCTGATCCGACCCGGTGCCAATGCCTTCATCGGGGTCGCCAAAATCAAGGATCCACTCCAACCCAAGCGCGGATTTGACGGTCCAGGTGTCATTCAGGGGTTTCTGTGACGGGAAATAGATCAGCTTCAAACTGGTCTTTTCAAACCCGCTGAACCGTGCGCCAGTCGCATTTGTCGAATTGTAGTGGAGCTCATATTTCAGCTTCAGATCAGGGCGCAGCATATATGCGCCATCAATGAACACATCCTGACGGTCTGCCCCACCTTCAAGATCAAAATACTGATAACGAATGTCCGTGTTGTTGACAGCAGCCAATGGGTTCGACGCGTTTTCCTCAGCTCCGACAGCAATACCTGACATCAGCAACGCGGACGCCAGATATGAATGAACAACGAAATGGCGGGCCATCGTGTACCTAAAAACTTAGTGCGATTGGTGAGACGGTGGCTTTGCCGCCACCGTCCCAAGTTCGCTATTGCCAGCTGGAAAAGACTTCTCTGGTCAGTTCGCTTTCAGGGCGAAGGTTCTCGATACCTTCGTAAGGAACACCCTTTCCAAGTGGCAGATGCGGGTGTTTGGCAATGGTTTTTTGATGGCGCTTGACCATGTCCTGAAAGGACGCCCCTGACCACAGAGAGTACCCTACAAGGGGATGTTCTTCGCGTGGGTCACGGTAGACATTGAACACGGGAGCCGCCGCGCCGGGTTGCCCGGGGGCAGGCAGATGCATCTTGAACTCCTGCTTGACTACTGAGCGCAAGACCGGCCCCTCGTACACATAGACGTAATCGCGGCGCGAGTTGCCTTCGCCCTCAAGCAGCAGCGCGGTCTGGTCAATCCCGTCAATCACACGGTCGCGCGGAATGCGGTCGGTTGCCCCTGCAATCCGGGCAAAGGTAGTGAACAGATCCGAGACATGCACGATATCACCAGCTGCGCTTCCCGGTTCGATTGCTCCGGGCCACCGGATAAATGCATCTGTACGCACGCCGCCTTCCAGGTGCTGGGTCTTGCCGCCGCGATAAATCAGCTGGTTTAGACCTGATGTCCCCTCGTAGTGATACATCAAGCCATTGTCAGCCATGATCATGACGACGGTGCTGTCTGCCTTGCCAGTTTCATCGAGCTTGGCCAGAACTTCGCCAATCCAGCCGTCCAGAACCTGTAATTTGTCGGCATGGAAGCCACCATTGCGGGAAACGGCCTCATCAGGGTAGGCAAAGTTCAGCGGGTAGAGCGGCCAGTACTGCATGAAAAACGGGTCGTCCTGCGAAGCCAGCTTCTCCAGCTGCTCCAATGCCTGACGCTGATAGCGCAGGTTCATTTCCTCGTATTTTGCCTGTGTCCATTCTTCGCCCGGCGCTATGTCTACTTCGCGAGCAAGGCCGCCCGCTTCACCTTCTACGCCAGTTACCAGCCCGTAGGGTTTGAACCGCTGGTCCAATTGAAACTGGTTGGACTGACCCGACGCATGGAAGCCAAGCATGTTGTTGGCAACCATCGCATCTCGTGTCATCAAGCTGAGCTGAACCTGCTGATGCAAGGGAAAGGCCGCCCAGTCAAACCCCTGATTGTGCGGGTAGGATTGTTCAATATCGCCCTGATGCCATTTCCCGACATGGGCGGTGTTGTACCCTTCTTCCTTCAGGATTTCGGCAATCGTCACCTCTTCGGACGCCAGGCCTTCACCGACCAGAGCAACCTTGACCTCTTCCACGCCCGCGCGCACCGGGTGTCGGCCGGTCAACATTGCCGTTCGTGTCGGTGTACAGGACGGCTCGGTATACATTCTCATCAAGGACATGCCTTCTGTGGCAAAATCGTTGATGTTGGGTGTATCGAAACCGGTGACGTAGTTCATCGTCCGGTTGCCCATCTGACCGAAACTGACATCGTCAATCAGAATGTAAAGAATATTAGGTGGTTTGCCGCCATTGGCGCCGCGGATCTCGGAAAGCTTCGCTTCGATCTCCGTATCCTGAGCGTCCCATTGTTCGCCAAATTGCGCGCGGAGAAAGTGGAATTCTCCATCATGAATGATGGGCGCATCCTGAGCGAAGCCCGCGCCAGCCATCAGCACCATGGCAGAGGCATGTTTCCATATTGATCTCATCGGTATCTCTTCCCCATTTTCGAATTACATCTTTCCTGCGCGCCGCAGGGACTGGGCGATTTCATCCCTAAGACCATCCAGGGTCTCGCTGATGTCGCATTGAATCTGATACGATTGGCTTCCCGGCTCAGCATTCATGGAGAGATACTCGTCGCTGAGAAGCTGGTAGTCTTGGCAGATCTCATCGAACACAGTGTCCACGCGCCGTAAGTCCGCAATTGCGGCCTGGTGGTCGGGAAACAGCGTATCAAGTTCGAGGCCTTTCAATTTCGATGTCTCGTTCGATAGATCAGCAGATATACTGGAGTGTTGGACGAATTCACTTTTAACAATAGGTATATCGGGGCATAATACGGTGTAGTCATGGATGTAACTCGCTGAAAATATGGAAGTATTTAGAGACAAGTCACCTCCTCTGAATGAGGGCATTGCGCCTGACGCTGAGGATGTGCGGGCCGCACTTCAACGACTTGTCAGATCCTCGACTTTCGCAAGTTCACAGCGATTGCAGGACTTTCTTGTCTATGTGGTCGAGGAATCGCTTAATGGCCGCGCTAATGACATCCGTGCCAAAACCATCGCCATGGACGTCTACGGCGGGACCATGTCCGAGATGGCGCGTCGAGAAAATGTGGTGCGGGTGGATGCCGGTCGCCTGCGTCGCAAGCTGGCCGACTATTATGTCGAAGATGGCCGCGATGAAATCACTGTTTTCGATCTGCCAAAAGGCGGATACGCACCTGAGATCTCGATTAGGTCGCCCGGGACGGATCAGCCTGAATTTTCCGAGAGGGAAACTAAGAGGCACACCTGGCTTCGCCCGTTCGTTGGGATTACAGGGGTTTTCATTTTTATCTGTGTTGTTGCTGCAATTGCGTTAATGTCGACAAATCGTGGGGTTCCAGTCAACCTGCCAGTCGATGGCCTGAGCCAAGATGAGCGCAGCGCCATTTTTGATGCATCCCCCATGCGGCTTCAGGCCGTCAACCTGGCCAACTCAGGACGCGATTTGATTTTTCCGGCGTTGGAGCCCGCGCGGCTGAACGGAGCCCTGACAATATTCAAAGGGGCAATCGAAAACGACCGTAGCTATTTCGGAGGCCACGCAGGAGCCGCGCAGGTTGCAGCAACGATAGTGTTGGTTACACCGGACGCCGATCCGACCGGGGACATGCTGCGTTACGCGGACACACAGGCCAGCAGGGCCATTGAATTGGCACCCGAAACGGGGTGGAGCCAATCTGCAAAGGCCTGGGTCGAATTTACCAAGGGAAATTGGCCTGAAGCTATGGAGTTCTCGTACAGGGCACAGCGTTTAGCACCAAACGACGTGCACGTGCTGGAGTTCGTCTCACTGATCCTGTTGTACGCAGGTGAGTTCGAAGAAGTCGTGACGATCAGCGAAGATGCGCTGTCGAAAATAGATTTGGACCGGGGTTATGTGTTTCAGAACGCGATGGGGTCTGCAAAGTTTCATCTGAAGGATTTCGAAGGTGCCGTTTCCGCCTTTGAGCAGGTGACCGAAAAGGGCGGCCCCGTCGGCCCTGTGTCTGTGGCTTATCTTTTGGCGGCTCACCAGATGCTGGGTAACGAAAGTGAAGCTCAGGCCTTGGCGGATAAACTCTCGCGTGAGTGGCCTGACAGTCGGGTGGATATTTTATTTCAGAGACTGTTCGCGGACCGGGCATACGGAGTGGAATTAGGTGAAGCTATGAAACAAGCCAATTGGAAGCCAAAAGTTAACGAATGAAGCTCGTGTCTTGGCTATCGGAGCCATTCCAGTACGAACTAGCCACAGTGGTTGTTTAACCAAACATCGTTCCCAGCTAGGAAGTGGTATAGCTCACTGCCTCATTGCCGCTGGAGTTCGCAGACGGCCCTAACCGGACTTTCACTTTGAGGGGAAGATTTATTACCTTTTCTAGAAGTAGGCAGTCCTATTGTTCCTCACTCATCAGATCGCGAAGTAGTTCCGCATGGGTCTTTCTGGTCATCTGGCTTACGTTGAAACGTAGAAACGAGTTCTTGGATTGAGTTGGGCTAAAGACATTTCCGGGCGCCAGAACGACACCTTTCTTGAGAGCTTTTCGCGCTATCGCTGCAGCATCCTGTCCGTCTGGCAGCTCGCACCAAAGATAAAATCCACCTCTGGGTTTCACAAAAGGCCTAATGCCTAACGCTTCTAACTCGTCGGTTGCGCGGGTACGGGCGCGATCCAGTTTAGCCCTGAGCGCCTCCATGTGTTTGCGATAGCTACCGTCAGTGAGCGCCGAATGTAGCAATTCTGTCACCATAGGGCTTGGACCTCCGAAGCTGATCGCAACCTGAAGTTCGGTCAGGGAGACAATCCAGTCAGGACGCGCTGCAATAAATCCACATCGCAACGATGCCGACAGGGTTTTGGAAAAACTTCCAATCGTGAGAACACGGTTAAGCCCATCCAGGGAAGCCAGTCTTGGCGAAAGATCAGGTTCGAACTCAGAGAAAATGGCATCTTCCACGATTTGCAACTCATACGCTTCGGCCAGAGTCAGTACACGATGCGCAGTCGCCGCAGTTAGTGTCACACCTGTTGGGTTGTGCAATGCCGAATTGGTCAGATAGAGCCGCGGCCGCTCTTTCCTAAGCACGTTTTCAAATTGGGCAAGGTCGGGGCCGTTAGGCGTGTAGGGGACACTGACAATGGTACTCTGGTGTGCTCTCAGAAGGGCCTGAAAGTTGAAATAACATGGATCATCCACCAACACAGTATCGCCAGGCTTGAGTAGCAATCTGCAAATCAAGTCCAGCGCCTGCGATCCAGAATTGGTGAGCAAAACGGTATTGGGATCTACCTCTATGTTCTGGTCGCACAGCATTCGAGCCACATGCTGGCGCAGACCGGAATGACCCTGTGCACAGCTGTAATCTGTAAGCACATTGTCGCCTCCACGTGCCACACGGCGCATTGCTCGCCGTAGCGACTCGACAGGCATCCAATCGGCAGGCATCCAGCCACATCCAGGCTTTGCCATGTCCTGGCTGGCGTCTATCGATTGTCGCGCGACCCAAAGCGGATCAATCTCGCGCTCAAGCAGCGGTCCAGTTTGCGAAACCTCGAACGGTTGTACGCGGTCTGACACAAAAAAACCTGAGCCGCGACGAGCAAAGATAACTCCTTCAGCGGCCAAGACATCATAGGCCTCTACCACTGTCGAAGGCGACACGCCCAAGCGAGTCGCAAGGCCCCGGACTGAGGGAAGTTTGTCACCCGCACCAAGTGCCCGCGATCGAATAAGACGCGTGATATGTTCCATCACAAGAGCTCTACGGGTCGCAACGGCCATACTCGATCTCCTCTGTATGGGGCCATACAGCAGTACAGTTTTTTCCAATTGTATTGCTTTGTACCTGCGTTTGTCGCGCCACTCCAGCTACAAGGTTCAAAAAAGGACCGTTAATTTATGAACTCCTCGTTTTCTGGCTGGGGCAGCGGACTGCTCGGTGTATTGATCTTCAGTGGGTCACTTCCCGCAACGAGGGTGGCGGTCAGTGGCCTAGACCCGTTCTTCCTGACATCCGCCCGAGCGGTTCTTGCGGCTGTACTTGCGCTTTCCCTGCTGGCCTTTTTCAAAGAAAAGCTACCTTCGCGTGAGAACCTGTTTTCTCTTGTGGTTGTAGCCTTGGGTGTAGTGATCGGCTTTCCGCTTTTAACAGCGCTGGCGCTACAGCACATCTCCGCTGCACATTCCATCGTTTTCATTGGCCTCCTGCCGCTAGCCACCGCGACATTCGGCGTTCTGCGCGGCGGAGAACGCCCGACCGCGTTGTTCTGGGTATTCTCGATCCTTGGCAGCTCGGCCGTCGTCGGCTTCGCCCTCAGCCAAAGCGCTGAAGTATCACTCGTCGGGGACCTCTTCATGGTCGCTGCCGTCCTCGCTTGCGGGTTGGGCTATGCGGAGGGTGCACAGATATCGCGTCGCTTGGGTGGATGGCAGGTGATTTCCTGGGCGCTGGTCCTATCCTTACCTTTTATGGCGGCTTTCGCGATTTTGACATGGCCCCCTACATCAAACGGGCTGACCCTGCCGGTCTGGCTCAGTCTAGGCTACGTCTCTATCTTTTCGATGCTGGTCGGTTTTATCTTCTGGTATCGCGGTTTAGCACTAGGCGGCACAGCAGGTGTCGGACAGCTTCAACTTCTCCAGCCGTTCTTCGGCCTGATCCTCGCGGCTCTTTTGCTCGCGGAGCCCGTTGCGCCGTCCATGATCGGGGTAACGATCTTAGTGGTGATTTGCGTAGCCGGGGCAAAGCGTTTCGCCAGGCGGCCGATTCCGGACTCATGATCCAAGATTAAGATATCCCAGTGCACCCATCGAACCTGCCGTTCGCCGCAAGCGCGAGATAAGAGGCTCCAAGAATTCGCACAACCTCAGTTGAATTTTAGGTCAGGCTACGCTTCGGGACCCAACCAATCCTGTGTCTTACCGTCGGCCTTCAATTTCTGAGCGAGCAAGCTCAGCTCTTTGTAGATAATTCCTGCAGCAGGGTGCCAAGCGGCTACATCTTTCGCTTGTTGCGAGACGACAAAGGTGTCGCCTCGTGATGCGGGTCCCGTAAGCGCTCCCAGTGGTCCATAGGCGGCAACATTCTCACAGGTGGCATGAAGCAGCGTGGTGTTCAGTTGCTTTGCAATGTCATCAGGCACTCCCGCGGTAGCCCAGGCTTCACGCGCGATCGCCTGCAAAACCACAGTGAAGTTATTCGAAATCACGGCGGCCGCATGATAGAGGCTTTTGCTATCGGAATTGATATGAAATGGGATTCCACCAATCTCGGTCAGAAAGTCTTTGATAAAATCCAAGGCAGAAACTTCGCCCTCAATGCCACAAAGTGTTCCCTCGAATTGCTGGATCGCGGTTGCCGGCTCTGCGAACGTAAGTACCGGGTGCACGCTGGCCAGTCGCCAGGCTAGCTTCTGAAGCGGCGCCATTTCGTCTGCCGGGAAAAAACCACTGCAGTGAAACGCAACTGGAGGCGGTTCATTGACATCGTGTTGACCAACAACTTTTGCGAGTTCGGTTGCTGCAATTGAAATCTGAGAATCCGGCACCGCCAAAATCCACAGGTCGGCCGGCGCTAAGTCTGCATATTTCTCCACCGCTCTGCCCATTCCCGCAATTTGGGCTGCGTTTTGCGCTGATCTAAATCGAGGACTCAGTATGTCCTGAACCGAATACTTGGATGAGTGTCGCAAAAGGCCGAGGATGGTTTGCCCCACGCGACCGGCACCAACAATATTTACTCTGATTTTTGCCACTTAATGGCCTCCGACCTATACGCTCTTGCTTCCTTAGGGAACATGCTAAGCGACAGACTATTTCATCAACACCAATTTATCCAAGGCAACAATCAACCGGAGCGACCCATTCCTGCCGTTCGACCTTGGTCACCGTCGCCGGGACGCGACCCGTCAGAGGAGACATTCGCCGCGAGCGCGAAAACGGGGCCGGTCGAACTCAAAGTCAGCGGACAAAAACGGTCTTTTTTCCCTGGCCATAGTCCTCGGGCACAACCTCATGAGGCTCAAGAAATTGCTGAGATGGAGGGATAATTTCGTATGAGCGATACCTGAACTGCGACTCCTTGTTCGTCACCTGACCGGACCGTACGCCAGCATGATGGGCTCACAGCGGATGTTGTCGGATCGACGCGTGGCCCGCGCGGACGGGTTCCGAACTCTTGGATTGCCCAGCTCGCGTTAGCCCGTCAGATCTGTTTGGACTACTAGTCAACCGCCGACATACACACCCGACTTAGGCCGATAGAAAATCTTCTGATCGTGCAGCCGCCCAAGCAGATCCTGAATTCGGTGCAAGCTGTCATTCCGTTCTTTCTTTTCGTCTTCGCTTTCACCAGGGGCTCCAACCGACAATGAGGTTAGTGCGCGCCGCAGGGATACTTCAATCAGATCGATGTCCTCGACTGAGAGTTCGAACAAATCGTTGTATTGGGGCATTCTGGTTACTCCTACCCGGGCGTGGGTTTCCAGAGTGCATCACGTTCCAAAGTAAATCCACCCTTGCATGATGCGGTGCTCAAGGTGGCACTCAGAACTTTTTGGTTGCTGGCCAACCGTAATGATCGCCGTATTTTTAGCTTAAAAGACAGTGTTTTTTAAGCCGACAAACAGTGAATTCGCTGCGTTTGCCCGAATGTCGGCTATGCTAACGCCTGCCAACCTGATGATCGCCAATCCAGGCGCGCTGATCCCAGGTTGTGATTTCACTCGTCAACCACCTCATCACAGGCCCTTGGTCGGTCGCGTTTATTGTGAGGAAATCCACCGTCCTCAGGATCGCGTTCTGTGCGAATTCGTACTCCAAAACCTTTAACTCGCCGCCTAAGATTTCTCGCTCCACCGAAACGACCGGCAACTCTGCCCAGCCCAAGCCACCCATCACAAGCGCTTTTCTAGTGATCGGGGTACTTGAGGTCCAAATGTCCGGGCTGAAAATGCGGTCTCCAGCGATTGAAGCGACTGAACTCGGTTCCACCGCTTGACGGTATTGCGACAGGTCTTTCCGCCCCACGGTCGCCAGTTTAGCCAGCGGGTGGTCAGCGTGACACACGGGCACGACCCTCTGAAACCCGACGCCGAGGCATCTGTAGCTTTGAGCCTCCTTGGGTGCCTCACATACAAAAGCAGCGTCCGCATCACCTGATTGAACTGCCTTGAGAACAGAAGGCCTCGAAAGCTGCTCCACACGGAGTTCTAAGCATGGGAACTTATCGGCTGTGCCAGTTAACAGGCTTCGAACACGATCCACCAACAACCCATCTTCGACAAAGAAGGAAAACCTGGGCTCAATAGATCCGCTCAGCGCTTCGGCTTGCCCTCGGAGCATGTCCATGCTGCTCAATACCGACCTTGCGTGCTTCAGTAATGACTCACCGGCATCCGTTAACACGGGGCGATAGCCATCTCTGTGGAATAGCGACAGATCCAGATCGATTTCCAGATTGGAGATCGTCGCGCTGACGGCAGATTGTGCTTTGCCCAGTTTTCGCGCAGCGGCAGAGAACGAACCACACTCAACTGCGGTGACAAAAGCGCGTAACTGCTCGATCTCGGGCATTCGTAACTCCATCGGAAAATCGTATGGACTTTAACTTTCTATATCTATCCTTCCTCTGATTAAAAAGCGTCTGATCAAGAGATTTCTGCATTGAGGACACACGGTATGAAAGCGCACTCCCCATTGAGCTTGGCAGCGGTAATTGCGTGCACATTCACTGTCGGCACAGCGACCGCGCAAACAACAGCCTGCAGTACTGCTTTGGACATTGATCTGCCATCGGAGTGCAAAGACGTGACAGTTAGTCATCCGATCGACGGGCTTGAGAATTTTCGTGAACTCACGACACCTGATGCGGGGATCAAGCCCGGTGTGCTCTTTCGCTCGGATCAGTTGGACGGCCTTTCCGATGCCGCCATTGCCGAGCTGAATGGCCTCGCTATCGAGACCATCGTTGATTTGCGCACCCCGGAAGAACTGAAAACGTACCCAAACGCGCAGATTCCTTCGGTGGATTTCAACGTCAATCTGCCCATTGGCTCAGATCCAGCCGACATCGCCAAGATCATGCCCATCGAGATCGCGTCTCAAATCCGCCCAATGTGGTTTGAAGGCAAGTTCGATGAGATCGACCAGTTGCTTGCGGATCACGATGTCGACTTGCGCCAGATCAGGATTGACCGTTACCGGGATTTTGCGACCAAGTTTGATCCGCAAGTGTCCCGGTTCCTGCATCTGCTCACCGATGCGAACAACTTTCCGATGCTATTTCACTGCGCAGGCGGAAAGGACCGTACGGGATACATGGCGGCCGTCACCATGTTGACTTTAGGCTATTCCGAAGAGGATGCCGTGCGCGACTACCTGACCACCAATGCCTTCACCTACGACGAGCTCGAGCAACTGGTTGGCAAGGGCCCACACTCGCTGCGTCCGGCCTTCGGAGCGCATCCGGAACAAATCAAAGCCTCCCTTCAGGCGGTCAAGGATGCTCATGGTTCTTTTGACACTTATCGCCGCGATATTCTCGGCATTAGTGATGAAGAAGTGGAGTCGATTAGGCAAAACCTGCTTTTGCAGAACTGAGGCGCTGACAAAAGGATGAAATAGTTACAAAGGGTGGCCGCTCAATTTCTTCTCGCGGCGCGCAGCGTGGACCAATTGGCGGGGTGCGCCCGAAGTTCTTGACGACTTCAAGCTTGGGCATGGCGTGGTGGTAGCCGATGACGCCGGCAGCATTTCTCTGTCACCGGGCACCCTAACAAGAACTGACGCGAAACCTCAATCAGGCAATTGACGAACGGTTTGGTCTGTATGGCGGCAGCAAGTTTTATCATATCGCAGTCATTGTTGGCGGCTGCATGCTGGCCCCGCCAGGTGCACCGATCTTACTGAGCCCAAAGTCAGCCCTGATTGCCGAAGTTTCTATCTGGGATGATGCGCCAGACCATAAGCTGACCGATCAACCCAAACAATTCACAGTGCTTGAATAAACAACGCTGGCGTCCTTCATTGCAGGTTCAGCTCATATGCGCACGAAGCGGGAGCAGTTAGATGGCCTATCCGAAAACCCAGCTCAACAGATCGAAGCATGGCTTGTTCGGCAGCAAGAAGAAAATGCCTGGCTCAGTAGTCGCGGGATGGAAGGTCAGCCAGAACATCTGGAAGCGTCTTGGAACGATAAGAAGATGTTCGGCTCGCCAATAGCCGACATTCGGCAACCTGCGGCGTCAGTTGCTTCCGGGCTCGCAGCTGGCCTCGGAGCGAGCCCAGCATTGCCCCTACCACTTCTGTGTTAATCCAACTGACGATCCAAAGGACATCTGGCAAACTGCCTGTCGCTGCATCGCGACTTCACTGAACCAGTCGTCGTACATCGCGAAACATTTTTGGTACGTCCCAAGAACTATAAAGAATGTATTACGCAAATTTTGGACGCTCTGGAACGCATTGGGGCCCGAGAGGAATTGGCTCAACCAACCCTATCCACAGTAGAAACCGACGATGGGCTACTCCGTTCGTTAATCCCTCACCTTGCAGGAAACAAAAACGATCTTCTTCTTTTGTTTTTTGACCGCCTGAACGAGCGTGGGAAGGCGAAGTTAGGCACATTGATAACTATTGAGGGTCAAGACGTCTGCGCCGAACATGTATTGAATCTGCTTCTTGATGGTCTTCTAGGTGATGAACATCTCAGCAAAATGGTAGATGAGCTTTGGCCTTGCGCGAATTCAGACCAGTTTATTCAAGCGCGGTTATAGGGCCTGTATCACCGGATATGTGACGAATTGACTGATAGCATGGCGGCCGAAGGGAACGGCGTAGTCAAAGCTGATCGTTTTCATCAGTCCTAGAAATTTGAACCTTTAGCACCCAGGACATCAATTGAGGTGACGGCTAACCTGATCGAACAGGAACATCGGTTCATAAAACGTCGTATTCGGCACATGTGCGGGTTCAAATTGTTTAAATTCACCCCGGTTACTTTGGAAGTCATCGAGGTCTCCAATATGCTCCGGAAGAGGCAATTCCAGAACACAGTGACGTCTGGATTTCTGCTATTTGCAGAGATCGCAGAATATGTGCGACTAGTAAGTCGCCGCCTCAGACCGCTTTAGAAGTTTGCGACACATCCTGTCGCAGTGCATGATTTTGCAGCGGGGGCAGTGGTTCGGTCCACTAAGCTAAATGCAAAATGTTCTGGAAGCTCCCGAGTCAGTCTGGTCGAAATACCCTACACTTGGGTTTGGGAAATTTTCCGCCAATAAGAAGAGTAACACGCTAACAAGAAACAACACAGTGACAGCTTCGATGGAAGTAAGAATGCCAACCAGTTTTTTTAACTGGTCCTCCCAAAGGCGTAGGTAAACAGCAAGGAACTACGTTTCGCCGTTTTCTTGGCGTTAATAAAACGCAAAGATGCACCATAATTTACTGATTAATAAGCGCAAAAATTAAACATTAGGCTAATCCTAATGTTTGGTGAGGAAGTCAGTTATTAGAAGGATCGCGCTGCCCGTATATACCTGAGTGGAATTTCGCAATGCTCGGGGAGGCGCAATTGTCTGACAAGGTAAATATCGCGATCGACGTGCGGGATGCAGTAAAACGCTACGGCGATTTTACGGCGCTCAAGACGATCTCGCTGTCGATCATGGACAATGAGTTCTTTACACTCCTTGGCCCGTCCGGGTGCGGCAAGACAACTCTGCTGCGAATGATCGCCGGTTTCGAGGCCGTAACCGAAGGTGGCATCTACCTCTATGGTGATGAGATAGAGAACCTGCCGCCCAACAAACGCCCAGTTAATACAGTTTTCCAGAACTATGCGCTGTTTCCGCATATGACCATTCTGGACAACGTGGCGTTCGGATTGGAAATGCGGGGCAAGTCGAAATCCGAGGCACGAAAGAAATCAGGTGAGATGCTGGAGCTGGTGCAGCTTTCCCAATTCTCGGCACGTAAGCCCAGCCAGTTGTCGGGTGGTCAGCAGCAGCGTGTTGCGCTTGCCCGGGCCCTGGCACCGCAGCCCAAGGTTCTGTTGTTGGATGAACCATTATCTGCGCTGGACCTAAAACTGCGCAAGGCGATGCAACTGGAGCTGAAGCACCTGCAGCGCGAAACCGGGATCACCTTTATCTTTGTCACCCACGATCAGGAAGAGGCCCTGACCATGTCTGACAGAATCGCGGTCATGTCGGCAGGCGAGTTGCAGCAGCTGGGTGCACCAACCGATATCTATGAGCGTCCGCACAACATGTTCGTGGCGGATTTTATCGGCGAAACGAACCTTTTGGAGGTCTCCGTCGATGGTATTGATAACGGTCGCGCAACCTGCCATCTGGGCGGTGGGCATGAGTTGACTTGCAACGCCGTCGAAGGGGTTGGCGTTGGGTCCAAGGTCCACATGTCGATACGCCCCGAACGTCTGTATATGTCAGCCGAGCCGGTTGAGACCGAAGGCCTGCACGGGCGCGTGAAAGACAACATCTTTGTCGGCACCGACATCACCACAATAGTGCATCTGGACGAGGGTCCTGATTTTGTCGTGCGCACTTCGAATTCAGATCGCGGCAACAAGCGTATCTTCGAGCCGGGCGCCGAAATGTTTGTCAACATGGAGCTGGGGGCCGCGCGCCTCCTGGTGGACTGATGGCAGCGGGTGCAGCAAGCGGCGGCAGCGCAACGACAGACACATACAAAGAGGCCCGTACATGGCTGTTGTTGCCTGCATGGGTGACACTTTCCATTCTGGTGCTGGCCCCAGTTCTCATGATGCTGATCTACTCTTTCCTGACGAAAGAATTCCGCGGGGGTGTGATCTGGGAATTCTCTCTGGCTGCCTACGATCAATTCTTCTTTGATCGCGGCTTGTTCGGGGACGAGCCCCCCAAGATTGAGTGGACCTATATCACTATTTTCTGGCGCTCGATCTGGCAGGCGGCGGCGGCGACGCTGCTGAGCCTCGCGATCGGGTTTCCGACCGCCTATTTCATTGCGACCCGGTCCGAGAACATGCGTCCGGTCTGGGTATTCCTGATCACCATCCCGTATTGGGTGAACCTGTTGATCCGGACCGTGTCGATGAAATTCTTGCTGCGGGATCAGGGGCCGCTCAATGATTTTCTGATGAATATAGGCCTGATCGACAGCCCCCTGCACATTGTGAATACGAACTTCGCGGTGCAGCTGGGCCTGTTCTATTCATACCTGCCCTTCATGGTATTGCCGATTTATGCGGCGGTCGAACGCTACAACTTTGCTCTGTCGGAGGCCGCGGCGGACCTTTACGCGTCGAAATGGACGACGCTGCGGCGGATCCTGCTTCCTGCGGTCAAACCAGGCGTGTTTGCGGGCTGCATTCTGGTCTTTGTCCCTTCGATGGGATCGTTCCTTGCACCCGACCTGTTAGGTGGCGCCAAGAACTTCATGATCGGTTCACTGATCGAAGAACAGTTCAAGGGCAATGCTGGCAACTGGCCGTTCGGAGCGGCGGCATCGATGGTCCTGCTGACGATGGTGCTGATCATTCTGATGTTCTCGGCCCGGCAACAAGCCAAAGCCGACAAGGCGGGGGGCTGATCAATGGCAAGCAAGCAATTCGACATCAAGTCATATCCCGGATTCAAGGGTATTACACTGCTGTGTCTGGTCATCCTTTATGCGCCGCTGGTCGTGGTCACGATCTACAGCTTCAACGCGTCGCAATCACTGACCAACTGGGAAGGTGTATCGCTGCGCTGGTATGCAGATGTGTTTACCGGCCCGGAAAGTGGCAAGTTCAAAACGGCAGCGAAGAACAGCTTTATCATCGCCATCATCGCGGCAACTACGGCGACGACCATCGCGACCCTGGCGGCGACGGGGATGGTCCGCGGGGGTAAGTTCCGTTTTCGCACTGTGTCTTTCGGGTTGATCAGCCTGCCGCTGATGGTGCCGGAAATCGTGCTGGCGGTTGCGACCCTGATCTTCTTCAATTCGATCGGTTTCGAACGCGGGCTTCTGACGATCCTTCTGGCCCATATCGCGTTCTGCATTCCCTTTGCCTACCTGCCGATCTCAGCCCGCATGCAGGGGATCGAAGACAGCTATGAACAGGCGGCACTGGATCTCTATGCCACGAAACGGCAGGCATTCACCAAAATCCTTTTGCCATTGATGATGCCCGGCATCATCTCGGGCTTCCTACTGGCGTTCATCGTCAGCCTGGATGATTTCATCATCACCAATTTCGTGAAGGGTGCAGGCGTCGAAACGCTTCCTACCGCGATCTTTGGCTCGGTCAAGCAGGGGATCAAACCGAATATCATGGCGATTTCGACCATGTTGCTGAGTGTGTCCATCGTCATGGTCACGATCAGCTATTTCGTCAGCAAGTCTGACAACACAAAATAACCAACAGATGGAGAGTCACATGAAACATATGATGAAAAGCGGCGTCGCTGCTCTTGCCTTGGCCATTGGCGCAAATGCCGCAGCAGCCGAGGGCGAACTGGTTCTGTACCACTGGTTTGAATACATCCCGCAAGAGCTGCTGGACAAGTTCACCGAAGAAACCGGCATCACTGTCACCATGGACACTTACGATTCGAACGAGTCCATGTTGGCTTCGCTCAAGGCTGGTGGCATCGGCACTTATGACGTTTCTGTGCCTGGTGATTACATGGTCTCGATCATGGCGGGTGAAGGCATGCTGGACACGATCGCCGATGGTGAGCTGAAGAACAAAGGCAACATCGCCCCTGATTGGGCCGATCCCAGCTTTGACCCCGGCCGTCAATCTTCGATTCCGTATCAGTGGGGCTCGACCAGCTTTGCAGTTAACCGCGATGCTTATGACGGTGACATTCAGACCACCGACATCTTGTTCAACCCGCCGGCTGAATTGCAGGGTCGCATCAACATGCTGGACAGTCAGGGCGAAGTGATGGCCATGGCCGCGTTGCACATGGGCATTCCGCAGTGCTCCACAGATCGTGAACAGCTGAAGGCGCTGAACGCCATGCTGCAAGAAGCCAAACAGCATTGGGCCTCGTTCAACTCGGACACCGCGAAAGAGGTACTTGTCTCGGGCGATGCGGCCGTAGGTCAAATCTATGACGGTTTCTCTGCCAAGGCGCGCGAAGAAGGTGCCAACGTGGAATACGCCTATCCGACACAAGGTTACATTGCGTGGATGGATAACGTGGTTCTGCTAAAAGATGCGCCCAACCGCGGCAACGCGCTGATCTTCATGGATTTCCTGCTGGAACCTGAGAACATCGCTGCCGTGACCAACTTCGCGCAATACAACGCGGGCGTGAATGGAGTGGAGAGCTTTCTGGACCCAGCGCTGGCAGCGCAGCCTGAAAAGAATCCACATGCCAATGCCGGACCGGGTGTCTTTATCGAAGTTTGCGATGAGGAAACTCAGGCGGTGTACGATCAAATCTGGACCAATCTGAAGAAGTAATTCAGGTCACATACTTATCTTGAATGCCCCTGGTTTCCGCCGGGGGCAATTTGGTTTGTGGCAACCCCTTTGTTGATCTACCGCCTGATATCTTCGAGGATGCGATCCATCATTGCGTCGCAAGCGTTCAGCTGGCTGATCTCCAGGTATTCATCCGGTTTGTGGCCCTGACGTTCCATTGATCCGGGCCCGCAAACAACAGTCGGCACGCCCAGTTCGCTGAAGAACCCGGCCTCTGTACCGAAGGCCACCTTTGTGGTGACGTTGCTTTGCGCCAGTTTCTGCGCATAGGCAATGACGCCTTCGGTCTGGGCGACCTCCAGTCCGGGATAGGCGTTATACTGTTCAACCTCGATACGCGCCTCGGGACACAGGTCCTGATACTGTGCACCGACCCTGATGGCCGCCTCCTGAATTTGTGACAAGATGTCTTTGCCATGATCCGAGGCGACATGACGGTATTCAAATGTCAGTTCAGCGCGATCCGGCACAATATTCAACGCCTTGCCGCCAGACATCATGCCCACATGGAACGTGGTGTAGGGCACCGAATAGGCCGGGTCACTGTTGCCGCTTTTGGCATAGGTTTCTTGCAACGCGCGCAGTTCACCTACAAAATCAGTTGCCAGGTGCAGCGCGTTGACGAATTTCGGGGCCAGAGCTGAATGCCCGCTTAGGCCGTGGCAGACGGCACGTAGCGCGGCTTTTCCTTTGTGGCCTACGGCCACCTGCATCTCGGTCGGTTCACCCACAAAACAGGCGCGTGGCTGGCCCAGCATAGGGGCGAGCCGGTCCAACATGTGCTGGATGCCGACACAGCCGACCTCTTCATCATAAGAAAGCGCGATCTTGAGAGGTTCGCGCAGATCAGCCCCGGCGGCACGATCCGCCAACGCCATGACAGAAGCCACGTACCCCTTCATATCCGTGGTGCCACGCCCATAGACGCGATTGCCTTCACGGGTCAGGCGGAATGGGTCCTTGGTCCAACTTTGGCCTTCGACCGGGACAACATCAGTATGCGCGGATAGTAGTACGCCATCACCCGCAGGTCCTTTCTCGGCGTAAAGCCCGGTCTTGTCGCCACCAGGGTCGGTGATGCGATGAACGGTGAATCCGCGCGCCTCCAAAAACTCTTCGACATAAGCGGCAAGCTCAAGGTTCGAGTTTTTGCTGACCGTATCGAAGCCAACAAGCCTGTCGAGAATATCCAGGGTAGAGGTCATAGGATTGAACCTGTTTTTTGGTTTGACAGCCGCTTTGGTCTTGGCTGTGAGAGGGTCATTCTCTCCAAGCCTATACGACGGGCAAAATACTTAAATCTGGGAATGGCGAAGCAGAGGTTAGGAGATCTCTAAGTCACGCAATCACCCTTCGTCCTGCGCAAAAAGACCAGGAAGCGATCCTGAATCTACGGCATGAGCACAATGATCAATGAATGCTCTTGATGTGTTTGTTTCATTCTCGGCCCGCGCGCGCAGCAAGCCAAGACGCATTGGGCGCATTTCCCCGGCCAAGGGCACAAAGATCAGCTTTTTGCCATCCGGCGACAAAACGTTGAGGGGGCGGATGTTGGCAATCGAAAAACCGAACCCGTTCGCCACCAAAGATCGCATGACCGACATATCTGCGGTGCGCTCCGCGATATTCGGTTTGATATTGGCTTCGCGGAAAAAGGACAGAAAATACTCACCACTGAATGGCAGGTCCAGCAAGACCATTGGGCTGTCCTGCAGGTCGGGGATCGTCAGCTCGCTGCGATTTGCCAGCGGATGACCTTCGCTCAGAACGACATAAGGTGGCAGTTCATGGAGTGGCCGGAATTCGAGATCGGCGGGAATGTCCAGATCGTAAGTCAGGGCGATGTCCAGTTCAGCCCGGCGCAACTGGCTGAAAATAACGGCCTGATTCAGTTCACGCTGTTCGATACGTACATCGGGATAGGTGTCCTCAAAGTCGCGTCGCAACCCCGGTAGAACAATCTGAGCAAATGTAACCAGACACCCGACGGACAGGATACCCTGTACCTTCCCGGTGATTTCCCCGGCCAGTGTGGCCAGCAACTCGGCCTCGCGCAGAACGAACTCGGTACGTTCCATGATTTTGTGCCCGGCCTTGGTCAGCGACAGACCACGCGCGTGTTCGCGCACAAAAAGGGCGACGCCGAATTCCACTTCCAACTGGGTGATCGCCGCCGAGATCGACGGCGACGAGACGTTCAGCTTGTCGCTGGCGGCTGCGATGCTGCCTGCCTTTCCGACGGCCACAAAATATTCAAGCTGTCGCAGCGTGTATCTGAAAGGCAAAGGCGCATCTCCGCGGTCTTGCGGATCAAGCCTTGTACTTGATCCAAGTCGTTTTCAAAGCAGTATACTTTTCAAGCGAGTGCAATGACAAATCGCGCCCAAAGCCTGACTGCTTCATGCCTCCAAACGGCGTCATTGCAGACAGCGCGTCTACCGTATTCACCGAAACGGTCCCTGCCATCAGCTTGTCTGACACCCGGCAAGCGCGGGACAGGTTATCGGTCCAGACTGACGCTGCCAGCCCATAGACCGAGTCATTGGCCATCGTCACGGCCTGGTCTTCGGTGTCGAAGGGAATGACTGACAGGACGGGGCCGAAGATCTCATCGCGCGCCAGCGGGTTGTCATGGTCTACGTCGTCGAAGATGGTCGGTTGGACAAAGCAGCCCTTGCCATCCAATGTGATCCGTTCGCCCCCAGTCACAAGGTTGGCGGTTTTCTTGCCTTCCTCGACAAAGCGCATGATCCCCTGTGTCTGCTTTTCATCAACGATGGCACCCATTTTCGACGCCGGGTCCAGCGGGTCACCGGGTTGCATCGCCTGCGCACGGGCGATCAGCTTTTCGACAAACGCATCCTTGACCGAGCGTTCCACGTATAGCCGCGAATTGGCCGAGCAGACCTCGCCCTGATTGAAGAAGATGCCAAAGGCGGCCATGTCAGCGGCCGAGTCCAGATCCTCGCAATCGGCAAAGATCAGATTGGGGCTTTTGCCACCTGTTTCCGGCCAAACCTGTTTCAGATTCGACTCGCCCGAATACTGCATGAACATCTTGCCGATTGCGGTCGACCCGGTGAAGGCAAGGCAGTCCACATCCATATGCAGACCCAGCGCTTTGCCCGCAGTCACGCCAAAGCCAGGCACGACGTTGAATACACCATCCGGAACGCCAGCCTCAGCCGCCAGTTCCGCCAGTCTCAGCGCTGACAGGGGCGACTGTTCGGCCGGTTTCAGCACAACCGAGTTGCCGGCCGCAAGCGCCGCGGCGGCTTTCCATGTGGCCATGTCCAGCGGGAAGTTCCACGGTGTCACTGCTCCGATCACGCCCAGAGGAACACGTTTGACCAGCGCCAAATCGCCAGGCCCGGTTGGGGCGACTTCGTCATAGACCTTGTCGATAGTCTCGGCATACCACTGGAAGAAATGCGCCGAACCGGGGGCATCGATAGTGGCAGCATCCGTCACTAATTTGCCCATGTCGAGACTGTCCAGTAGCGCCATCTCTTCCAGATTGTCGCGGATCAGGTCGACCAGTTTCAGCATCACCGCCTTGCGGTCACCGGGGGCCATGCGCGACCAGCGGCCATCCTCGAATGCGGCGCGGCCTGCGGCGACGGCACGGTTGATGTCTTCCTCATCGCATTCGGCAACCTGAGTCAGCACTGCGCCTGTGGCGGGATTTATGCTATCAAAGGTCTTGCCCGATGTGGCATCGACAAACTTGCCGTCAATGAAAGCCTGCCCACGAAATGACAGACCGGCGGCGCGACTTTTCCAATCTTCGTGCGTATAATCCAACATGATGTCTCTCTCGCTGATTATTCGTCGCCGGGTACGCCATAAGAAGGCGCTTCTCTCGGGTCGAGCGCGCGCTGAATATAGGCGTCCAGCTGCGGTTTATAGATGTCCCAGGCGGTTGCGATGGCCTCAATCGGACAACCCTCGGTCCAATCGCATCGTAGATCGGCTACCGGCCAGCTGACCTTGTCGACGATCTTCATGCCTGCTGAATGTACCGGACCGGCCTCGCCCCCCGCGTCCAGACCGGCGCGCATGGCTGCGATCAGGCGGTCTCCGATATGACCCGAAGCCGACAGAAACCCGTCGACGATGGCCTGCGGGACGCCGTCGTTGTCCAGAAGATTGCCACCCGAGGCGACGTTTTCGGCCTGCGCTTGTGTCCAGATGCCAAGGCTGTTGGGACCGGAATGGATCGCCGTGCGTCCAGCGGTGTCCACGGCCAGAACCTGACGGTACTCAATGAATTTCATGCGGGCCGTCATCTCGGCGATGGCCTCAGGCGCGGTTTTACCTTGTTCCATCAGATCCAGCGTCAGCGGGCCAAGGCTGGGGTCGGTTACGTTCTGCGATGCGACAGCACCGACACTGGCGCGGGCAAACGAACAGCGGGCGGCCACGGCGGGTGAAGACGACGAAATCGCCAACCCGAACATGCCGGTATCGGCACAACGGGCGACCAGTGAAAAAGTCATATAGACCTCCTTAACGACAAAGACCGGGCTGCGCGGGGTGAGAGCGTAAGTGCGCAGCCCGGTATCCTCAAATGATCGGCAAGATCAGTCGGGAATGACTGCGGTGCCGTCAATCTCAACCAACCAGTCCGGGCGTGCGAGTGCCTGAACCACCAGCCCCGTCGAGCAAGGGTAGACCCCTTTGATATACTCGCCCATGGTGCGATAGACGGCCTCGCGGTGGCGGACATCAGTGATGTAGACGACGACCTTGACCAGATGTTCCATTGAACCGCCGGCCTCTTCGATCAGCTGCTTGATGTTCTGCATGACCTTGTGGGTCTGCTCGACCGGATCGTGGCTGTCGATATTGACCGCATCATCCAGGTTCTGCGGGCACTGGCCACGCAGGTAGACGGTTTTTCCACCTTGCGTGACGACGGCCTGACACAGGTCGTTATCGAGGTTCTGCTCGGGGTAGGTTTCTTTGGTGTTGAATTTGCGAATGCGAATGTGCGCCATTTCGGTGTCCTGTTGTCTTATTCTGCGGCTGCTGGGGCGATGATTGCCGCCTGACCATCGTAATCGGCATAGGCGCGCTGGATCGCAATCTGATCGGCTATGTATTTCGCATCGTGCCAAACGCCCCAAATGAAGGTGGAGCCACGACGTGACTGCCAAGGCAGGCCAAGGAAGTATATGTCAGGTTCGACCGAAACGCCGCGCTGGTGGATCGGCGCGCCTTTGGCGTCAAATGCGTCCGCCTTGATCCAACTGAAATCCTGACGGAATCCCGTGGCCCAGATGATCGTGGAAATACCTTTTTTGGCAAAATCGACTGACCCAAGCGGATTGGTCAAACAGTCCGGGTCTTCAAAGGGTTCGCGCGCCTCAGACTCTTCCGGCAGATCAATTCCGGTGCGTTCCACATAGGCGTCAGCAAGATCAAGCATCTCTAGATAATTGGCGTCGCCTGCGGCTACGTTGCGCTGTAGATCATCCGCGAAGCTGAGAACGCCGTTCTCGAAGTTTTTGGTCATACCAGTAAGGGTGACCCCCTCATTTCCAAGCCGGCGGAAATCCATCGTATGCCCACCATGGGCCCCGCTAACTGAGATGGTGACATGCTCGGTTCCGGGTTTTTGCGCAGCGATATCCCAAAGTCCCAGCACGCCCAGCCACCAGACATTGTCGCGACCGCGGTATCGGCGAGGCGGGCGGTCATGCGGACCAACCGACAAAAAGACCTTGCGGCCTGCGCGGTTCAACTCGTCCGCGATCTGCGCGCCGGACGACCCGGCACCGACCACCATCACGGCACCTTCTGGCAGTTGGTCGGGGTTCTTGTAGTAGAAGGAGTGGATTTGCTCGACACCAGCCGTTGCCGGCACGATCGGCGGAATGACCGGTTGCTGGAACGCGCCCGTGGCGGCCACAATGCGTTTGGCATGAATCTCGCCGGCAGAGGTTTCAACCTTGAAGCCTCCTTCACCCGGCAGACGTTCTGCTTTCAGCGCCTCTACACCTTCGCGAATGGGGGCTTTGACCATTTCGGCGTATTCGACAAGATATTTGGCAACCCGGTCCTTAGGCACGAACGCATCGGGGTCGTCGCCGTTGAACTGCAGGCTGGGAAAACGGTCATGCCAGGCCGGGCCATTGGCAACCAATGCGTCCCAACGACCGGTACGCCATGCTTCTGCAGTGCGGTTCTTTTCCAGAATGATGTGGGGCACATAGTTGTTTGCCAAGTGCTCGCTCAGCGCGATACCAGCCTGTCCGCCGCCAACAACCAGCGTATCCGTTTTCTCAATGGACATGTGTCGGTTCCCTATAACTGCATCTCGAATTGACCCTGAGAGGTCATTGCCATCGCTCATTACATGCCGGTCTTGGAGGACGAGCGATCACAATGGACCGAACGCCTTGCACTTTCAGAATTCGGACATCAGCACCTAACCGGTGAGCTAGCCGATACCTGGGTAACGGCCGCTTTGGATTGCCGCATTCTGTGCCACTCCAGCACGCTATGCACGTTTCCAGGTTAAGGTTTCACAAGTTCGAAACAGGTGAAATAACTGTCTAACTTACTCTTAATTAGGCTTTGGCTAACTTGTCGGGTTTTATGTTGAGCTCCCAGGCAGTTGCCTATTCTCCGACAGATAAGGCGCGATCAGGTAATACAGTTCCCCCTGCGAAGAGATCTGGCATTTCCGGTAAAGTTGCTTGCGCAAGACCTTTACGGTCTGGGGGCTAATGCCAAGTGTCAGGCCAATAGAAATCGACGAATGTCCTTGCAGGATCAACAGCGCCACCTGGGCCTGTCTTGGGCTTAGGCTGATGTCCTGCTCGGCGGACATGCGCCGGCGCAGTTGTTCAACGGTATCTTCCGGCTCACCTTCAATCGGGGGCTTGATGTCTGGCCAGTTCATTCTGACCAGCGCACTAACCACTGGCGCGATGTGTTTAGCCGCGCTGTAGTCTCTGGACGAGAACCGCGATGCGGTGGTTGCGTCCCTGCCGATACAGACTGTGATTGAACTGATCGGGGTAAGGCAGGCGAAATAAGCAAGCTCATCTGTCAGCGTTGTGTTGGCGTAGTAGGATTTGAAGTACTCGTTGCGCTGAAACTGATCAGGGGCGACATCGGTTAAACGATAAAGACCGTCTGCAGCGCGGCTTTGATGTAGGCCAAAGAACGGATCCAGCAGATAGGCTCCTTTGACATAGTGGCTGTCGATGCGCTCGAAAACGCGACTGTCGCGAGCGTGGGTCATCAGAACCTGGGGCGCACGATCCTTAAAAAAGGCGATGATCGCGAAGTTATCGAATGAGCATGTCGCATCCAGCCAACGGTGCAATGCATCACCGAAGCGTTCTGATCCGATTGCCATAATTGCGGTCGACAAGGCGTCTGGTGCCGAAATTTGTGACATATTCGGGTACCCCCCTGGGGGTATATACCCCCTGAAATCGCCAAAGTAACGTAAATACTCAATTTAGGTGGTATGTATCCGCCGGCGCGATCATGGCCCGAACAAGGGACGCGCCGGATCAGCAGAACTGCTACAGGAAAACAAAGGGGTTGATCATGGCTAAAGATACGCTCGACATTCTTTCGCAGGATAAGCACCTGATTCAGTCTTTCGCCGATCTGGACGCGCTAAAGAAGCAGGGCGCTCGCACCGTCATATCGCGGGCAAAGGGCGCCTACGTTTATGACAGCGACGGAACAGAGCTGATCGACGGAATTGGCGGTTTATGGTGCGTCAATATCGGCCATGGCAATGACGAGATGATTGCCGCGATCTCGGATCAGTTGAAAACACTGGACTATTACTCGACCTTCTACAACTTTACACACCCGGCAGCGGCGGCGCTGGCCGAGAAGATCGCTCAGCTTGCGCCGGGTCATCTGAATTCGGTCTATTTCAGCAATTCCGGTTCGGTCGCAAATGACAGCGCCATTCGGATGCTGCACCATTATAATATCCGCAAGGGAAAGCCAGAAAAGAAGCTGGTTCTATCGCGGCACGGCGCCTATCACGGATCGACTCATCTGGCGATGGCGATGACCACACCTGGCTATTCCGAAGGTTGGCACGCGGCCAGCGAACTCGTGCATCACCTGCGCTCACCCCACTACTGGCGCGAATGCGGCGAGATGACCGAGGGTGAGTTCCTTAACGATCTGATCGACGATCTGACCGCCAGTATTGAGCGGATTGGCGCAGAAAACATTTGTGCGTTCATCGCCGAGCCGATCCAGGGCGCAGGCGGTGTTGTGACCGCACCTAAAGGTTATCACAAGCGCGCGTGGGAGGTCTGTAAGGCCAACGATATCAAATACGTCGCCGATGAGGTCGTCACCGCCTTTGGCCGTCTTGGGCACTTTTTTGCCTCGGAAGATGTGTTCGACATGGTGCCAGACATCATCACCACGGCCAAGGGCTTGACCTCAGGCTATCAACCGCTTTCGGCCACGATCGTCTCGGATGATATTCACGAAGTGATCTCGGGGCCCGACGGTATGTTCCTGCATGGCATGACCTATTCGGGCCACCCTGCGGCTGCGGCGGCAGGTCTGACCAACATCGCGATTATGGAGCGCGAGCAGATCCCGCAGCGGGTGCAAACAACCGGTGCACGGTTCGAATCCAACCTGCGCGGTCTGACCGACATCGAAATGGTCGGCGAAGTGCGTGGCAGCCATTTCATGATGGGGATCGAATTCGCCAAGGACCGCGCCAGCAAGGAAAGTTATCCGGATGAGGCGCAAGTGGGGCTGAAAGTAGCCCAAGCCTGCCAGAAACGCGGCCTGATCGCACGCCCCTTGGGTAACGTGCTGATCTTGTCCCCGACATTGATCATGGACGAGCCAATGATTGATCGCATCGAAGCCATCCTGCGCGACGCCATCACAGAAGTTGCCGCCGGTCTTTAGATCTTGATTTACTGGGGGATGACGGCCCTCCGTGAACCCTATCAGCCAGCCTTAAGGAGCCAGCCATGCGCGATCCACGCTATGATATTCTGTTCGAGCCGATGCAGATCGGCCCTCTGACCGCTAAGAACCGGTTCTATCAAGTTCCCCATTGTAACGGCGGCGGATATCGTGATCCCTCAGCGGCGGCTGCGATGCGTGGGATCAAGGCTGAAGGCGGCTGGGGTGTGATCTTCACCGAGCAGTGCGAGATGCACCACACGTCTGAGATCACACCCTTTATCGAGCTGCGTCTGTGGGAGGACAAGGACATCCCGCAACTGCGCAAGATGTCGGAACGGATGAAAACACATGGCGCTTTGGCGGGCATTCAGCTGGCATATTCCGGCATCAACGGGCCGAACCTCTATACCAAAGAAGTGCCGCTGGCCCCTTCTGCCCTTCCCATTCGGACTTTCACAAACGACCCGGTTCAAGCCCGCGCGCTGGACAAGCAGGACATCAAAGACCTGCGCCGTTGGTTCGTGAACGCTGCCAAACGGTCAAAGGACGCAGGATTTGACTTGATCTGTCTTTATGGTGCGCACGGGTTTGGTATATTCCAACACTTCCTCAGCCGTGCCACCAACCAGCGCAGCGACGAATATGGCGGCAGTCTGGAGAACCGCGCCCGGTTCAGTCAGGAGGTCATCGCCGACATGCGCGACGCGGTCGGCGATACGATAGCGATCACGCTGCGGGTCAGCCTGGATGAAACCATCGGTGAGCTTGGCTTTTCGAACGCCGAGGTGCGTGACTATATTGAAATGAACAAGGACCTGCCGGATCTTTGGGATTTGGCGCAAGGAACTTGGGAAGACTGTTCTGGCCCTTCACGTTTCAAGGAAGAGGCCGCACAGGAAGAACTGGTGCGTGGTATTCACGATCTGACCGACAAGCCTATTGTCGGCGTGGGCCGGTTCACTTCACCAGACGTTATGGCCAAGATGGTCAAGTCCGGCACGCTGGATTTCATCGGCTGCGCCCGTCCATCTATCGCCGACCCGTTCCTGCCCAAAAAGATCGAAGAAGGCCGGATAGAGGACATCCGCGAATGCATCGGCTGCAACATCTGCATCACGGGTGACATGACAATGTCGATCAGTCGTTGCACCCAGAACCCGACCTTCATGGAGGAATGGCGCAAGGGCTGGCACCCCGAGAAGATGAACGAAAAAGGTGATAGCTCGAACGTGCTGATCGTGGGCTCGGGCCCTGCGGGGCTTGAGGCCGCGTGGGCGCTGTGTCGCCGCGGCTACGACGTTGCCGTGGCCGAGGCCCGCGACGTTATCGGAGGCCGTGTGGCGCGCGAACGTCTGTTGCCGGGCCTATCGGCCTGGGGTCGGGTAGTGGACTATCGTGACTATCAACTCAGCCAGCGCCCAAACGTGGAAATCTATCGCGAAAGCGAGCTGGATGCTGAAAGCATTCTGGAGTTCGGCTTCGAAAACATCTGTATCGCCACAGGAGCGACATGGCGCAACGATGGTGTCTCGCGTCAGCACGTTGTGCCGATGCCAATTGCTGAAGGCGCCAGGGTCTATACCCCGGACGATCTGATGGATGGCACAATCCCATCCGGCCGAGTGGTGGTGTACGACGACGACCACTATTATATGGGTGGTGTTCTTGCCGAACTGTTGGCCAAGAACGGCGCGCAAGTGACGCTGGTTACACCATCGGCTTATGTCAGTGACTGGACCAACAACACGTTGGAACAGATCGCCATTCATCCAAGGCTGGTCGACGCGGGGGTCGAGATCGTGCTCAACCAAGGCGTCACTGAAATCCACCCGGATCATGTGGTCTCAAACTGTGTCTACACCGATCGCACTTGGAAGATCGAGGCGGATGCTGTTGTGATGGTTGCATCCCGTCTGGAAAACAACGGCGTATTCAATGATCTGAAGGCACGCGAAGCGGATTGGGCAGATGCAGGCATCAAGTCGGTCAAACTGATCGGCGACGCCAATGCACCGGGTCCGATCGCTTGGGCAACCTATGCCGGTCACCGCTATGCACGGGAACTCGATGGGAAAGGTATCGGTGACGCTTTGCCCTTTCGCCGTGAAATTACAGAACTTGCGGTAGACTAATATCTTTGTGGGGTTTTGGCGGCGAAGTGTGAACTTTGCCGCCTTATGCGCCTGAATGTCATTTGACATCAGCGGAACACCAACAGACGCAACAAATCCGTTACGACAAAAAAATACTCTTTCTCAACTCAACGGCGAATTGCTTTCATTTGCTTACGAACTCAAAACGGTGTGAACATCCGCGTTAGGTTCGAAATTGATAGTGTAATGCACGCGCAGCGAAAGTCAGCGTTTCCGCAAAATCCCGACAATTCCGTCCGATAGACGTCGGTATGACCTACAGTTCGTTTTTTTTGAGATAACTACGGGTCATACCACCATTTATCTGAAGAAGTTGATGAGCCTGGTGCTGATTAACTATGTTCCCGGATCCAGGCCGTTTTCTCTCATTTTTCGTTGCTGTTGTTTGTGTTGTTGCCTTGAAGATAGTTGAATGGTGTCATCGCAACTGCTTAAACAACTTTGCGACAGATCCGCAAAAGACCCACAACATGACGAATCCCCCGCATGACTTACCGACGCCTGATCGTTTTCTCTATTACGTCGTAGGGCAATTCACGCTCATCATAAACACCGATAAAAATACCGACATCAGCCGCACTCCCGTCTCGCTTCTTCAGCAACGTTTCATTTGAAACTGTTGTACGTTGCGATGGACGGCGCGCCCATTCTGACAAGCGCTTCATGAACATGTTAATCACCTCAGCATGGCCCGGGTCGGCACCGAGATCATTCAACTCTTTAGGGTCGTTTTTCAGGTCGAACAATAACGGGCGAAACCCACCATCGGCAAAGATGAATTTCCAATCCTTGTCCGCCAGCATGAACAGGCGTGCTTGTTTGGGGTCAAGGCCCAGAGCAGCGGCTTCGGGCGTGGCGGAATAATCATATTCGCTAACCACATACTCGCGCCATGCCTTGGGGTTTTGGCCATACAGTAACGGCAGTAGCGAGCGGCCTTCGATAACGTGATCCGGGACATCGCTACCTGCCAGATCAACAAATGTTGCCGCCAGATCAATACTTTCGACCAGTGCGCTACTAACAGTGCCGCGTGTTGCGTCTGCTTCTGGTGACGGGTCATAGATGATCAGTGGAACGCGCACCGACGGATCATGGAAGAGATCCTTTTCACCCATCCAATGATCACCGAGGTAGTCCCCATGGTCGGAAGTCACGACAATCATCGTGTCTTCCATGTGGCCATTCTCTTCTAGCCAATTGAACAGGCGACCCATCTGATCATCAGCCTGTTTGATCAGCCCCATATAGGCGGGTATCACCTTTTCACGCACACCCGGCTTGCTAAAGGTTTGACCGATTTCGTTCTGCATGAATTGTTCATAGACAGGGTGAGGATTATGTAACTCGCCATCCGAGCGAACCACCGGCAAAACATCCACTGCCGTGTACATATCATGATACGGCGCTGGAACAATGTAAGGCCAGTGCGGCTTGATATAGGACAGGTGGCACATCCATGGCCCAGCGGAATTTGCATCCTGCGTTTGAATAAATTCAATCGCCTGTCCCGTTAGCCACGGCGTTTCGCTATCTTCTTCCTTAATGTTTGCAGGCTTATCAGCGTGCCGCATAAACCAACCCGAAGCGACACCACCATCTTCATTAACCCCGGCATTGGCATTGTGCTGCCAGGGGTTTTCAGCCTCATACCCCTGCCCTTTCAGATACTCATTATAAGGCGAACGTCTTTTGTCATAAAAGCCTTGCGGCCCCTCACCCCATAAGCCGTCATCACGGAGGAAGACATCAAAACCACATTCCGCGACACGTGCTCCGATCACGCCATCGCGCGAAATGCCCAGACGGTCCATCCCTGCCTGATCCACGCTCATATGCGTCTTTCCGATCAACCAACTATCCATCCCACGTTCGCGCAGATGATCGCCCAGAGTAACCTCTCCGACCTTGAGCGGAAAATTATTCCAGGCAGCGCCGTGGCTGTGTACGTAACGCCCTGTGTAAAAGCTCATCCTTGAGGCCCCGCAGATGGGCGATTGAACATAGCAATGGGAAAACCGCACTCCCTTGGCAGCAAGCGCATCCAAATGGGGGGTGTTCAAACTCGGATGTCCGGTGCAGCTCAGGTAGTCGTACCGAAGCTGATCGAACATGATAAACAGGATGTTTTTGGCTTTTCTGGTCATGTCGCCTTAACCACCCCGTCATTCATCCATTTGTCGAACTGTTTGAGTACAGCATCGCAGAAGGCGTCGTCATTGATATGGGCGTCAATTTCCGTAGTTGATGCAACCGCAGGCATCACGTTGCGGGCCTCATCAACCATTTCGGCAAGCGCTTCCGGGTCATGCGCTTCCTGGCCTTCGCGATCCCATTCCTCAACACCGCCGGTGGGCAGGAAAAAATGGGTTGGGCCAGTAGCCTGTTTCAAACGATCGGCCATTTCCCGAATAGCGGCCCGTCGCTCTTTTGCATTGAACACCGCACTTTTGATTAGGCGATTATGTTCGTGGAACGGACGGTCGGCATATTGATCGGGAATGTCCTGCCAACCGGCAAAATCCAAAAGATCCAGCGCGCCTGGGGCCACCATTTGTGGCACGCCCGCGCGCCCGGCATTTGTCAGCCGGTCCTGCCCCGAGGACACCAGCGAACCTGCGAGCATGTTGGCGAATTCCTGCATGCAGAAATCCATTACACAGCAGAACGCGCCCTCACCCGCAAGCTTCTCGAAGGCCATACCGCCCATGCCCGTTGAATGGAACACGGCCACTTCGTATCCCCGTTCTTCCAAAGCAGGTTTCAAAGTTTTCATATAACGCAGGCAGGATGAGCCCAACGAGGTCATTCCGATCATCGGGCGATCGCGCTGAGGGCGTTGGGCGGCGCGGGCGGCGCCTAAAACAGCGCCTGCGGCCTGGCTTAGCGATGAGCGGCAAACCGAGTTCATACCATAAAGCCCACCCGCCCAAAGGATCATCTGAATATCCGGCGCCAAACGGTGTGGCGGAATCAGCGGTGAAAAACTGACGGTGGAGACAATGTATTTCGGCACACCCATTGGCAAAGCCTGCGCACAATCCAGCGCCAGATCAGTGCCCATCGTACCACCAGTTGCGAGCATTCCATCCAATTTGCCGTCGGCGTAGACCTGCGCCACTAGCGTTGCTGCACCCCTCGACATCACGCGAAAAGCCTTGTTTTCGTCACCGAGCGCGATCACCTCTTCTATGGTCATACCACCGGCCGCGGCCACATCATGTTTGGAAATGTCTGTGGGCGTGGTCGGATCCCCAAGAACCGATACATCCATGGTCAGCACGTTGCCACCCTGCGCTGTGATGCATTCTTCGATGTAGCGCATCTCGGGGTCTTTGGTGTCATAGGTGCCGATCAGCAAGATAGTCTTTTCGCCCATGGTAATCTTCTCCTCGCAGGCTATCGTCTTACAGCTGAATCCAGGCTGTTTTCAGATCGAAATACTTTTCCATTGCGTGCAAAGACTTGTCGTGGCCGTTGCCCGACTGCTTTACTCCGCCCAAAGGCACTGTGCCGTCCGCGCCGCCATAAGTATTGACGTGAACGACGCCAGAGCGGATGCCCGCCACCATGCGATGTGCACGGCTCAAGTTTGCAGTCCACACGCCCGAGGCCAATCCATAAACGCTGTCATTGGCCAGGCGCAGTGCCTCATCTTCGTCCCTGAACGGTGTCACGGCCAGAACCGGACCAAAGACCTCATTGCGGAACAGATTGTCGGTCGGTTTGACCCCGTTCATTACAGTGGGTGCCATATAATAGCCTCCCGTTTCCGTCAGAATTCGGTCACCGCCGACACGGCGCTCAGCACCTTCAGCTTCGGCTTGGGCGACAAAATCCAGATTGCTTTCTAATTCCGGCAATGAGTGCACTGCCCCGATCTGTGTGTTCAAATCCAGCGGGTCGCCGACGCGGAAGGCCTGCGCGTGTTTAACGATCTCAGCGACGAAGTCTTCGTGAATATCCTCCTGCACCAGCAAGCGCGATCCAGCGACGCAAATCTGACCTGAATTTCGGAAAATACCTGCGGCGGAGACCTTGGCCGCCTGCGCGAGATCCGGGGCGTCGTTGAACACGATGTTGGGGGACTTTCCGCCAAGCTCCAAGTAGCAGCGTTTCAAGTTCGAGCGCGCGGAATATTCCAGAAGCCGCCGCCCTGTCGCACCCGAGCCGGTAAAAACCATGATGTCGACATCCATCGACAGGGCCAGTGTTTCACCAACCACGCTGCCTTTGCCTGTGACAACGTTCAGGACACCGTCCGGCACACCTGCCTCAAGCGCCAATTCGGCTAATCGCAAAAGTGATAGCGAGGCCGATTCCGCAGGTTTCAACACCACCGAGTTGCCCGCCGCCAGCGCCGGCGCGATCTTCCACGCACCGATCATCATCGGCATGTTCCACGGCACAATCGCCCCGACAACGCCGACAGGCGCGTGATGCACGAGACCCAGCACATTTTCAGCTGTGGGCGCAATCTGACCATAGATCTTGTCTATGGCCTCGCCATAATAGCGGAACGTGCCCGCAGCCGACATCGGCTCGGCCTTCATGGCCATGTTTATCTCAGTGCCGTTGTCCCGCACGCCCAAAACGGCCAGTTCCAAAGCGTGTTCTTCAATCAGATCGGCCAGTTTCAACAACACCTTCTTGCGTACAGAAGGTGCAGCCCGCGACCAGCGTCCGTCTTCAAACGCCGTGCGGGCCGCCGCAATAGCCCGCTCCATATCTTCGGGGGTGCCCTCGGCAATTTGCGTTAGAACCTGACCGTCAATTGGAGAAATGACATCCAGTTGCCCTCCTGCCGCTGCGGCCTCGTGACGCCCATCAATCAGAAGGCTCCGGGCCGGTACAGGCTGACCACGTAGCGCGTCGATGGCAAGTTGATCCATAGGTCGCTTATCCTTGCTGGTTCGGATTATCGGAATCCACGGGTTGCATCGTAGGTTCCGGCCGCAATTTGTTTTTGAATTCGAAATACAGCGTTCGGCAGTGCAGGATCAGGATCAGAACGATCAGACCAAACAGAATGGCCGCGATGGGCCGGTCGATGAAGTCGAGCGGCGTTTTGACCCGTGCCATTGCGCTGCGCAGCTTGGTTTCCATGATGCCGCCAAGAACCATGCCCAAAATGATTGGAACAATCGGCAGGTCCAGCCGTTTTAGGATCAGACCAAAGACACCAAATCCGGCCGCGATGGCGCAGTCGGTGATCGAATTGCGCAAGCTGTAGACCCCCACGAATGCCAAAATCAGGATCATGACACCAAGGAACCGGGTCGGGATCTGGATAATCTTCAGCAGCAGGTTCGTCGAAAATAACAAGAACACAAGAACGATCACGTTAAGCAGGATCAGCGCCATATACAGGGCCAATACGAAATCCATCTGATTTTCGAACAGCTGAGGTCCGGGGATCACGTTGTGGACATAAAACACCGACAGCATCATCGCCGTCAGCGCCTCGCCGGGAATACCCAGAGCCAGCAGAGGAATCATCGCAGCGCCTGGGACAGCATTGTTCGCCGCCTCGGACGCTACAAGTCCCTCGGGTGAGCCATCACCAAACTTTTCTGGGTTCTTTGACGTCTTTTGAGCATAGGTGTAGGACAAAAATTGCGATGTAAACTCGCCCGTGCCCGGCACCATGCCCATGAAAACACCGATACTTGAGGACACAGTAGCAACGCGTTTCACGCCCAGAAGTTCTTTGAGGCCAGCAAAGATATTGCCACTTACATGGGTGTCGCCTGGCGCGTGGTTCTTTTCCAATAGCAGCAGAAATGCCTGGCTAATCGCAAACAGACCCAGCACAACCACAATGAGATCAACGCCCGAAGCCAACCAACTTTGATCAAAGGTGAACCGGCGGGTGTATTTCACGGGCTCCAGCCCCACCGAATTCAGGAAAATACCGAAGGCCGCCAGCATACCAGCGGCAAAAATCTGCCCCCGGTGGGCCAGCACAACCAAAATGATGCCCAATAGCGCAGCCAGGAAAATCTCGCGGCTGCCGAAATGTGGGGCGACAAGGGCCAGAACCGGTGACAACACCATCAGACAGATGATCGCAAACACGCCCCCGAAGAACGAGGCCGAATACGCCAGAGACAGCGCACGGTGGCCCTGCCCCCGTTTGGTCATGGGATATCCGTCATAAGTGGTCAGTGCGTTCACCGCTGTACCGGGGGTGTTGATCAGAATCGCGGGAATGGCTCCGCCATACATGGACGAGCCGTAGATACCCAATAACAGGGTTAGTCCTACGATGGGCTCGAACGCAAAGGTGGCAGGCAACAGGATTGCGATGGCCACCGCCGCACCCACGCCGGGCAATGCACCGATGATGACGCCGCCGATCGAACCGATCAGCAGTGCGACGATTACCTGCCATTGTAGCAGGATCGAAATGCCGGAAAGAAGCGTTTCCATAGTGGCCCCTTACAGATAGGTCAGCGCAAAGGCGCGCACGGAATCCGGAAGGTATTCATAGACCGCTCCGGCGGGGATTTTGACCTGAAGAAAGCCACGGAAAACGATGGTGACCACAAAGCCGAACAACGCAGCTATTCCGATAGCATTTGCACCACGAAACCCTACACGAAGGGTCAGGAAGACTGCGAACAACATGGTTGAGAGCAGATATCCCAGCTGCGGAACCACCAGCACATAGATCAGGAAATAGGCAACATATTCGAACGACCGAACCCAGAACCCGACCTCGGTCCATCGGCCGCTGATCCGGTCTGACAAGGCCGAGCTAAGCCAATGCAGAAACCCGAACACCACCATGCACCAGATTGCAATTGTGGGCCAAAGACCCGGCTGCGCGAACCATTTGGTTCGTTTGACGACCTTGGTCTGATCACCGAGTTGGGATAACAGAAACACTGCGAATGCCAGAAACAGTACGGCGAAAACGACATCGCCGGGTCGGCGATATCTTTTGAACATGTCCTGTAAAGTCTTTGCAATCATCGTTTCCTCCCAACCTGAAAGAGGCGTGAGGCAGTGCCCCACGCCCAATCTGGATCTTACTCGCCCAGAATTTCTTCAATCTTAGCGAAAGAGGATTTGTCTTGCTCAATCTGAGCGTTGGATGCGTCTGGGTCCTGCCAGTAGATCAAAGCACCGGTTTCCTCAGCAAGCTGCTTGGCCTTGTCCGACTGCACCGCCTTTTGTGCTGCCGCGGTGATTTTTTCGCGTGCCTCGGGTGGAGTATCCTTGTGAACGAACAGGCCGTTCCACAATGCCAGCGGCAGATCCGGGTTGAGCTCGACGATCGTAGGCGTATCGGGGATCAGCGAAATCCGCTCGCCACCTATGCTCGCCAGAATGTTCACGTCATCCAGGCAAGGTAGAACAAGTTGCAACGTGGTGTTGATGACGTCCACGTCACCCGATGCCAGCGTGTTGCAATCCAACGCGTCAAAGGCTGCTTCACTTGCAAAATCAAATCCGCTGCTGACAGCAGCAGCAAAGGTGACCTGCGTGGGCGGCAAGACCGAGCCAAAGTGACCAAGCGCCAAATCGTTGTCCTTGCCGTGTTCCGCCAGTTCTTCCCAGTTCGAGAACGGCGCATCCTTGCTGGATGCGATTACGAATGGGTAAGTCAGAAAAATACCGATCGGATCAAACGGGTTCGGGTTCAGTTCAGGGATACCGATTTCCGGTCCAATGACGGGAACGCCAATGACGAAAGAACCAATAGTGTATCCGTCCGCCGGGGCGGTGGCGACTTCGACTGCACCTGGGAACGGACCGCCGCCGCCGCCAGGCTTGTTCACGACCGCGGCCGGGACGTCGTACATGGCTTGAAATTCGTCCGCGATCATTCGCGTCAGCACGTCCTCAAGATCGCCCGGAGGCCATGGAACCACGAAGGTTACCGGTTTCTCTGGATATTCTGCCAGTGCAGCGGTTGCTGACGCCACAAATGCGGCGGTTGCTAGAAATTTCTTCATTGACACCTCCCGTTAGTGGTTCAATAAATGAACCGCGTTAACAATAATAATGTTGCGTTGTTAAGTTAATTCTGTCAAGTATTACCTGACCGGGAGGAGGCAAAACACATGGGCACCGCACTTAATGCCTTGAAAATGCTAGAGTACTTTTCAAGCTCTCAGCCGGAAATCGGGCTGAGTCACATTGCGCGCCTGGCTGGTTTGAACAAGGCGACCGCCCTCCGCCACTTACGAGCACTGGAAGAGTTCGGCCTGATCGAGCAGAATCCGCAGACGAAATCATATGCCATCGGACCAGCTGCTCTACGGTTGGCCGCCCTGCGCGAAATCGCCAAGCCCGGCCTTGATGGTGCACGCCAGAAAATGCAGGCCGCGATGCATGAGGTTGGCGAAAGCCTGCACCTTACCCTGCTTGAGAAAGACACTCTACAAACCGCGTTGGTGGTTGAAACCACGCAGCACAGCGTTCGCGTAAGTCTTGACCCTAGCGAAGTTATTCCGGTCAACGCGACTGCTTCGGGATTATGCATGCTGAGCTTCGGTCCCGCTTTCCTTCTGGAACGCTTGGAATCCGACACACTCACCCGATTTACCGAGGCAACAATGACGGACCCAGAGATTATCCGTGACCGGGTTGCACAAATCGGTCAGGCGGGCTGGGCCAATAGTAATGGCAGCTTTGAAGATGGTGTCTTCGGATATGCGGCGCCTATCTTCGGTATTGATCAGATCGCGATTGGAACCATTGCGATTGCCGTTCCCGAAATTCGTGCAACCCGCGCGCGGCAGCCGCTGATTTTGACCTCACTCCACACGCTTTCGAAAGAACTGACCGCAAACTTTGGCGGCCAGATGCCCGAAACTTTTCCAACCGAATTCCACCCATGATTGACGGGCGGACTTAATCTCCGGAGACACGCTACATGAAAGACTCCAACTTTCTGAAGGAAAACAACGCCCGACATTTCTGGCAACCAATGGCGCACCCGGCCGACAGCCAGAAAAACCCGCCGACCATTCTGACCGGAGGTGAAGGGGTCAGCATCATTGATGTAGATGGCCACAAGGCGCTGGATGCAGTGGGTGGCTTATGGAACGTCAACCTGGGCTATTCCTGTGATCCGGTAAAGCAGGCCATCACCGATCAACTGAACGCGCTACCCTATTATTCAACCTTTCGCGGCACCAGCAACGACAAGGCGATCGAATTGTCTTATGAGCTGGCGCAGTTCTTTGCGCCTGACGGATTGACCCGTGCATTCTTTACTTCGGGTGGATCGGATTCCGTTGAGATCGCACTGAAACTTGCACGTCAGTTTCACAAAGTTCGAGGCGAGGCTGGCCGTACCAAGTTCATCAGCCTGAAACAGGGCTATCACGGCACCCACTTCGCGGCTGCCTCGGTCAATGGCAATCAGAAGTTCCGTGCGGCTTATGAGCCGATGATGCCGGGCTGTTTCCACGTGCCCGCGCCCTGGACCTATCGCAACCCGTTCGATGAGACGGACCCCGAGCGTCTAGCGCAGCTTTGCGTAAAAGCGCTGGAGGCCGAAATCGCATTCCAGGGTGCAAACACCGTCGCCGCATTTATTATGGAGCCAATCTTGGGCGCAGGCGGAGTGATCCCGCCGCACAAGAGCTTTATGCCCATGGTGCGTGAGGTCTGCTCGAAGCACGGAATTCTGCTGATTTCGGACGAAATCATTACTGCCTTTGGGCGTACAGGCAGCGAAAGTGGCGCGAGACATTGGGGGGTGCAGCCCGATATCATGACAACGGCCAAAGCCATCACAAACGGCTATTTCCCATTCGGCGCGGCAATGATCTCTGGCGCCGTTGCGGAGGTGTTCGAAAGCGACACTACCGGCAGAGCTTCTGTCGATCAGGGCTACACCTATTCCGGGCACCCGGTTGGCGCGGCCGCAGCCTTGGCCACGCTGGCCGAGATCAACCGCCTGCGGGTATGGGAAAACGCAGCTGCACGGGGTGATGAGTTATTTGCTGGGTTGAAAAAACTGGCCTACAAATACGACGTAGTCGGTGACGTGCGAGGGGGTGAAGGTCTGATGTGCGCGCTCGAGCTGGTTTCGGATCGCGCAACCAAGGCGCCAATTGCCAAACATCTTCCGCTGCAGGTTCAAAAAGCGACTTATGAAGATGGCGTGATGGTCCGTGTATCTGGAAACAACATCATATTGTCTCCGCCGCTGGTCATCACGTCTGATGGCGTAGCCAAGATCCTGTCAGCCCTGGATACAGGACTAGCGAGCCTGTAGTGATCACGCTGGCCCCGGTCTTCAAGGTCGGGGTCAAACCTTTACGGCCTGCAATTCCTCAAGTAGATCCAGTAGGTTGTCGATTTTTTCCTGTCCCATTTGCGCCTCGATTGTATTGTGAATCGCCAGCGAGGTCGCAAGGTTCTCTTCAAGAATTTGACGCCCCTCATCGGTGATCTTCACCATGGTGCGGCGCTTATCTGTGCTGCCCTGACGGCGGGATATCTGCCCATCAGTCTCCATCGTGCGTAGAATTCGCGTCAGGCTGGGAAGCAAAAGGCAGGCCTCATTTGCAATAGTGCTTTGTTCCACTTCGCCCATTTCGTCCAGAACACGAAGGATACGCCACTTTTGCTCGGTCAGCTGTATCCCCTGCAGCATATCCCGAATTGGGGCCATAACGGTTTCGCGTGCGCGCAGCAGGGCGATCGGAAGAGCGCGAGAGGTTCTCGTGGTATGGCTTTGTCGGTTCATTCCAGCCTTCTAGAACGCCATTTCAGGAATTGCAAAGATTAACAAAGCAAGTTCTTGACGGTCGTGATGCAATTTACTAAACATGTTAAGTAGTAAAGGAGAGATCATGCCACACTTCCACGTCGAATACTCCGGCAATCTGGACGATCGGGTCGACATCGGTGGCTTGTGCGAATGCATACGAGACACCGCTGCGGGGATTGATGCTTTTCCAATGCCGGGAATTCGCGTCCGCGCCACGCGTGTTGACTATTTTGCCATTGCGGATGGAGACCCCAAGCATGGCTTTGTGGACATCTCAATCCGCCTACGCGCTGGCCGTCCTGACGACGTTAAGAAGGACGCAACACAGCGTATCTTTGACGCGGTTGAGGCGTATCTGGAACAGGCCTTCTCGAAACACTCTATCGCGCTTTCACTAGAGATGCGTGACATCGACCCAGACCTTTCGCCCAAGACCGGCACAATCCGGAATCACTTGGCTGCGACAAAGCAGGAGACCTGACGCATGAGCGTACTGGATACGAATATCGAGAAACTGGCAGGCTTTCTGGCCCGGTTCAAAGAAACGGGCATCAAGAACCGTATCGCAGGCGAAGACCGGGATGGCGCAGCTGGCGTTTTCCAATCCACCTCTCCGGTGGACAAATCAGTAATCTGCAACGTTGCGCACGGTACGTCCGACGATATCGATGCGGCGGTCAAAGCGGCCCATGCCGCCTTTACTGAATGGCGCGACATGCCCGCCATCGAACGCCGCCGGATCCTGTTGAACGTTGCCGATGCCATCGAAGCCCGGGCCGAAGAAATTGCGCTGTGTGAATGTTGGGATACGGGCCAAACATTACGGTTCATGTCCAAGGCCGCGCTGCGCGGTGCCGAGAATTTTCGCTACTTTGCGGATCAGGTCGTGCAGGCTCGCGACGGGCAGCACCTGAAATCGCCGACGTTGATGAATATCACCACCCGTGTACCTATCGGCCCGGTTGGTGTGATCACTCCGTGGAACACGCCCTTCATGCTGTCGACGTGGAAAATCGCGCCCGCTCTGGCTGCGGGCTGCACCGTGGTCCACAAACCAGCCGAAGACTCGCCTTTGTCCGCCCGCCTGTTGGTGGAAATCGCTGAAGAGGCAGGGCTGCCCAAGGGCGTGCTGAATACCGTGAACGGTTTTGGCCCTGATGCTGGTAAGGCGTTGACAGAGCACCCCTTGATCAAAGCCATCGCTTTTGTCGGAGAAAGCCGGACAGGCAGCATCATCACAAAGCAGGGTGCCGATACGCTAAAGCGGATGCACTTGGAACTGGGTGGTAAGAACCCCGTTATCGTGTTTGATGACGCCGATCTGGACCGGGCTCTGGATGCGGTGATTTTCATGATCTACTCGATCAATGGTGAGCGCTGCACCTCGTCCTCGCGGTTACTGGTACAGGACACAATCAAGGAAGAGTTTGAGGCCAAACTGGTCGAGCGTGTGAACAACATCAAAGTCGGACACCCCCTGGACCCTGCAACCGAGATCGGCCCGCTAGTCACCGAGGAGCATTACGACAAGGTGACCTCATACTTCGACATCGCCGAAGAGGATGGTGCAACTGTCGCGGCTGGTGGCGTCAAGGTTGGTGATGACGGGTATTTCGTACGCCCGACATTATTTACCAACGCCAACAACGACATGCGCATCGCGCGAGAGGAAATATTTGGCCCCGTGCTAACTTCCATTCCCTTCTCGACCGAAGAAGAAGCGCTGCAAATCGCCAATGACACGCCCTATGGGTTAACCGGCTATGTCTGGACCAACGACCTTACACGCGCCCTGCGCTTTACCGATAGGTTGGAAGCTGGGATGATCTGGGTGAACTCGGAAAATGTTCGTCACCTGCCCACGCCTTTTGGCGGAGTGAAGGCGTCAGGTATCGGTCGCGACGGCGGTGATTGGAGCTTTGACTTCTATATGGAGCAGAAACACGTGGGCTTTGCCACTGGTCAGCACAAGATTATGCAGTTGGGAAAGTAACGCCTCTCGAGCGACGTCTGGACAAGATGCCGCTCGTTAAATGTTAGGATACGCGCGCGCATCTATGGTCCATGAACTCTTTGAGAGTCGGACCAAACGACGTCTGGTCGTCCGCTCTCCCTTCCAAAGCGGTCAGACGCCACCTTAAGTGAGGAGGAACTGTCATGGGAAAGATTGTACAGGCTGCTAAGATCACACATGTGCCGAGCATCTGGATGTCCCACACGATGCCGAAATACAAAGGTATCCGGCAACCTGCGATAGATGGTTACGCACGTCTACGTCAGGACGCGATTGACCGCGAGGTCGACACCTTCATCGTATTCGACACACATTGGATCACCAATCAGGGCTTTCACCTGAACACAAAAGAGCGCCACAAGGGGCGTTTTATTAGCCATGAACTGCCGCACATGCTGGCGGATATGGAGTTCGACTATCGCGGTGATCACGACCTTGGTGAAACCATCCTTGAAGTTCTGAGAGAGCGTGGGGAACGGGCACTGGGTCATTCGCATCCCGACATGGGAATGGAGTACGGTACCCTTTTGCCGATGCATTTTATCAATGACGATGTGAATGCCCGGGTGCTGCCAGTTGCGGTCAACCAGTTCTCGTCCATCGCTGAGAACCGCGTTTGGGGTGAAGCCATCGCCGAAGGCATCCGGCGTTCGAACCGCAATGTTTCTATTCTGGCCTCCGGGTCTCTAAGTCATGACTTCACGCCGAATGAGCGCTCGGTCGAGGGTCTGAACGCAGTGAATGGCGAGTTCAACCGCCAGATGGATATGCGCGTTCTCGAATTGTGGGAACAGGGCCGGTTCGAAGAATTCTTGGACCTTTTGCCTGACTACGCCAAGAAATGTACGGGCGAGTGTGCGATGAACGACACTGCGCTGCTGTTCGGTGCGTTGGGATGGGGCAGTTACAAAGGCGAGATCGACATCTACACCCCGTATTTCGGTAGTTCCGGAACGGGTCAGGCAAATATCAGCTTTTCGGTCTGAGGCCGAGACACGGGAATCCTGCAAATGACAGACTTACGTCTCGACGACCCCACGTTGCTTATTGAAGCGGCACGGGTTGGCTCCAAATGGGTCGGTGCCACTGAGGTATCCACCACTCTGGAAGTGACCAACCCGGCAACTGGTGATCTAATCGGACGAGTCCCCAATCTTGGGGCGGCCGAAACGGCCGAAGCAATCGCCGAAGCGCACCGTGCACAGAAGGGCTGGGCCAAGCTCACAGCAAAGGACCGCAGCCAAATTCTGCGCCGCTGGTATGACCTGATGATCGAAAACCAGGATGATCTTGGCGCTATCCTGACCGCCGAGCAGGGCAAGCCGCTGGCTGAGGCCAAGGGTGAAATCGCTTATGGTGCCAGCTTCATCGAATGGTTCGCTGAAGAGGCTCGCCGCGCCTATGGCGACGTCACCCCGGGCCACGCGCCGGATAAGCGGATCATCACCATCAAACAGCCGATTGGGGTTGTAGCCGCGATCACGCCGTGGAATTTCCCCAATGCCATGATCACGCGAAAGGCGGGACCGGCACTGGCGGCAGGCTGTTCCATGGTGCTCAAACCTGCCAGCCAGACGCCGTTCTCGGCTATCGCGCTGGCGGTTTTGGCCGAGCGAGCCGGGTTGCCTGCGGGATTGTTCTCGGTCATGACTGGATCAGCGCGCGACATCGGAGGTGAGATGACCTCGAGCAAAATCGTGCAAAAATTGACCTTTACCGGGTCCACCGAAATCGGCGCGATGCTTTATGCGCAATGCGCACCTACGATCAAGAAGCTAGGTTTGGAATTGGGCGGCAACGCGCCGTTTATCGTTTTTGACGACGCAGATCTGGACGCGGCCGTCGAAGGGGCGGTGATCGCCAAGTTCCGAAACAACGGCCAGACCTGCGTCTGCGCCAACCGCATCTATGTCCAGTCCGGGGTCTACGACACGTTCGCCGAAAAACTGGCCGCCAAGGTCGCAAAACTGCCGACTGGAAACGGCTTTGACGAGGGCACCGTCTTTGGCCCACTAATCGATCAAGCCGCAGTCGCGAAAGTGTCTGAGCATATCAAAGACGCAACCGCCAAGGGTGCAACAGTCACACTGGGCGGCAAGCCGCACGCCCTTGGCGGCACATTCTTCGAGCCGACCATCCTGATTGGCGTGACCGCAGACATGGCGGTGGCGACCGAGGAAACCTTCGGCCCAGTCGCGCCCTTGTTCAAATTCGACAGGGAAAGCGAAGTTATCGCAGCCGCCAATGATACCGAATTCGGCCTCGCCTCGTACTTCTATTCCCGCGACATGGCCCGTGTCTGGCGCGTGTCAGAAGCATTGGAATATGGCATGGTCGGGATCAACACCGGCCTGATCTCAACTGCCGAAGCGCCCTTTGGAGGCGTTAAGATGTCAGGTCTGGGGCGCGAGGGATCGCGCCATGGGCTGGATGACTTCATGGAACTCAAATACTTGTGCATGGGTGGCATTGACGCCGCCGAGGAGGCCTGATGCGCTTTGCAACTTTCACCGCAAACGGAGCAACTTTTTTCGGCGCGATCACCAAGGACGGTGCAATTGCGCTAAACGACGCCTTTCCCGATCAGGCCAGCCTTTATGAGGTGATCGCCGCGGGCACGTTTGAACAGTTGACCGAGGCCGCAGCAGGCCGGGAAGTAACCCACAAGGAATTCACTTACGAAATGGTGATGCCGGATGTCCGCCGCATCCTCTGCGTCGGAGTGAACTTTCCCGACCGCAACGCAGAATACAAAGACGGCAGCGAACAACCGAAATACATGTCGTTGTTTCCGCGCTTTGCCAGCGGTTTCACCGGGCACGACCGCCCGCTGATCCGTCCTCCAGAAAACCACACGCTGGATTACGAGGGCGAGGTCGTTATCGTGATTGGCAAATCCGGTCGGCGAATCTCACAGGAAGATGCCTATGACCACATCGCAGCCCTAACCTTGTGTAACGAAGGCACAATTCGCGACTGGGTCCGCCATGCCAAGTTCAACGTCACACAGGGAAAGAACTGGGACAATTCCGGTGCCATCGGTCCGTGGCTAGTGCCATTCACCGACGCGGCCCAGTTGGACGATGCCCGAATTCAGACCCATGTGAATGGTGAGTTGCGCCAGGACGATACGCTGAATCGCATGATGTTCCCGATAAGGCGCGAGATCGAATATATTTCGACCTTCATGACGCTTCTGCCCGGAGACATCATCGTCACCGGCACCCCGACGGGTGCGGGCGCGCGGTTTGAACCACCGAAATACCTGGCTCCGGGTGACGTAGTGGAAATCTCAGTCGAGGGCATTGGAACGCTGCGCAACACAGTCGAGGACGAACAGGTATGACCCCCGAAGATCATGCCCGTGCCGCAGCCGACTTGTTGCAGGCTGAACGTTCGCACGAACAGATTGGCCTTCTGACACTGCGCCATCCCGAAATGGGGATGAGCGACGCCTATGAGGTGCAGAACGCCATCTATCAACAGAAATTGGCCGAAGGGCGCAAGGTGATCGGCTGGAAAATCGGGCTGACCTCAAAAGCGATGCAATATGCGCTGAATATCGACATTCCCGACAGCGGAATTTTGTTCGATGACATGAAGTTCGATCACGGCGGAACCGTTCCTGCGGGCCGGTTCATCCAGCCCCGGATCGAGGCTGAGATTGCTTTTGTCATGAAATCTGCGGTAGGCGGAGAGAACGTCACCCGTGACGACATCATTGCCGCCACGGATTACGTCGCGCCTTCGATTGAAATCCTCGACACGCGTATTCAGCGTGTCGACCCCGCGACCGGACAAACACGTACCGTCTATGACACAATAAGCGACAACGCTGCCAATGCCGGCATCGTGTTGGGCCCCGAACGTCATTCGATAGATGCATTTGATTTGCGTTGGGTCGGGGCACTGACCTTCCGCAATGGTGAGATCGAGGAAACCGGTCTTGGCGCGGGTGTTCTGAACGACCCGGTCGAAAGCGTCGTCTGGCTGGCCCGTCGCATGGCGCAGTACGACCAGAGCTTAGAACCGGGCCAGGTGATCTTGTCTGGCAGCTTTATTCGACCCGTCGAATGCCCGCCGAGCACCGAAATCCATGCTGATTTTGGGCCATTTGGCTCGGTCGATATCAACTTTGCCTAAGGGAGGCCGGGATACCTGCGCCACTAAACGCTTTCAAGGCCGCGCTGCAGGCTGGTCAGCCGCAGGTCGGCTGCTGGATTGGAATGGCCGACACCTATGCCGCCGAAATCGCGGCCACGTCCCAGTTCGACTGGTTGCTCGTTGACGGGGAACACGCCCCAAACGATCTTCGCTCAATCCTGGAACAGGTGCGGGTCATCGAAGGAAGCGGCAGCCAACCGGTCGCACGCTTGCCGATAGGTGAAACCTGGATGATCAAGCAATACCTCGATGCCGGCGTTCAGAATATTCTGGTGCCGATGGTCGAAAGCGGAGATCAGGCACGGGATTTGGTACGGGCGGTGCGATACCCGCCCCACGGAGTTCGGGGCGTGGGATCAGCGTTGGCCAGGGCTTCGCGCTTTGCGGCGATCCCGGACTATCTGAAAACGGCTGATGAACAGATCTGCCTGCTTGTTCAGGTGGAAAACCGCGCCGGGTTAGAGGCACTAGACGATATTCTTGCCTCTGACGTTGATGGGGTCTTTCTCGGTCCCTCCGATCTGGCCGCTGACATGGGCCATATCGGTGATGTTGGTCATACAGAAGTGGTCGAGGCCGTTTTGGACGCAATAACTCGGGTCGTCGCGGCAGGCAAATTTGCCGGGATACTGACACTTGATCCGGCCATGCAGCGTAAATGTCTGGATCTGGGGGCGACCTTCCTGGCCACAAACATCGACGTAACTTTGTTCGCGCAGGCGGTGCGCCGGGCCGCCGATGAAGCCTTGGCGTTGCTACCTGACCAAAGCGTTTCGGGTGTTGCCAAAACGGAAGCGGCCAGCAAGTACCTGCAGCAATTGTGCAAGCACTGGTCCCACAAGGCCCAGGTGACTTTTGACGACAACCACGGCAGCGTGGAATTTCCGGGCGGAAACCGGCTGACCTTGGTCGCGGGTGAATCCAGCCTTTCGCTGACGGCTGAAACCGGCCCTCGCGGAGATCTGACCCGCTGGCAGGAAGTCATCGAAGCGCATCTGGTACGGTTTGCTTTTCGCGAAGACATTAGCATTGACTGGGTGGGCTGATCCCAAATCAACTACCGCCTGAAGACGACGACAAGGAACACTCATGTCAGATCCGGTTTATGTAATTGGCGATATCCATGGCCAACTGGGGATGCTTGAAGACGCACTGGACCGGATCGAACGGGATGGAGGGCCAGACGCCAAGATCGTGTTTCTTGGCGATTATACGGACAGGGGTGCGCAAAGTTGCGGGGTTTTGGATCTGCTGGTCCGAGGGAACGCCGACGGTAAGAACTGGGTCTTTCTACGTGGCAATCATGACCAGATGTGCGCAATGTTTCTGGAGGACTATCCGCGCAATGATGCGCGCCTGCTGGTCGGGTATCACTGGCTTCATCCTCGGATCGGCGGGATCGAAACGCTGCAGTCCTATGGGGTTGAAGCCACCAACGTGGACAGAATCTATCAAGTTCACGCCAAGGCCAAGAAGGCCGTCCCTCAGGCTCATATCGATTTTCTGAACGGGCTAAAGCCGTTCCATCAGGACGACGCATTGCTGTTCGTGCACGCAGGTATTCGACCCGGGGTGAAACTGGATCATCAAGACCACGACGATCTAATATGGATTCGTGAGGAATTCCTGAACCATACAGATCCACATCCATGGTTGGTAGTCCATGGCCACAGCCACGTGTCCGCACCTGAACATCATGGAAACCGTATCAATCTGGATACAGGAGCAGGCTATGGCCACGCCCTGACCACCGCCGTGTTCGAAGGCACCAAATGCTGTGCGCTGGATGCTGGTGGGCGTAGACTTGTGACCCACTGAGACAGACTCTGGCTCACATGGCGTAAAAATGTGGAGTCGCCGATGTCGTTTCTTTTTCAAAAGCTTCCCAACCATGATCGCCGTCAGCGCTAAGCCTTGAACCACCACATTGGGTCCATCAGACGCTTAATGGAACAGCAGTTCTTTACGGCGGTCGGCAGGATTGGCCGCAATAATAGCTGGAATGGACAACATTTTTCCACGCAAACAACTTTGAAAAAATCTTCGAATGCACTCAGCAACAATAGTTCAAACACGTAACTCCAAACGAAACGGCATTGACTTTAGTTTCATATGTAACGATATTCGTTGCAAATGAAACAAAACGAGTCACGTGAGCGACATACTTCGGGAGAACACAATGGCTAAGGCATTCGCATCTCAGGGGGATTTGGGTGAAAAGACGATTAGCTTCACCGAAGTGGGTGAAGGGCTTTGGGCCTTTACTGCTGAAGGTGATCCCAATTCCGGCGTGATCATCGGCGACAATAGTGTCATGATTGTCGAGGCGCAGGCCACGCCACGTCTGGCTGGCAAGGTGATTGAGAAGGTCAGAGAAGTTACCGACAAACCGATCACGCATCTGGCGCTAACTCACTATCACGCGGTTCGTGTTCTAGGCGCTTCAGCATATGGCGCAGATCAGGTTCTCATGTCCGAAACAACCCGAGCGCAGGTTGTCGAACGGGGTCAGGAAGATTGGGACAGTGAGTTTCAGCGTTTTCCACGTCTGTTCGAAGGCCATGAAAGCATTCCCGGACTGACCTGGCCCACCACAACCTTCAAGGATCGCATGAGCGTGTACCTTGGAAATCGACGCGTCGATCTTATGCATCTTGGTCGCGCTCATACTGCCGGTGACATCGTCATTCACGTCCCCGACCAGAACGTCATGTTTACCGGTGACATCGTCGAGTATCACTCGGCCTGCTATTGCGGCGACGGCCATTTCAACGATTGGGGTGGCACTCTGGACAATATCGCCGCATTTGACGTCGATGCTATCGCGCCCGGCCGCGGTGATGCTCTGCTCGGAAAAGACATGGTTGAAGCAGCAATCGAGTCTACCCGGGGTTTTGTCGAAAGCACCTATCGCCCGGCTGCTCGTGTCGCCGCTAGCGGCGGCACCCTGAAAGATGCCTGGGACGCTGTACGCGACGCGTGCGACCCGAAATTCGCTGACTACGCAATCTACGAACACTGCCTGCCGTTCAATGTTGCGCGCGCCTATGACGAAGCCCGCGGCATCGACACACCACGTATCTGGACGGCGCAGCGGGATCTGGAAATGTGGGAACAACTGCAAGGCTGAGCGCCTGAAGGGAGGGGATTTTCCAATGTTTGATGACCGTTACACGCTCGCCTACAAGAGCTATCCATACGAGAAATCGCCCGATCAGGATATTGACGCGCCGGTGCGTCACCCAGTTGTGGTCATGGGCGGCGGGCCGATCGGAGTCGCCGCAGCCCTGGACCTCGGCCGCCAGGGTATTCCGGTGGTTGTGCTTGATGATCATGAGGGCATCGGCATGGGCAGTCGGGCGATTTGTTTCGCAAAGCGCTGTCTGGAAGTGGCCGACCGCTATGGCTGCGGCGAACCGATGCTCGAAAAAGGCGTTGTCTGGAATCTCGGTAAGGTATTCCATCGCGATGACAAGGTATTCGAATTTAACCTGTTGCCGGAAGACGGGCATAAATACCCCGCCTTCATCAATCTGCAGCAGCCTTATTTCGAGCAATACATGATCGACCGTCTGCGCGAGCTGCAGGACAAGGGTGCCCCGATCCAGTTGCGTGGCAAGAACCGTGTGGACAGCATCGAAGTACACGACGATCACGTCACCCTGAAGGTGATGACACCGGATGGACCTTACACGCTTGAAGCGGACTGGCTTATCGGTTGCGACGGCGCCAACTCACCGTTGCGCGGGATGCTTGGTCTCGATTTCAGCGGTCGCGTCTTTCAGGACAGCTTCCTGATTGCCGATATCAAACTGAAAGGCGATCTGAATTTCCCTACTGAGCGCTGGTTCTGGTTTGAACCGACCCACGGCTCTGGCGCCTCAGCGTTGTTGCACAAGCAACCTGATGATGTCTGGCGGATCGACTTCCAGATCGGCTGGGATGTTGACCGCAAAGAAGAACTTAAAGAAGAGAATATCCGTCGCCGATTGGATGCGATGCTGGGGGATGTGGATTATGAAATGGTCTGGTCCTCTATCTACACCTTCCAGTGCAAGCGGATGGACAGTTTCCGCTCGGGGCGGGTGTTTTTTGCTGGTGATGCGGCGCACCAAGTCTCGCCCTTTGGTGCGCGTGGTGCCAATTCCGGCATGCAGGACGTGGACAATCTTGGCTGGAAACTAGGGTTGGTTATTCAAGGCAAAGCGCCGGAGAGCCTGCTTGACACCTACGATACCGAACGGGTTCACGGCGCGGACGAAAACATCCTGAATTCGACACGGTCCACCGATTTCATCACGCCGAAATCAGAAACCAGTCGGATATTTCGCGATGCAGTGCTCAGCCTAAGCGGAACGTATGAGTTTGCACGACCGATGGTAAACTCGGGTCGGCTGTCGGTTCCATGCGTCTACAGTGAATCCCGCCTAAATTCGGCCGACGCGCTGTCAGGCGGGCCCGAAAGGACGCAGCCCGGCGCCCCCTGCCCTGATGCCCCGTTGGGCGATGAATACCTGTTGTCGAAGCTGGGTGATGAGTTCATCCTTTTGACAATCGATGCAGAAGCACCTGAAGTTCTGGAGGTGGACGGGATTACGGCGCACCGCCTGGCTCTTTCGACCCGCGACGACCCGACCGGTCAACTCAGAAAACGCTATCTCGGCGAAGCCAGTTCGGCAGTCTACCTAATCCGCCCAGATCAGCATGTCGCTGCCCGCCGAGCGGAATACAACGAAACCCTAATGCGCACCGCCCTGCGCCGTGCGGCCGGTAAGGAAGTAAGCCAATGAGCGATCTGACCCTGGCACCGAATATCGACGGAACCGACGATTTCTACGCCGACCTGCTGGCAACGCATGAGGGCAAGACCAAGGCCGAGAGCGATACAATCAACGCGAGGTTAATTCTGATCCTGGCCAACCACATCGGCGACCGGGACGTCCTGAGCCAGGCGCTCAGGGCTGCCGACATCACATAATCCAAGGGAGGATACCATGAATATCAAACTGAAGGGCAACACCCTGCTGCTCGCCGGCATTGCAACCGCTGCAATGTCTATCGCAACGACTACTGTGGCAGAGACCAAACTGGCGCTTTCGAGCTGGCTGCCGCCGCGCCATCCGATCGTAGTTGAAGCAATCAAACCCTGGGCCAAGCAGGTGGAGGAAGTCACCGATGGCCGCGTGACTGTACGTGTGCTTGCAAAGCCCATGGGCCCGCCCCCGGCACACTACGACATGGCTGCCGAAGGTATCGCTGACATCACTTATGGCTTGCATTCCTTTACCACAGATGACCGTTTCACCCGCTCTCGGATCGGTCAGTTCTCGTTCATTGGTGACGATGCCGTTGCTGGCTCCAAAGCATTCTGGAATGTCTATTCCGGCCCGCTGGAGGCGCAGAAAGAACATGAGGGCACCAAGCTTCTGGGGCTCTTTGTGCACGGCCCCGGCATGTTGCACAACAATGTCCGTAAGATCGAAAAGACAGACGATTTCGCAGGTCTGAAGATCCGCGTGCCTGGCGGCTATATCTCGGATCTGATGTCCGGTCTCGGCTCCACAACGCTCTTCATGTCTTCGGGTGAGGTGTATGAAAAGCTCTCGCGCGGAGTAATCGACGGTGTGACGTTTCCCTACGACGCTCTGGCTGCATTCAAGCTGACCGAAGATGTCAAGTACACGATGCAAGTCCCCGGCGGCATCTACAACACTACTTGGTTCATGGTCATGAACGAAGACAAATGGAACGAGATCTCTGAAGAGGATCAGGCAGCCATCGAGGCGATTTCCGGTGAAGCCTTTGCCGCACTGGTTGGCGAAGCTTGGGTCGGTGCAGACGAGAAAGGCAGCGCCGCGGCTGAAAAGGCCGGGATCGAAATCTACGAAGCGCCAGCCGAAGTCGTTGATGCGATCAAATCACAGGCAGCAGATGCCGAAACAGCTTGGTCCGAAGCCATCTCGGCGGACGGCTATGACGGCACTGCTGCTCTTGAAGAAATGCGCAAACAAGCTGGCGTGGACTTCTGATCCATGGAGCGGCTTCGCCATCGTTTCCCCGACCAGCCCCCTGATGAGGGGCTGGACATCGGGCTGCTGCTCGACAGATCTCTGGGTGTCGGGGCCGCACTGATCCTGTTCAGCCTCGTCCTCATCACCTGTGTGGATGTAGTTGGGCGCTACCTGTTCAACGCACCGCTATCCGGTGCCTTCGAACTCACTGAAATACTGCTGGCAGCGCTCGTTTTCCTTGCCTTGCCACTGACGACAGAGCGCCGTGAACATGTCGAAGTCGACCTGCTGAATCTGGCGCTTGGACGCAAGACGCAACGTCTTTTGTCTGCGTTTGCAGGCCTGTTCTCTGCTGCCCTGTTAGCCACCTTTTCTTGGCGGCTTTTCACCCATGCGGCCAAGGCCGCACATGACGGCGCGGTGACCAACGCGCTTGAGATTCCACTGGCACCATTCGGCTATCTGGCTGGGGTCTCCTGCATGGTTTCGGCGTTCATCGCATTCCTGCGCGGATTACAACCCCCCATCGAACACGACACCGATCAAGATCACCTAGAGGGCGCCCCATGATTGAATCTCTGATCGGTTTTGCGATCCTTCTGGGACTTATACTACTGCGCGTGCCCATCGCCTTCGCAATGGCGGCCGTAGGCGGCTTTGGGTTTGCCTATATGCGTGGTTGGGAGCCTGCCTGGGCTATGACAGGGCAAGTGGCCTTTGACACTTCTTTGTCTTACTCCCTTTCGGTCATCCCTCTGTTCATCTTCATGGGCAATGTGTTGGCCGGCTCAGGCGTGGCACACGGGCTGTTCGCCGGTGCCGATCGGCTTTTTGGCAGGCTGCGCGGCGGACTTGCCATGGCTTCGGTCTTTTCTTGCGGCGGTTTCTCCGCGGTGTGCGGCTCGTCCCTGGCCACTGCTGCCACGATGTCAAAAGTCGCCATGCCTTCAATGCGTCGTTTTGGCTATGATGACCGGCTGGCGACAGGCTCTATCGCCGCGGGTGGGACACTGGGCATTTTGATCCCGCCTTCGGTGATCCTGATCATCTACGGCCTGTTGACCGAAACCAATATTGCCAAGCTTTTTATCGCGGGAATTGTGCCAGGTATAATTGGTGTGCTGTTTTATCTTGGCGCGGTTATGGTTGCGGTACGGTTGAACCCTTCTCTGGCTCCGGAGGAGGAAAACACCGAACCCATGAGTCGGGCTGACGTCATAGGCGTGATCTGTGTGCTGGGCCTTTTTCTCTTCATCATGGTTGGCATCTATGGTGGGTTCTTCACACCGACTGAGGCGGCCGGAATGGGTGCAGGCGCTTCGATCCTGATCGCCATTGCCCTCAGGACGATGACCTGGCGCAGCTTTTTCGCAGCTACGCTGGATTCGATCCGGGCTACAGCCATGATCTTTGCTGTGATCATCGGGGCCGAGCTGTTCACCAACTTCATAAACTACGCCGGACTGCCGGATGCCCTATCAGGCTTTGTTTTCGACAATGAATTGCCGGTCTGGGCGGTCATCGTGTTCATAATGCTGACCTACATGGTTCTTGGTTGTGTGCTTGAAAGCCTGTCGATGATCTTGCTAACAGTGCCGGTCTTTTACCCACTGATGTTTGAGCTTGAGTTTGCCAATGAACTCCTGCTCGATCCCGAAAACGCCCTGATCTGGTTCGCCATTGTGGTTGTTGTGGCCACTGAAATCAGCCTGATCACACCCCCGGTCGGTATGAATGTCTTCGTGCTGAAGGGCGTGTTGCAAGATGTCTCACTCGGAACGATCTTTCGCGGCGTGCTGCCATTCTGGATCGCGGACATCCTGCGGCTGACCCTGCTCATCCTTGTACCCTCCCTGTCACTCTGGCTGGTGGGGTTGATGTGAACGCCTGAGGCGATCGTACGTTGCCTTGGTCTTGAAAACTGCACCCTCGGAAAGGAGAAATCGATGAAAATCGAGAAGATCCATCACGTCGCTTACCGCTGCAAAGACGCAAAAGAGACGGTCGAATGGTATGGGAAAATGCTTAACATGGACTTTATCCTGGCCATCGCCGAGGATCATGTCCCATCTACGCATGAGCCGGACCCCTACATGCATCTGTTTTTGGATGCCGGGAATGGGAATGTTCTGGCTTTCTTCGAGCTGCCCACGAAGCCGGAAATGGGCCGGGATCCCAATACCCCGATCTGGGTGCAGCACATCGCCTTCAAGGTGAAGGATCGTGAAACGCTGCTTCAGTTCAAGGACCATCTGGAAGCTAATGGCGTCGAAGTACTCGGCGTGACCGACCATTCGATTTTCCATTCTATCTACTTCTTTGATCCTTCCGGCCATCGTATCGAACTGGCCTGCCCGGACCCGGAAGAAGAAGCGCTGCTGGAGCGCATGGACGAAGTGAAATGGCTTATGTTGGACGAGTGGTCGAAAACCAAGAAAGCTCCGAAACATGCCGATTGGCTGCATGCCAAAGAACTCAACAAGTCTGCCTGACGGGCATCCCGTGCCGGATAGGTTTCCGGCGCGGGAACCTATCTTTGGCAAAATCCGAGACGGTTGACCACAAATCAAGGAAGTCATGAAACTATACGGCTATTGGCGCTCGACGACCTCTTTTCGGGTCCGGATCGCATTGAATCTCAAGGGTGTTTCCTACAAAACGATCCCCGTCGACCTTGTTGCCGGAGAACAGCGCGCGCCGGACTACGTCGCGCTAAACCCCGGGAAGGGCGTCCCTACGCTGATCCTGCAGGACGGTCGTGCACTCACCCAATCGCTTGCGATCATCGATTATCTCGACGCCACCATACCCGAACCTTCGTTCCTGCCGGAGGACCCGTTCGAGCGTGCGCGGGTACAGGCTGCGGCCCATACCATCGCGATGGACATACATCCGGTTAACAACCTTAGAGTCACCGCGCATCTGAAGTCCCGGTATGGGCTTACGGCCGAAGATGGGATCGAGTGGTTCCGGCATTGGATGACAGAAGGTTTCCATGCCTACCAAGCGCTTTTGCCAGCTAACGCCACCTTCAGTTTTGGTGACAAGCCGGACCTTGCCGATATTTGCCTTGTCGCACAGCTTTACAATGCACATCGCTGGGGCGTCGATATGACTCCATTCGAACGGTTAATTGAGATCGAAGAGCGCGCATTCGCCCTGCCCGCTTTCGACGCCGCCCGACCTGAAAATCAGCCCGACGCTTCCTGAGAGAAATACACTGGCAGACCTCATTCTATTCTAGACAGCCAGCACTCCAGATGGCTTGAGTTGCGCATATTGGCTTATGTACCTATGTCTCCGACGCGGCCTTAAGCAGCGCAGTCACGCCTCGGTCCAGTGCTGCACGGTCCTCAGCCGACATGGAATTCAGCATCCCTTGCGCGCAAGCATCGACTTGTGGCAGCAACTGTTCGAAACGCCGATGGCCTTCCGGCGTACAATGATAAACCCTAATTCGGCGATCTTCTTCGGAAATTGCTCTGGTTATCAAACCTTTATCGTCAAGCCTCTGCGCGGCCCGGCTGACTTGAACCTTATCCAGAGTGGTGCGTTGCGAGAGTTCTAGAGAGGTCAGGCTTTTGGCATTGGCAAGTAGAAAAAGCAGGCGCCATTCCTCCCGTGATAGCCCGAATTCGCGCTGGTATACTTCCGTGAGTTTTCGTGAGAACGCTTCGGACGCCACGGCGAGGCGATAGGGAAAGAAGGAATCTAGTTGCATAAGAAACTATATGTCCGCTTTGTTTCACATGCAACGAAATTTCCTGCACTGATATTCGCCATCCTTATGCAGGTTGTTTTGCACACTACAAGCCGAAGTTGACGAAATCCCGGTTCCCAGTGTTTTGATTCCGTTGCGAAGATTTTTTCTGCTTGCCAGAAAACTGCGGATCCGCTGGATCAAGGTTCCAGATCGGCAATCTGCTGAAACGGACAGATTCCCAGCGTGAACCGACCTTTGCAAAATTTAGCAGTTCTGCAACGCAAAATCCCAAAAGCGAAAGTTGATCGTTGTGTCAGCTTCAGCTGCCAAGAAAGGTCAACACAAGCCTTGGATATAGGCACACACCGAGACTAGCGGAAACACTGGACCCGGAAGTGCAACAAAAACTATTAGCATTCTTGCAGAATACTTTTTACCATGCGGTCAAATTTGGGGGAATTGGATGCTCGATTTAATCATCAGACAGGCCAGCCTGCCAGATGGCAGCGGGCCGGTAGATATCGCGATCAAGGCAGACCGCGTTGCGGAAATTGCGCCTGATATCAAGGCTGAGGCGCATGAGGAGATACGGGCGGCTGGGCGTTTGGTTTCCCCTCCTTTTACGGACCCGCACTTCCACATGGACGCGACTCTAAGCCTCGGGTTGCCGCGCATGAATGTCTCGGGCACGCTTTTGGAGGGTATCGCGCTTTGGGGGGAATTGAAGCCCCTGCTGACACCCGAAGCGGTGATTGAGAGGGCCATTCGCTATTGCGACCTCGCTGTGTCGCAGGGGCTGCTGGCCATCCGTTCCCACGTGGATGTTTCATCCGCCCCGTTGGTGGGCGTTGAAGCGCTCTTGGAGGTACGTAAACAGGTTGCCCCCTATATCGACCTGCAACTGGTGGCATTCCCGCAAGATGGCCTTTACCGATCAGAAAACGCAGAGAGAAACCTGATCCAGGCGCTCGATATGGGTGTCGACGTGGTGGGCGGGATCCCGCATTTTGAACGCACGATGTCGGAAGGGGCTCGATCTGTCACAAGACTGGCCGAGATAGCGGCGGACCGCGGCCTGATGCTGGACCTGCACTGCGATGAAAGCGACGATCCTATGTCACGCCACGTAGAAACGTTGGCCTTTGAGACTACGCGCCTTGGGCTTGGGGGCCGTGTAACTGCAAGCCACGTCACTGCGATGCATTCTTATGACAATTACTATGCATCGAAGCTAATCCCGCTCATCGCAGAAAGCGGTATGAACGTGGTACCCAACCCTCTGATCAATATCACGCTGCAAGGGCGTTCGGACACCTATCCGCGCCGCCGAGGTCTGACCCGTGTGCCAGAGCTGCGCGCGGCCGGTGTAAACGTTGCCTTCGGGCAGGATTGCACAATGGACCCGTGGTATTCGCTCGGGTCCGCTGACATGCTGGAAGTGGCTCATATGGGTGTGCACGCGGTACCGATGACATCCCGGGAAGCGATGGAATGGGCATTCACATCGGTAACCCAAAATGGCGCCAAAGCCATGGGCCTGCCCGACCCGACGATCCGCGAAGGCGGCCCTGCCAGTATGGTTGTACTGCAGGCGCGTGATCCGATTGAAGCTGTTCGCATGAAACCCACCCGCCTTGCCGTAATCAAAAACGGCAAGGTGTTGGCCCGTACAGAACCCCGAATGGCGGCGCTTTCGTTGCCCGGCCGCCCCACGACCCTGGATCCCGCAGATTACGCGCCCAGGCCCAATACTCAGGAAGCTTAAGAACAAGAACAATTGCCACCAACAGAAGAGGATCTACCAATGAAACTCACCACAACCCGCCGTCAACTGATGGTCGGCGCTGCGGCCGCGTTGGCCGTGCCGGCTTATGTTCGTCGCGTGAACGCACAATCTGCGACCCGAGTCGCTGGCGTGCATATGTCTCCGGTCGAAAACGCGTGGAACAGTCGTATCCATGTAGCGATGCAGGAAGCCGCCGATGCTGGTCTGATCGAGTATGAGTTCTCGGAAGGTGTAGCTCCGACTGACTATCCCCGCGCGATGCGCGAGTATGCCGAAGGTGGTGCGCAAATCATTTGGGGCGAGTCCTACGCCGTGGAACGCGAAGCACGCGAAGTGGCGGGCGATTACCCGGATACCGCTTTCCTCATGGGCTCTTCCGGTGGGCCGGAAGGGGACAATTTCGGCGTCTTCGGCACCCGCAACCACGAGGCGGCCTATTTGGCCGGGATGCTTGCGGGCCAAATGTCAGAAAGCAACGTCTTCGGTTCGGTCGGTGGTTATCCGATCCCTGAAGTGAACCTGTTGATCAATGCCTTCCGAATGGGGGTGACCGAGGTGAACCCGGATGCCACCTTCGTCAACGGCTTTATCGGAGCATGGTTTGATCCGGCCCGCGCGCAAGAAGCTGCGATTGCCCAGATCGACGCGGGCGCAGATGTCCTGTTTGGTGAGCGCATTGGCACTGCGGATGCCGCCCAAGCGCGGGGTGTGAAGGCCATCGGTTCGCTTATCGACTATACGCCTCGCTATCCAGGCACAGTCTTTGCCAACGCGATCTGGAATTACGGTCCTACTATCGAGGCCATCGTAGCCGACGTTCAGGCCGGTAACCCAACGGGGCGCAACTACACAGAATATTCCTTCATGGCCCATGGTGGCAATGAGTTGATCTATGTCGCCGATGAAGTGCCTGCTGACGCCATCCCGGCAATGGAGGCTAAACAGGCCGCGATCCAATCCGGCGAATGGGATGTTCCAATCGACGAAAGCGAGCCCTCCTGATCCCGCGGGCTTTGACGTGACCGATGCCACGGCTCTTGCGGCCGCCATTACGTCAGGGCAGATCACTGCCTTCGACGTGATGGAGGCAAGCCTTTCTGCCAGCCACGCGCAGGCGGATTTGGGGGCCGTGGCATTTCTGGACGAAGACATGGCGCGCGCCGGGGCAAGGGCAGCAGACGCATTGCCATCTGACCAGCGCGGTCCGTTTCATGGGGTTCCGTTTTTGGTGAAAGACCTCGGTGGTTTCGCAAAAAGGCTACCTGCTGCGGCAGGATCCGCAGCAATCCGCGCACAAGCGCGTAAACCTGAAAGTGACAGTCGCCTGTTACAGGATTTGCGCCAAACTGGCTTGATCCCTTATGGCTTGACTACAACACCCCCATTTGGCCTTTCCCTGACATGCGAACCAGATGGCATGGCTGCGACCCGAAATCCATGGAATCCCGCGTTAACACCCGGTGGTTCATCTGGCGGCGCTGCGGCTGCCGTTGCAGGTGGTATCGTTGCAATTGCTCATGCCACTGATGCAGCCGGATCCATCAGAGTACCTGCTGCGTGTTGCGGTTTGACCGGGCTCAAACCGTCTCGTGGTGCGGTGCCCGGAGGCCCTGATTTTGCCAATCACCTGATGGGCATAGCATCTGAGTTGATCCTGGCGCGATCGGTCCGTGACGTGAAGACCGCCCTTGATGCTGTTGTCCAACCTATGGCCCCGGTGCACTTCCCAAAACGTCCCCGTGTCGCGGTGGCATTGCCGGATCGTTGTGGACCTGATCAGCGCAAAGCTGCGGAAGGTGCTGCCGACGCGCTGCGCGACGCAGGCTGTGAAGTGCATGATGTTCGTGCCCCCGACCGGATTGGGGCTGAGGCTCATGAAATCGCCCGAACCATACTGGCTGTTTCGTTGGCTGAGTGGCTGACCGCACTCAAGATCTCTGACGACCAGGTTCCACCGCTCGCAGCCGCCATGGCTACTGAGGGTCGTGCGACACCTGCCACCGCACTTTTTGCGGCCTCGCGACAGCTGGCACGCCTGACAAATCGCTCCCGCAAGCTTTTCAAATCCGCCAATGCCATCCTGATGCCGGTCCTCTCCTCTGCTCCGCCCGTTGTCGGCACTTTGGATCTGTCTGGCACTTCCACCGATGAACACATGGCGCGGCTGGAAGCTTTTGCCCCAAACGCCGCGCTTGCCAATGTTGCGGGCTTGCCAGCACTGGCGCTGCCTTTTGGCATGGCAAATGACCTTCCTCTCGGTGTGCAACTGATTGGTCCCACCGGCGCCGATTTCGCACTGCTAAAACTCGGTGCAATTATCGAGGCCCGCGCGCCCGCACTTTCCTTTCCGTCCCCAATCGCAGGCCTACCCGCATGACCAAGGTTCTGGAGCTTCACGGCATCACCAAGCGTTTTGGAACGCTTACCGCAAATGATGATGTGACCCTGACACTGGCAGAGGGGGAAATCCTTGCGCTTCTGGGTGAAAACGGCGCTGGCAAGACGACGCTGATGAATATCCTGTTTGGCCACTACGCAGCCGACGCAGGCACTGTCAGGGTGTTCGGGAAAGAGCTGCCTCCAGGCCTTCCACGTGCAGCGATCGAGGTGGGTGTGGGAATGGTTCACCAGCACTTCACGCTTGCGGGCAACCTCACCGTTCTTGAAAACGTCATGCTTGGCTCCGAACCCTTGACGCGCGCGCGATCCGCTCGTGGTGAGGCGCGCGAAAAGCTGTTGCAGATCGCAGAGCGGTTTGGCCTGCCCGTGAACCCCGAGGCCAAGGTTCGGTCGCTTTCCGTAGGAGAACGCCAGCGTGTTGAAATTCTTAAAGCGCTCTACCGTGACGCGCGCATATTAATTCTGGATGAACCTACTGCCGTTCTGGCCCGGCCCGAGGCGATGCGCCTGTTCGAGACCCTGCGCGACATGACGAAAGAGGGTCTCTCGCTTATCTTCATCAGCCACAAACTGCATGAGGTCATGGCTGCCTCTGACCGTGTGGCAGTGCTACGCGGCGGCAAGATGGTTGCAGAACGCAAAACCTCTGAAACCAACCCCGGAGAGCTGGCGGAACTGATGGTTGGCCGCAAAGTGGAACGGCCCGTACGCCATGACCATAAGATTGGCGCGCCAGTGCTGATTGCAAAAAATGTGCGCGTGGAAGAGGACGGTGAGTTGCGTCTGGATGACGTGTCATTCACCGTCCATACTGGTGAAATCCTTGGTATCGTTGGCGTTTCAGGCAATGGTCAGGCTTCGCTCGGCGGGTTGCTTTCTGGGCTGGTTCACCCAAGTGCCGGGCAGCTGACACTTCTGGACGAAGATATCGGTCATCTGGGGCCGCGCGGCATGATCCGTGCGGGGGCTGGTAGAGTACCAGAAGACCGGCACGCGGAAGGCGTAGTAGGCGAGTTGAGCCTGTGGGAAAATGCGGTGCTCGAACGGCTGCGCACACCAGAGTTTTCGCGCCGCGGCTTTGTCCGGCAAGGCGCCGCTCGCGATTACACCTCAGGGCTGATCGAACGTTTTGATATCCGTGGTGCCAGTCCCGACACGCGAACAAGGCTGTTGTCTGGCGGCAATATGCAAAAGCTTATCCTCGGTCGGGTCCTGACAAACGGACCGCGTTTTGTGCTCGCCAACCAGCCGACGCGAGGCCTCGATGAAGGGGCAATTGCCGCCGTTCATGCCGAGCTTTTGGCTGCACGGGCCGAAGGCGCAGCAATCTTGCTCATCTCTGAAGAACTGGAAGAAGCCGTGGCCCTGTCAGACCGTATACAGGCCATCGTTAAAGGGCGCTTGTCGGAGCCCATATCCGCCAACGAGGCTGACCCGCAACGTCTTGGCCTGATGATGGCGGGTGTTTGGAAGGAAAACGATAATGCGGCTTGAACGACGCACACATGTGCCACTGCACCTTGTGATCATTGCGCCGCTGGCCGCGATCTTTACTGCGTTACTTTTCGCTGCAGGTCTCATCGCAGCTGCGGGGGTAAACCCACTCACGGCGTATGGCGAAATGCTGACCGGTGCGCTTGGCTCCCGCCTTTCGATCACTGAGATGCTGACCCGCGCCACGCCGCTTATTTTCACGGGGCTTGCTGCGGCGGTCGCCTTCCGCGCGCGACTTTGGAATATCGGTGGCGAGGGACAGTTCTTTATCGGCGCGCTGGTCACCGCTTGGATCGGGCATTCGCTCGGGGTTCCGGGATGGATTGGTATCCCACTTCTAATGCTGGCAGGCATGGCTGCGGGCGCGGCTCTTTTGGCGGGACCTGCCTATTTACGCCTGCGTTTCGGGGTGGATGAGGTGGTGACGACCCTTCTGCTCAACTTCATCGTAATCCTTTTTGTGGGCCTCATGATTGAAGGCCCGATGCGCGATCCGTTGGCCTTTGGGTGGCCCTCTTCAGTGCCCGTAGACGGAGATTTTCGTCTGCCGGATCTGATCCCGCGCACGCGTCTGCATATCGGGCTGCTTTTTGCCATCGCAGCAGCAGGCGCCGTTTGGCTGATCCTGGCGCGCACCGTTTTTGGCGCTGAAACGCGCGCCGCAGGTTTGAACGCCAGTGCCGCTGCCTTTGCCGGAATATCCCTACCCCGAACGATCATGGGCGTAGCCCTGCTTTCGGGCGCTCTGGCGGGGCTCGCCGGGTCTGTCGAAGTCATGGGTGTTACAGCTGGGGTCACCACCACGATGAGCCCCGGTTTTGGTTATGCAGGCATCGTTGTCGCCATGCTCGCCGCTTTGCATCCGGCCGGCGTCGTTGCTGCCGCTGTTTTCGTTGCTACAGTCTTCGTTGGGGCCGACGCCATGAGCCGCGCGACCGGTGTTCCCAGTTTCATCGCTGATGTGATTGTTGCGCTCTGTTTGCTTACCATGATCGTGGCCCTTCTTTTCACAACCTACCGGGTGCGCCGATGAGTGATGCTATTGATCTGCTGCTGAATACCAGCCTGTGGGCTTCCGTGTTGCGTATTGCTACGCCACTCATATTCGGCGTCCTTGGCGCATTGCTCTGCGAACGTTCGGGCGTGCTCAATCTGGGGATCGAGGGGATTATGACCATGGGCGCGATGAGCGGTTGGCTTGCCGTCTACATGGGTGCACCTTTGCTCGCGGGCCTGATGATTGCCGCCCTTTGCGGCGCTGTGATGGGCTTGCTGCATGCCACGCTGACAGTTCCGCTTGGGCTTTCGCAACATGTATCGGGGCTTGGTATTACGCTGTTTGCATCTGCTTTGGCCTACTACCTCTACAGGCTACTTGTCGAAGTGGGTGACTTGCCCCCAACGATAGAGCCTTTCCAACCGCTCAATGTTCCGGGGCTTTCCGATTTACCTGTTCTCGGTCCGATCCTGTTTTCCCAGGCCCTGCCGACTTATCTGGCGCTCTTTGCTGTGGCTGCAATGGCGTATGTCCTTGCCCGAACACCACTAGGGCTGGCCATTCGTATGACCGGTGAAAACCCGCATGCGGTTGAGGCACAGGGGTTGAACCCCATCCGCATCCGCATCGGCGCAGTCGTTGTCGGATCGGCTTTGATGGCGGTGGGCGGGGCTTTCCTGACGACAACGGCGTTTAACAGCTTTTTCCCAGGTATGGTTCAGGGGCGGGGCTGGATTTGCATCGCGCTGGTCGTCTTCGCCAGCTGGCGGCCCGGCAAGGCGCTGGTTGGCGCCGTATTATTCGCATTCTTTGATGCATACCAGCTGCGGCTGCAGACTGCGATTGAAGGCGTACCCTACCAGCTCTTCTTGATGGCGCCTTACGTGCTTTCCATCGTTGCGCTCGTCCTCGTCGCACGCAGAGCCGAAATACCTGCGGCGTTGATGGCACCCTACCGGCGCGGTGAACGTTAGCGGCATTCGTTCGCACATATTCACCGGAATTGATCAAGATAAAAGACTTCGCGCTGCAAACCTGAACGCGTGTTGTCGCGTTAATTTGCGGCGCACCAAGGAATACTGATACTCGGATTGTTAAGGCTGAGCGACGACGTGCTGGGACACAAAAGCAATTCCGAACGGCTGAATGGGTTGCCGCGAACCTCTTATAACCACCTGGAGATCGATGGCCTTGCTTCGACCGTTCCCGTTTTCGGAATGGGAAATGGCTGTTTTCAGCGCGGTTATTGAGAACCTTGTGCGGCCAGAGATGCTCACGACAACTTCGTCAAGGTGCCAGACGTCGCCTTGTTGGCCCTGTTTCCAAAACCCCGGGCGAGGTGCATAAACAGACAAACTGCACATCCAGAAGAGATCATCAATGTTTTCACGCGATAAAATAAAATACGAACCCATCGATCTTCCTGACCACCTGGATTATTCGGCGGTTCAAAGCCTTGAAGAAGCCCGCGCATTCTATGCGCAAATGAAGCGGCGGCATACGGTTAGGGACTATTCAAGCAAGCCGGTTTCTCGCGAGGTGATTGAAGAGTGCATACGCACGGCGGGCACAGCGCCCTCAGGAGCAAACCATCAACCTTGGCATTTTGTGGCTATCTCGGCCCCCACCTTAAAGAAGAAGATCCGCGAAGCCGCCGAGGAGGAAGAGCGCCAGTTCTATGAAGGTGGAGCGGGTGACGAATGGCTGAAAGCGTTGGAACCAATTGGCACCAACGACAACAAACCGCATCTCGAGGAAGCCGCATGGTTAATCGTCGTTTTTGCGCAGCGCTGGGGCCATTTCGAGGACGGAACGCGTTTCAAGAACTACTACGTACCCGAAAGCACGGGCATTGCCTGTGGTTTCCTGTTGGCCGCACTACATCAGGCAGGCTTGGTCACTCTGACGCATACCCCGAACCCGATGAAGTTCCTCAATAAGATGTTTGATCGACCGGATAGCGAAAAACCAATCATGATCGTGGCAGTTGGTCATGCCGCGAAGGACGCAAAAGTACCTGCTGTGGCGAAGATCAAAAAGCCACTCGAAGAGATTCTGACGGTTGCTGATTAAGTGCTCCCGAACCATCGACGTCCCCGGCCCAAAACGGACATTGAACACTGAATTCAAAGGTTGCAGCGGCATCTCGAACAGCGAGTATTCACAACAAGAGCGCACGCTCTTCATTGGTCACCGATCCCCTCCGAGCCACCTACTTGTCGCTTCAAGCCCTTTTCGCAAGACATCGAACATTTGCTCAACTTCGCTCTCGCTAATGACAAGGGGCGGTGAAAGAACACACATGTTGATCACAGGTCGAACCAATAGCCCACGTTTCTGGCATTCGATATCGATCTGGCTACCAATCTCGTAGTCGCACCCCAGATCGCTCTGGGGATCACCATCGACTGAGCATTGAACGCATCCCATCAACCCCATGCCGCGCACATCGGTAACGATGTCAATCTGACCTAACTGCTGTAGCTGATCCTGAAAAATCGGAGTGACCCTTCGAACGTGTTCGAGAAGCTTTTCCCGTTCAATAATTTCCATACTTTTCAGACCAGCGGCTGCGCTGACTGGGTGACCAGAATAGGTATAACCATTAGAAAAGGTTGCGTCTTTTCCTGAAACATCTGCGATCAATCTATCCGAGATAATCGCAGCGCCCATCGGTGCATACCCAGATGTCATTCCTTTGGCACAGGTGATTATGTCTGGCTGAATGCCAAAAACTGCCTCCGAAGCAAACCAATGGCCCAATCGCCCGAAAGCCGTCACTACTTCGTCGGAAATGTATAGAATATCATACTTCCTGCAGATGTTTAGGCAGCTTTCGTGATATCCTTTTGGCGGCACGATCACGCCACCAGATGCCAGAACCGGTTCGGCGATAAACGCGGCAACATTTTCTGGGCCCAGCGTCACAATGGCGTTTTCCAAGTCCGAAACTTTCTCTTTCAGAAAGCTCTCTTCGCTTTGACCAGGTGCACGATAAAGCGGATTCACGTCTGGCAGGAAATGTGCGAGGTCATCCGCCTTGTCGAGCCAAAGCCGGTCGCGCTCTTTTCCACTGATGCTGGCCGCCAGATAAGTGCTTCCGTGATAGGCTTTTTGCCGTGAAATGATTTTCTTTTTCTTGGGGCGTCCCAAGAGGTTGTTGCGGAAATGGACAAACCGGATGGCAGTATCAACCGCAGTGGAACCGCCGGTGGTAAAAAAGACATTATTCAAGTCGCCCGGCGCACGTTTGGCGATTTCGCGCGCGAACCGCGCGGCAGTCGAGTTGGAGTTGTTAAAGGGCGAGAAATAAGCAAGGTTCCGAGCCTGCTCAGCCATGGCCTCTGCCATCTCCTCTCGCCCATAACCGATCTGGGTGCACCACATGCCTCCCGGTCCGTCGATCAAGCGTTCGCCTTTTTCGTTCACCACATGGATGCCGCTGGCACCTTCAATAAATGTCCGGGCGTTTTCGCCCAAGGTTGCCATCCCTTCCCACGGGTGCAAGAAGTGGTCGTTGTCCCAATGCTTGGCGTTAGAGTTATCCACGGCGGGCCATACTTTCTGCGCTCATCACAATTGGGAACTCTTCGCGCACCTGAGCGTCTGAAGCGCCGAAGTAGTTGGGGAAATGGCTGTCGAGTATGGAATTGGCCTTGTCACGGGCGCGGTCCAGCAGATCAGTTTTGCCTTCGTTTTCCCATGTATCTGTACGTTCACGATCCATGAGCCGCGGGTAGACAAATTCGGTGTTCATATAGTTCAACGTGTGTGGGTTGCCGAGGAAATGACCTGGGTCGATGGCACACTGGTGGATCACATCCACCGCCATGGTTTCATCTGTGACCTCTATCCCGCGCAACGATCGCAGGATCATACCACCTGCTTCGTCATCGATGACCATGCTTTCAAAACTGCATCCCATCAGGCTGCCGATCATCCCGCCGAACTCGCACAGCCGATTGGCACCAGCATGGGCGGCAAGCGTGAAGGTTAGCGCCTTTTCCAACCCGTATTGCGCGTCGGGTATTTTGGCATCTGTCATGCCTGCGCCAACGGATGTGGGAAGGCCATAGAAGTTGCCCATCTGAATGGCTGCCGCCCCGATCAGTGCCTGTTCGCCGCTGCCGCCGGTAAACGATCCGCTGCGCAGGTCTGTGATGAAGGGCCAGGCAGCAAAGCAGACCGGACAGCCCGGTGTGATGAGGTTTACAATGGCAACACAGGCCAGTGTTTCGGCTACGGTTTGAACCAGTGTTCCCGCAAGCGTCGCGGGGGCTGTGGCCCCGGCCTGAGGAGGCACTGCCAGATCGACAGTTAGCCCAAGTTTGGCAGTATCAATCAGGATTTCCATGTTCTCCTTGCCGATCCGCAAGGGGGAAACCATAGGGCAGCCACCAAATATGACGCTTGGCTTTTTCATGAAAGCCCCATCGCCACCTTGCGCCATATCGAACATGCGAATGGCATGTGGGATGTGGCTACGGTCGCGAAAGGTCAGACAGGCAGGTTTTTGGCTACCTGCGAGCATCGCATATATGGTGTTCATGTCGTGAGCGAAATCATCGGTCACGTCGGTGGCCAAAACCGTGTCGCCCAGCATATGAATGTTATCCAAACAGTCCACCAGACGAGTGAAATCATAAACATCGCGCAGGACCGAAGGGCGATAAGTTTTGGTCTCGGAATCGAAGGTTGTGACGGCGGTGCCAGAGTTGGCGAAATAGACACTCTCTGCCGAACAATGCATGTCGTCTTTGCCTTCACGCTCTCCGCGGGCATAGACGTAAAATTCCTTGGCAGCACCAGCCAGGATGTCGTCCATCAGGGCGCGCGGGAAGCATAGCCGATTGAGGTCATTCATCACCGCACCCTTGGGCAGCACCAGATCAAGCAGTTCCGGGAAATGGTCGGTGACGCCGGTGTTTTCCAGAACGGTCAGGGCCGCTTGGTGGATGTTCTCCATATCAGTTTGAGTCAGCGGTTTGTAGCGTCCGCCACTTAAGCCCCCACGAACGGCCTCATTGCCCGTGGTCGCCTCTTGCACCTTTATGCGCGCGGCGCGCCCACCACCACCGCGTCGGCGTGATTTTGCCTCAGCCATTACCGGCCATCCTTTGTTCTGGTTCCGGGCTGATCATAGCGAAATAGAAATCGTAAAAATCCTGGATCGCGGTTTCCATTTCGCCCAAGGGGCCCGGTTGGAAGTATTGAGAATTCACGCCGGACTGGTTGTGTCGAATGATGCGTTCGTCATCCAAAGATGTGACATGCCAAAGCCAGGTCAGGTCTTCCTTGTCGTAATCCTGGCCTTCTTCGGCGTCAGCGCGAACCAGCCAGACCACCTGAATGTCGGTTTCCTGTAGGCCACGTGGAACAAAGCGGTAACCCACCATGTGATCCGAATAGATCAGGAACCAATTCAATGGACCAATATCAAAGTCAGTTGCGCCACCGTCGAAGCCTTTCAGCGTTCCAAGCAATGGCGCAAGCGCCTCGCCCGATTTGCTGCCGGTTTTGTAACCTTGGTAAAGCGGGTAGCGCCGATAGTACCCGCTGGTGAATGGGGTGGGCGCAGCCTCGCCAAAAAGCGCCAATTCATCAGGCGTCAGCCCGACTTCTACAGCCTTTGCATTCAGCGGCTCGACCAAGCCAGCCATGTCTTGTGGCGATTTCAGGCTATGAGAGCGAGAGTATTCTTTGTGTGCTGGTCCGCAGTGGTAGCATTCAAGATAGTTCTCAACCGCCAGTTTCCAATTCGCTGGAACCGGAAATGACGCCGTATGCGCCACTTTCAGATCGTCAAAGCCATAGGGTTCGACGAGTGGCGAAAGCTGGCTGAGGACAGGATCTAGCGATGGCGTGTTTGCATCGGCACAGACAAAGATCAAGCCTTTGAAGACACTCACCTGAACGGGAAAGAGCCCGAATTTGGAGGGGTCAAAGTGTTCCCCCATGTTATGGCCTGCACGAAGTTTTCCCGATAGCTCATATGTCCAGGCGTGATACGGGCAAACTAGAACACGGGAGTTGCCGGACTGTTCAGTGCAGACGCGAGATCCACGATGGCGACAGACGTTCAAATGAGCGCGAACTTCGCCTTCACGGTCGCGAACAATAATGATGCTCTCCGGGCCATAGTCGAACAGAAAATAGTCTCCGGAGTTTGGGATTTGGCTGACATGCCCTGCCCAAAGCCAGTTACGGTTCCAGACCTGGGCAATGTCATAGTTATAGATGTCTTGCGAAGTGTAGAATTCACGCGGCAGCGCGTGGCCGTACTGGTGCGAGGCCATCAAAGCATCTAACTCAAACGGTCGGCTGTTCATCACGTCTCCTCCAAATCGATTATCTCGCGGCGAAACCAATCCTTGTCTGCTTCTGCCTTTGGGCGTTCAAAATCGCGTGCCGCGCGGTGGCCTGCGAAGACTGCGTCCACGATCAACCCCGGAGACGCGGCATCGCCAATGAGTTCGAGGGTTTTCAATCCGGTCCCTTGCAGGCTGTCATAAAGAGCCGTCTCGCGGTGGCGCTCGGTGACCAGAACCGTTGAGGCGCACGGTATGTCAGTTTCGCGGCCGGTAAAGGCGCACCCAATGCGCGCGATGTCACCTTCAACCGCCGTCAGCACCTGATTGCAGCGAATGTCGATACCAAGCTCGATCAGGCGGGCCTGAATACGAGGCTGCTCCAAAGTATTGACAGCGTAAGTTGAAACTAAACTCTCTGGCGTGACAAAGACCACCTGGTATCCGGCGGTCGCCAGTTTTTCAGCGATCACCCCTGCCAGATAGATATGGTCATCATCATAGATCATCACCGGTCCATCCGGGGGCAGAATGCCTTTCATGATGTCATCAGGCGTCAACACTTTGGCGGTTTGCTCGATCTGAGGCATATGGCGCTGCGTGCTACGGCCGATGCCGTCGGTACGCCAATGGCTGCCGGTGGCCACAAAGACGTGTTCGACGCCAAGCTCTGCTACCTGATCGCCATCAAGTCTGCTGTCAGTGAACAACTGAACGTTGCCGCGCTGCTTTAGGTCATTCAGGCGATAATCGACGACGCGGGACCAAGCCGCGAGGCCGGGAAGTTTGCTTTCCATTGCAACACGTCCACCAAATTCAGCTGAGGCTTCGGCCAAGGTCACCTGATATCCTCGCCTTGCCAATTGCGTGGCGCATTCAAGACCGGCGGGGCCACCGCCAATAACCAAAGTATCCGCGTTGCTCTTTTTCGGCGCAATGATCTCGGGGTGCCAACCGCGGCGCCATTCCTCACCCATGGTCGGGTTTTGAGTGCAGCGGATCGGGATGCCCAGATTGTCAGATGAGACGCAGATATTACAGCCGATGCATTCGCGGATTTCGTCAATACGGCCCTCTTCAATCTTTTTGGGAATGAATGGGTCCGCGATGGAAGGCCGCGCCGCTCCGATAAGGTCGACAATTCCCTTTTTGACCATCGACAGCATCATATCGGGGGACGTCAGGCGACCAACACCAACCACGGGTTTCCGTGTTACCTGTTTGACGTGCGACAGAAACGCGTTCTGATAGCCATCTTCTGGTTGAAAGCGAGTTGTGGCACTGTCATTGGACCAGTCGGCTACGTTCACATCCCATAGGTCAGGAACATCGGCCAAAAGCTCGACCACGGCACGGCCTTCTTCTGAAGCCTGCATGCCGTCAGCGCCCACCATCTCATCAATGGCAAAACGGAGCGCCACAGCGCAGCTGTCACCTACAGTTTCGTGGGTGTCTTCCAGCAGTTCGCGTGTCAGGCGCACACGGTTTTCAAGCGACCCGCCATATTCATCACTACGCTGGTTCATATGCGGCAGCATGAAATGTTGCGCCAAAGTCATGTTGTGTCCGGCATAGACGTAAATGATGTCAAATCCGGCATCTTTCGCGCGCAGGGCGGCCTCGCGGTGCCAGCGGCGGAACTCGCGAATATCAGCTTTATCCATGGCCTGCGCCTGCTTGGGATGCGTCGTATCGACAGACATCTCGGAAGGTGCAAGAACCGGAGCCCGGGTCAGCAGGTTCTGCGCATGGTTGCCATTGTGCACCAGCTGGATAGCTGCCAGCGCACCATGCGCATGTACCGCATCCGTCATCAGCCGCAACGCGGGAACATCGCGCCCGTCCCATAGCCGCCCCTCGGCGTAAGGAGACAGGTCTGAGGTTGGGTGAATCTCGGTCTCCTGATTGGAAACCACCGCCCACCCACCTTCGGCTTTCATCCCACGAACGGCGGCATCCGCCCGCGGTCGGACATGCCCCAGCCCGGTGCAATGTGGCACCTGATAAAAGCGATTTCTGGCTGTGACTGGCCCAATCTGAACCGGTTCAAAAAGCAGAGCATATGGGTTCGCGTTCGACATGTTCACGCGTTTTCCTGTATTTGGGATCCGGAGCCGTAAGGCCCCGGAAAAGTGGTTGTGTTAGAAGCCGGCTTTGATCCGTTCAAATTCTGCCAGCATTTTCGCCTCAAGCTCGGGATTCACAGCATCAAAGAACAAACTGCCTTCGAAGAAGCTTTTAGGGTCAGCAAAACCATAGGCTTCGATGTTGGCCTGATCGGCAACTTCGAACGCTTTTGCGTTGGAATGTGGGTAGCCCCAGTTGTCGATGATGTACTGACCGCTGGCAGGGTCAGTGAGCGCGTTCAACAGATCATAGACCTGATCGACCGGAGTCGTGGAAGACTTCAGATGCACGTAGCCGCACGCCCAAGTCGCAATGCCCTTATCGACATCACGCATCATCGCGGCAGGCACTTCGTTCCAGATCAGGTTCAGTTCTGACTGGTTCCAGGCCCAACCCAATTCGATCTCACCGCTGGTCATGGCCTGATCAAATTGACCCGCATCGGACCAGTAAAAGCGCATGTTCGGGTGGATCGAGCGCAGGAAATCAGATGCTTCCTTGAACTGCTCGTCGCTCAGATTGGTGTAATCGTCGGCGTTTCCAGTGGCCAGCGCAGCCAGGGCGTACGCAGATGACGCGGCATCCGGGACGGCGATCTTGCCTGCATAAGCCGGGTCCGCCAGCATTTGCAGCGAGATATCGTCGCCTGAGATTTTGTCGGTGCGATAGATAAGGCCCGTGTTCCCCCACTCGAACGGCAACATGTAAAGCTTGCCGTCTAGGACGATGGCGTCGACTTCCTTGATCTCGGGCAGAACATCGGCCCAGTTGGTCAGTTTGCTTTCATCCAGCGGCTGGATCAGGTCGGCTGCAACCCATTTCCGGACCGCGTCAGAACAAGGATGCGCCAGATCCGCCGTGAAACCCGAACTCAGTTTCGTAAAGGCTTCTTCCTGACTTCCGAAATAGGAATAGCTTGGCGCCTCATTCCCGTATTTTTCCATGTAGCTGGCAAAGAACCCGGGATCTTCATATCCCGACCAGTCAAAAACCGTCAGATCAGCGCCGCCTGCTATGGCACTTCCCGTACTTATCGCCGTCGCACATGCGAAGGCCGCAATTCCCTGAAGTCTCATTCTATCCTCCCACTATTTTACTTTGTGTCTGTACCTAGATCGATCACGCTTGCCCCCTGAAGCCCCAGCCAAACTGCGTCGCCGCGTTTGAAATCGACCGTGTGAAAATAATTTGGAACTGAGACCGAGATTGGTTTTTCAGCTCCCGCCACCTGAATGTGGTAGTGAATGTTCTCGCCATAGAAGGCGACGTTGCTGACAGTGCCTTGAACCGTTGACGGATAGTCTTCTGGTTTTTCAGCAGCGATTTCCAATTGTTCCGGGCGAATACCGATGTTCATGTCTTTAGAGCTGGTCGCAACGTTGGGGTTTCTCTCAATCTCAATCCGCCCGAAAGCAGCCGCATCAATCGACAATATATCGCCGGTTTCTCCCAACATCTGGGCAGGCAGTATGTTCATCTCACCGATGAAACTGGCCACTTGCTGATCACAAGGACGGGCATAAAGCGTGGTTGGTGTGTCCACCTGCTTGAGCCGTCCATTGAACATCACGCCAATACGATCGGACATGGTCATCGCCTCATATTGGTCATGGGTGACCATCACAAAGGTGATGCCAAGCGATTGCTGCAGGTTGCGCATTTCAAACTGCATCTGTTCGCGCAGCTTCTTGTCGAGTGCTGACAAGGGCTCGTCCAACAACAACACTTTGGGTCGCATGATCAGCGCACGGGCGAGCGCCACCCTTTGCCGCTGCCCACCCGACAATTCACTTGCGCCGCGATCCTGAAGACCGCCCAGCTCGACCATTTCCAGGGCCTCGGCTACGCGCTGGTCGATCTCACCCTTGGGCGCCTTGCCCCGTAATCCATAGGCCACGTTGTTCCCGACGTTCAGGTGCGGGAAGATCGCGTAGCTCTGAAAGACCATGTTCGTTGGACGGTTGTTGGCAGGCACACCTTCCATATCCTGACCGTCGATCAGCACGGTACCCGCGGTCGGTTCCTGGAAGCCCGCGATCATCCGCAATACCGTAGTCTTGCCGCATCCCGAGGGGCCGAGGAGTGAGAAAAACTCGCCCTCTTTGAGATCGAGATCGATCCCGCTGGCCGCGAGGAATGTGCCATAGCGCTTTTCGACGCCCCTGAGTTCTATGATGTTTCTGACTGTCATCGGACCTCTGATGCGGATGAGCGGCGGCGGAAGTACTCGGCCAGTACCAAAAGCAGAACCGAGGTAAGCAGCAGGATAGAACCCAAGGCCAAAACGTTTGGAAGCTTGGCGGGGAAACGGATCTGGCTCCAGATATAGACCGGCAGGGTTGGCTGGTTACCTGACAGGAAAAAGGCCAGGACGAACTCATCGAAGCTAACCGTAAAAGTGACCAGCATGCTGGCTACGATGCCGGGGGAAACGACCGGCAGCGTCACGCGGCGGAAGGTTTCGAACACGCCGACGCCCAGATCGTAAGATGCCTCTTCCAGCGACGCGTCGAAGTCATCAAAGGCAGACTTCAGGATCGAAACGGAAAACGGCAAGGCGAGGAACGTATGGCCCAGAACAACGGTCAGCAGAGATGGCTTGAGGCCGAGAAACAGAAACAGGACCAGCATTGAAGAGGCCACGATAATGCCAGGAATAACCAAAGGCAGCATCACCAGTCCTTCAGCTGCACGCTGACCTCGAAAACGGTATCGAACAAAGGCGCGCGCAGCGAACAGCCCCATGGCGGTGGATAGAAGTGCGACGACCGTGCCAACACCAAGCGAATTCCAAAGGGCCTGGATCAACGTATCCTGTTCGCCCAACTTCCGATACCAGTCCAGCGTCCAGCCCTTGATCGGAAAGGCAACAATTGTACCGCTGTTGAACGAGAACAAAGGTAGGAAAAGAACCGGCAGGTACAGAAAAACCAAATACAGAAAAGCATAGGCTGTCAGGGTCGAGGGGCGCTTCATCTGATCCTCCTCCCAAGCTGCGTGGCGGTAATGACAAACACGATGGCGACGAAACCGACTGACAGCATTGCGATCAGCGAAAGTGTGGCGCCGAGAGGCCAGTTGTTGGCGGCCCCGAACTGCACCTGAATAAGATTGGCAATCATCTTCCCGTCCGATCCGCCGACCAGTGCTGGGGTCACGTAGTCACCGACTGTTGGGATAAAGATAATCAGGCAAGCCGCAATGATCCCCGGGATCGTCAACGGTAGCGTCACCCGCATGAAGCGTTGCATAGGACTGTTGCCGAGGTCTGTGGCAGCCTCCAACAGGCTTGGATCGATCTTCTGCAACGAGACATAGATCGGCAGGATCGCAAAAGGTGCCCAGGCATGAGCAAGCGTCAGCACGACAGCGAATTCGTTGTATAGCAGGAAGTCGAGCGGTTCGTCGATCAGACCAAGCATCAGCAGTGCAGAATTCATCACCCCGTTGAACCCAAGGATGAGCTTCCAGGCAAATACGCGCAGCAGATAGCTGGACCAAAACGGAATAGTGATGAGCAGAAGCCAGATAGTCTTTTTCCGGGCCTTCATCGCGATGAAGTACGCAATTGGATATGCCAATGCGACAGTGACTACCGTAACTGCTCCGGCAATCCAGATCGACCTTAGCATTAAGTGTCGAACCAGCGGATCAGCAAGCGCGTCGCTATAGTTTTTCAACGTCGGTGTCTTGTCGAGCGTTACGTAGGTTTGGGTCCAGAACGAATAGGCGATCAGGATCACCAAAGGCGCCGCCACCAGAAACCCCACGTATGCCGTGGCTGGTGCGCTGAGGGTATACCCCCGGGACGCTTCGCTACGAAAAATCACCCTATCTCCCATCTCGGTACTTACGAGTCTCTAATGGACGATCGTCCATTTAATGTTGCGCCAGAAAGGCCTTTCGTGTCAATCTTCCTGTGAGCCACCCATATGAGAAGACCCTAAGCTGATGGAATCATTGAATAGAGTGAAAGATCCAAAAGGGAGAAAGCGTAGCTCGAAGCGCGATCCAGAGGCCAATAGGCAGCTTTTGATCAAGGCGACTTTGGACACGATTGCTGATATCGGAGTTACCGACACCTCGGTCAGTCGCATCTGCGAGCGCTCAGGTCTGTCGCGCGGAATGATCCATTTGCATTTTGGGGGGAAGGACAATTTGCTGACCGCAGCGGCCCAGCATTTCAGTACCGAGTATTATGCCGAGATGGACAGATTGACCGATCTTGGCTCGGATGCATCGCCCGAAGACCGAGTGATGGCTGTGATTGAGGCTGATCTGTCTGAAGCTTTGCTCAATCCACGAAGTACAAAAATCTGGCATGCATTCCGCGGCATCGCGAGCTCACACCCAGGCATTGCCCGTTACAGCAGCACTCAGGATCCCAAACTTGTCGAGACTTTGCGGCATGCGTTCACGGAGATAGCCCAGCAAAACGGGCATGATCCGAACTTGGTGAATGATGCCACCAGCGGAACGCTGGCCCTATTGGAAGGTATGTGGGTAAACTATCTTACCGATATGCAAGTTTTTTCGCGTCGACGTTCTGCTGGACTTATTCGAAGATTCTTAGCCGGACTTTTTCCCGGCAAATTCATTCTATGAGGCTTAGCGACGCTCGAAATTGATGTAGAGACAAAGCCCCTTTTTCGAAAGCCCACGACTGGTACTGGTGAGACCCCTTGCAACCAAGTGGTATCCATCCTGCCTTTTAAAAACCCGACATCCACTTTGCCATGAAGAGTTTTTCGAGATCAGGGGGTTATTGCCAGGATACATCACTGTTCGGTAGATCATCCCGGTGTAGGACCATCACCACATTTGGGCTGCTTGACGGCAAATGGTCAACCGCGTCCCAATCCCAAAGAACCAGATTGATGTCATCAGGCGTGGCCCCCGATGCGAAACTGTTCACCAGAACACCGGCGTAGCCTTCGCCTTTCAGACTTTCCGCAACATCATGAGTTGAAGGAATCAATTCCCTGTGCATCTCGGATTCCCAGTTATCATTGGCGAGATCCTCCCAGGAAATACCCAATGCATGTCTGGTATCACGGCTGGTCAGATCAGCGATATGAAGGCAATCAACCGCCAAAAAATAAAATGTATAGGGTTCTTGATTCAGGCTGAAACGCACCTCGCGCGCGGCTGTTTCATGGGAAAGCGACGTATATAGCGCGGGCTCACCGATCGGGTTAAACCGCCCACCGCGTCGCGCAGCCCCCTCCCCTGATGTCGGCAGGTACGACCAGCGCGGTTTGGCGGCACGGATGACAGTACGCTGCACCCGGATGGCATGCTTCAAGCGTAACCACCTTCTAGACGCCGCAGAATATGGGACTTCAACGCCGTGTTCTCTCCATCCTTTACGATTTCCTCAGGCGTACGCCCGCCAAACCCCACAATGGGCTCGGATCGATACCAAGCATAGGCCATAAGCGAGCTTCCAACAGCCGGTGCAACGGCGTTCAAAATCTCAACTAGATGACGCAATGATGTCTGGACCGATACGGAAGCTACACGCTGCCGCCGAGACAAGGATTCCGGAGCAATGCCTAAGGTCTCACCAATCTCGCGTTTGGTGGTTTTAAGATGCCGGGCCAGACGATCCGGTGAGATCAATCGGTCTTCTACAAGATCACGTAATTCCATATCGATCACTCCTGATGCCACAATATATGGACCAATTTATTGACAATCAAGGCTGCCCGGCCATTTGCCACGTACTTTGCAGCAAAAAATCAAGCCGCCTAGGCCGGTATGGTCATGGGTCCGCGCGATCCGAGATGAACAATGCGATCAACTTGGCAATGCCGTCTGATCCTTCCCCAACTGAAGTTGTCCGCTCTATATAGTTAGGAAACGGAGGATCAACTCTGCGGGACAAGTCGGGTACCTTCGGAATGGTGTATCGCTACTCTGCTGAGTGGCCTTCAATAACCTGACGAAGACCAATTGACTGAATGCTAAAAACTGACACAACTAAGACTAACAATCTTCTATGCAACTACAGCAGTATCGGCACTGAAAACTGTGATCAAACAAAGAGATATCGAGCGTGAAGTCGGGCAAACTTTGCAAAGGCTACGGCAGGAACGCAATCTGATCCTCTCTGAGCTGGCGACAACATCGCAGGTTTCGACCTCGATGATCAGCCGTATTGAAAACGGTAGCGTCTCTCCGTCTCTTGGCACGCTACAGGCATTGGCGGACGCGATGAATGTTCCTCTGATGGCCTTGTTTGCGGATACGGAAGTTTCGGCCGACGTACATCACGTCAAAGCAGGCGAAGGTCTCATGTCCCGGCGTATTACGCAGGGCCACGTGCATAACTACCTTTTACTTGGTAAACATGGCGGACCGGGAGGCCTGTTTCAATCTGCCCGTATTACCATTTCAAAGGACCAATCTGGGACATTGCCCAGTTACCAGCACGAAGGCTGTGTTTTTCTCTACATGATAATGGGCGACGCAATATACAGGTGTGGCACCGAGGATTTTGTTATGGCAACTGGCGATACCCTAAGCTTCGATGCCAAGCTGCGTCACGGGTTTTGCAAGATCGTGTCGGATGAGATCGAATTCATCACTGTATCAACTCGCCCGCAGTAAATTTAGACCGCGATTTGACACCCTCGAGCCGTATAACCTACCCGGACCGTTTCATATTCTTGTATTATGTGAAACTATGAATAATCCAACCGCATATCCCAATCAGGCACTGAGCCCCCATGAAAATTACGTTCAAACAGGTTGATGCATTTCGAACCGTCGTCTCCACCGGAACTGTAACCGAAGCGGCAGCGATGCTGGGCATCTCACAACCCGCGGTCAGCCGCCTGATCTCGGATTTCGAGGCCGAAGTCGGTTTTCAGCTGTTTCAGCGCTCGGGCCGGGTCCTGGTACCCACGGATGAAGCACGCTTGCTGGTGGAAGAGGTTCGGCAGGCCGTTAGCGGCATGGAGCACATAAAGGATTCCGCCACAGCCATTGGGAAGTTCGGTCACGCGCGGCTTAACCTGGTGATCACGCCGGGGGTGTCCTCTCAGCTTGCTCCGGATCTGCTTCAGGAGTTTTCAGCTACTTGGCCAAAAGCCATGGCCCGAATGGAAATCGCGCCCAGCGATGACGCCGTCGAATGGATGGTTTCGCAGAATTACGATTTCGGGATCACGACAACCCAACCCGCCAACCCGTCCTTTGACAGCCTGGTTATCCGGAACAGCGACGTCTGTTGCGTCGTTCCAACCGGCCATCCTCTGGCAGAGAAAACCATAGTTCAGGCGCAGGACCTGGCGGGTAAGAGCTTTATCTCATATATGCCGTCCTCACGCTTCCGGTTTGAGATTGACCAGTTTTTTGAGGCCAAAGGGATCTCACGTCAGATGCAGTATGAGACCCGCACTACCGACGCAGTGTGCCGTCTGGTCGCGCGCGGTCTAGGAGTTTCTGTTGTCGGAGCAAGCCTGGATTATCTCAAAACCATTCCCGATTGTGTCGCGCTGCCTTTTGCGGCGCCTCTGACGTTTCGAGCAGTCCTGTTCTGGTCCAAGAACAAGCCCTTGTCCGCCGTGGGACAGTCCTTTTTGAAGATCGTGCAATCGCAGATCAGCGACGATTAAGCGCCTCGCGAAAACTGGCTCGCGCCTGCGCGCTGTGGATATAGGCGTAGTCCCGAGGGTAAGGGGCACCTGCCGTCAGTTCCATCGAGACGAATTGCGGGCCGGTGGATGACAGAACCTGAGGCACCGCAGCTGAAAACTGATCCAGCTCGGTAAAGCGCTGCACACTGGCATACCCGGCAGCCCAGGCCATGGCCGCAAAATCAACCCTATCCGCACCAGGCAGGGGATGCGACCCGTTCACCTCATAGACCCGGTTAGCCGACAGAAAATGATAGAGGTTCGTTACTCCCGCATTGGCAATCGTCACCAATGTCCCAAGATTCATCAACAGGCTGCCATCGCCATCCAGAACGATGACCCGCCTGTCAGAATTGGCCAGCGCCAGACCCAGACCATGTGACGACGCCTGCCCCATCGCCCCGACGGCCACGTAATTTAGGTCGCGCGGATTCAGGGCAAGCCAGTCGAAACAGCTCTGATAAACAGCAACAACAATATCGTCATCACGGACATGAGGGATCAGGGCCTTAAGCGCTGCGTCGCGGTGCATGGTCATGATGCCTCCGGTGCTCGGCCGATCAGGAATATATGGGGTCTCGAAGTTGCATAAGCCGCTTCAATCGCCTGCGGGATATGCGCCTCGTCCCCCGGCCATTCGATCAGGGAATGTGACAGTTCCATCGCATCCAACACCGGCCGAACAATCCGCACCCCGTAAGAGGCAGATTGGTCCGGATGAATATGTGGCTCTTTACCCTGCAGGCCAACCATCATGACCACCGGCAGTTCATAATCGACGCCAATGGCCCGGATCGCATTCAATGAATCCATCAGCCCCGTTTGCTGCATCATCAGGATCGCGCGCGTGCCGTTAAAGGACATCGCCCCGCAGATGCTGACGCCCTCATCCTCCTTGCAGATCCGGGTCAGGCGAAATTCGGGATCTCGCGAGATCGGCCAGAGCAGCCCGTCACTGGTAACGATGTCCGGCAATGCCACGATTTCGCCAACACCCGCCGCTTTGATAGCAGCGATGATAGCCGCACCTGAAGGATGCTTGACCTGCGGCGTACATTCGGTCGGTAGAGGGGACGCAACCATCAGGCACCTCCGTCCAGAAATGCGGCAAGCCCATCCCGCGCCGCTTGCAGTTCATGCCTGTGACCGATGGTGATGCGAATAAAATCACGGTAGGCGGGTGAGGCGAACCGACGCACAGAAATCCCCTGTCCGCGCAGGAAAAGATCGGCCGCTTCGGCAGATTTCACAGGGTCCGGAAAATGAACCAGCACGAAATTGGCCTGACTTGGGACAACATGCAGACCCATTTCCGTTAGCGCGGCGCTAAGCCAGGCTCGGTTGTTCAAATTAGTCTCTCGCACGAAACGGGTATGTGCCGTGTCTTCCAGCGCCGCGACAGCCGCTGCGACCGAAGAGGACGCCACCGGGAAAGTCAGGCCGATCCGACGCACACTATCCACCACATCGTTGGACCCGTACATCCAACCAACACGCGCACCAGCCAGCCCGAATATCTTGGAAAATGTCCGGCACATGACCACGTTGTTGGCAGCCTCTACCAGCTTATGCGCGGGCTCATAATCTGCCGCATCGACATATTCCTCATAGGCAGCGTCCACGATCAGCAGGACGTTTTCCGGTAGCGCGGCATGCAGGCAGCGCAGCTCTGCGCTGTTCAGATAGGTGCCTGCCGGGTTCTCCGGATTGGCGAGGTAGACGATCCGGGTTCGTTCGGTCAACGCATCGATCATCCGGTCGACTGAAGGTTTGAATGCGTCATCCGCGACCGACACCACCTCGGCATCGTTGGCAAAAGCATAGTTGGGCACCTTGAGATAGCCATTGGCGCTGCGGATCAGCTCGGTACCTTGCCCTAGGTAGGCCCGGGCCAGACGGGCCAGCAGATCGTCCGATCCCTGTCCTGTGGTGATCCGGGCCGCATCCAACCCGTACTGCGCGGCAATCGCCGGGGCCAGAATATCGTCAGGGTTTTCCAAATAGCGCTCGACATTGCTGATTGCCGCACAAGCGGCAGCGCGGGCAGACGGGCTAGGACCAAACACGCTTTCATTCGAGTTCAAAAGAATCGCAGGCGGTGGAACGTCAGCAAACGCCCCTCCAATCATATGAGGTTTAATCCTGCCTATTCCTGTTTTTGCGAGGGTTATGCCCATCCAATTCCTCCGGCACCACCAGATGGCGGCAATGGCAATTTTCACCATATATCACATAGCGCCGCGTTTTAAGCAATTCACTTTCAAAAAAATTATGTTATGAAGACTGGGACTCAGCAAAAGAACCCGGATGACCGATACGTTTTCGCCCCAACACAGCAGGCTTCACCTGACCATCGATCTGGACGCGCCAGGCCGACAGTCCGGTGATCTGATGCTGAAATGGTCCGACAATGCCGTACCGTTGGGATACCACCCGATCCCGGTCATCAGCTTACGTGGCAAACCCGGACCTTCTGTTCTAATTTTGGGCGGCACTCATGGAGACGAATTCGAAGGACCTGCCGCGATCCTGCGGCTTGCGGCACAGCTGAACCCATCTGACCTGACCGGACAGGTGATCCTGATCCCGGCCTTGAACGCCCCTGCGTTTCTCGCCTCATCGCGGGTGTCGCCATTGGATGGGCAAAACCTCAACCGGGCTTTTCCTGGCACCGCGAATGGCGGCCCGACAGCGATGCTGGCGCATTTTGTTGAAACTGTACTACTGCCGCGCGTAGATGCCGCCATTGACCTGCACTCGGGTGGCAAGGCATCTGTATTCGAGCCCTGCGCCTTGGCAGCGCGGGGGGATGACGCGGATCTGACCGCTTCCAACATGGAACTAGCCTGCGCTTTCGGGTTGCCTCTGATCTGGGTGCTGGGCGCACATAACGATAACCGAAGTGTGAATGCCGCCGCCGCGCGGGTTGGGGTCCCGATGATCGCAGCTGAACTCAGCGGCGGGGGTGGTGTCGATCCGCATGCCGCGGACCTTGCTGAAACCGGACTCAAACGCTGTCTGAAGCATTTAGGTATCCTGCCCGGCGGTGCTCCGGACCCTGTTTCAACGCAATGTGTGGAAATCGCCGATCCATTGCATTCAGTCCATGCACCCGCAGATGGGCTGTTCGACCGACGCTGCACCGCAGGACAACAAGTCAAACGAGGCGATCTGGCAGGCACGCTGCATTTCCCCGCCGAACCGGAACGCTCGGTAGTCGAACTTAAATTTCCCACAGCCGGGCACGTTCTGGCTCATGGCAATCGTGGCATGGTGCGCCGTGGCGATCTGTTGGCATTGGTGGCTCAACCGCTGTCCGAGGAACGTTGAATGAAAACCTATTCCCCGTTCATTTCCGGTGCCTTTGTCGATTGGGACGGTGAAACCCTGCCCAGTATCGACCCCGCCACCGGTCAGGTGTGGAGCATGATCGCCCGTGGCGACACACAGACCGCCGACATAGCCATCCGGGACGCCGACCAGGCCTTCCGCAGCGGGCCATGGGCCAAAGCCGGGCCGACAGAACGGGCGGATATGCTGGACCGTTTAGCTGACATGCTGGAAACTCGGTGGGAAGACCTTGTCACACCCGAAATTCACGACAACGGCAAACGTATTACTGAGGTGCGCGGGCAGTTTGCCGGGTTGCACAGCTGGTTTCGATTTTTTGCTACAGAGGCACGCAAGCTGCGGCCCGAACCTCAGGCCAATTCCATCCCCGGTGTGCATAGCGTGGGCCACTTTAAGCCCTATGGCGTCGTGGTCGCCATCACGCCCTGGAATTCTCCGCTGATGATCCTTGCATGGAAGCTGGCCCCGGCACTGGCAGCTGGCAATACGGTTGTAGTGAAGCCCTCAGAAATGGCTTCGGCATCAACCTTGGAATTTGCACGCCTGGCACATGAGGCGGGACTACCGCCCGGGGTGCTGAACGTCGTCACCGGACTGGGTCATGAGGTCGGCGAAGCACTGGTCCGCCACCCTCTAACACGCAAGGTCACCTTTACCGGTTCGGACTTTGGAGGACGAAAAGTGGCTGAGGCTGCCTCAGCCGGTGTAATCCCGGCGGTGCTGGAACTGGGCGGGAAATCTCCGCAGGTGGTGTTTGCCGATTGTGACATGGACAATGCGGTCAACGGAATTCTGTCCGGCATCTTCCTGTCAAATGGCCAGACTTGCGTCGCCGGATCGCGGCTGATCGTTGAGGCCGTGCTGAAGGACAGGCTGTTATCCCGCCTGATCGACCGCGCCCGCACATTGCAGATGGGGGATCCGATGGACCCGGATACTCAGATCGCACCGCTGGCCAATGAACCGCATCTGCGAAAGGTTACGGCAATGATCGACCGCACCAAAGCCGACGGCGCGGTTTGCTTACTGGACGGCACCGCCACAACGGCAGGCAGAAATGGGTTCTATATCGGACCAACGGTATTCGACGATGTAACCCCCGGCATGCAGCTCTGGCGTGAAGAAGTGTTCGGACCGGTTCTGGCCATCACCTCTTTCACCACCGAAGACGAAGCCATCGCGCTGGCCAATGACAGCGACTACGGGCTGGCCGCCGGTGTCTGGACCACCGATGCCGACAAGGGCGCGCGGGTAGCCGAGGCAATCGAGGCGGGCACTGTTTACATCAACCATTATCGCAGCGTTGACCCTGCCTGCCCCATTGGTGGGGTCAAACTGTCGGGCTACGGGCGTGAATTGGGCCCGGACGCCATAAGGGATTTCTGTCAGGTCAAATCGATCTGGACCGGCACCACGCCGGTGTCCGATCCGTTTCCCTGACCACCGATACGCACGGAGGACGGCATGAACGATCATTTCTCAGCCCCCAAGGGCAATTTCCGCGGTCACGACCAACAAAAAGTCTGGCAACAGCAACCTGACCCGGAACTGACCGAGGTTGGCCCCGGCACTCCGTGCGGCGAATACCTGCGCCGGTTCTGGATGCCGGTGGCTATGACCGATCAGATTGGCGACCTGCCCTATCGCCTGCGTATTCTGGGCGAAGATCTGGTTCTGTTCCGCGAAAAGAAAGAAGGCAAGCTGGGCCTGACCCATCTGCATTGCTGCCACCGCAACATGAGCCTGGAGTTTGGCATCGTTGAGGAAGGCGGAATTAGATGCTCATACCACGGTTGGAAGTACGGTTTGGACGGCACCATTCTGGAAACCCCGTGTGAGCCGCCCGCCTCACAGGTCAAAAAAAAGGCCTGCCTGGGGGCTTATCCGGTGATCGAGTACAAGGGTTTGGCCTTTGCATTTATGGGCCCCCCTGACGAGCAACCCCCGTTCCCAGTAATGGACACATTTGACGAAGATGGCGACGAGTTGGTGCCTTACCTCATCAAATCCCCGTGCAACTGGCTTCAGGTGATGGAAAACGCATGGGACCCGTTCCATGTTGTCTACCTGCATACACTGGCTGTACGCAGCCAGTTCATCGACGCCTTTGCTGAAATGCCGATGATCGAGTTTCACGATAGTCAAACGGGCGATTTTTACACCAATGTCCGACGTGTCGAAGATATCGTCTGGGTGCGCATACATGACCATATGCTGCCGTCGTTCACGCAAAATGGCGGCCACTTCCCGGTGCCAGACGGGTCACGCTATTTTGGGCGCTGCGGGCTGTCGCGTTGGATAACCCCAATTGACGACACCAACACGATGGTCATCGCATGGCGCCACTTCCGGGATGCGGCGGCGAATGACGATCCAAAGGGCCTAACGGACAAAAGCAAAGTGGGCTTTGGGATGACGGACTTCTATGGCCAGGATCCTGATCGACCCTATGAGATGCGCCAGCGGGACCCCGGCGACTATGACGCCTGGGTCAGTCAGGGGCCGCGGAACGTCCATGCCCGTGAAAACCTCAGCTTTACGGATCGGGGCGTGGCCAAGGCACGCCGCCTGTTGCGCAACGCCATTCGAGCGTTGAAAGACGGTCAGTCCCCTCCGCAACCGACCGACAGCTTTGCCGGTCAGGTGATACCGACCTATGCCGGGGACACAATGCTACGCATCCCGCTTCAGGACGGCCGCGACGATAGTGCAGTGCTCAAGGAAATCTCGCATCGGGTAGCTGAGATCTACAAATCTGGCGACCAATTGCAGGGCGAGACCCGCAAGACGTTCATCGTCGATGCGCTGAAAAAGTACGAGGCAAGCTGGTCATGACCAATCGTGTTCCACATAATCCGGGTCGGGTCGACTGGTCCGGCGAAAACCCCGGCATTTATCTGAAACAGAACTCGACGCAGGACCACTATGGCACTCTGGCGCTGTTCTTCCGGGTGGTACTGTCGCCCTATGGTCGGGGCCATGCCGCATTGATCCTGGGCGCGCCGGATCAAGCGCAGGGTTGGCCGCACGCACCCAATCTGATCATGACGGACAACCAACGCATGATGCGCTGGATCGTGGATGGCTGGGTCACCAAGATGCCCACCTTTATCGGAAAGGCAGGCCTCGACGCGATGAGCTGGCTGGACTGTGACAGCGTCGAAAAACGCCCTGGCGATTTGAGATCGCGCTATTCCGAGACCCTGCGCGGCTCGGGCGTCACGGTCGAGATGATCTGGCAGGAAATGGGTCCACCCTTGCCGGTTGAGGTCACTAAGGAAAACTCGGCAACCAAAGAGCATGAGATGTATTCAGTGTTCCTCGAGGCCAAGGCGGCGCAGGTCGTCATCAACGGCACCCCGCTCCCCGGTCAGGTCGCAAGCCGCCAGTTCTTTGGCCGCACCATGTCTACCGCCTTTCTGGCCTTTTCCGAAACCTGGGTGACCCCGCAGGAGGATCTGTAATGCCGTTGAACGAACCGATCACCCCCGGGACAGTCGACTGGACAGGCGAGAACCCCGGCATCCTGCTGAAAGACGACAACAACAATTTCACCGCTATGGCGCTGTTCTTTCGCGTGGCATGGTCTCCGGTCGGTCAGGGTCAGGTGCTGCTGCTGTATGGAACGCCAGATCAAGTGGACGGCCCCCCGGAGGCACCGAACGTAATCCTGAGCGATAATCTCGACCTGACTGCCTTTCTGAAGACCAATTTCATCAGCAAACTGGCCGCTTTCGCAAATGCTCCCGCTTTTGCTTCTCTCCCCGAGATAGGCGCGCAGGTCGTCCGATCCTCGGGCGATCCGATGAGCCACCGCTATACCGAAACCATCGCCGGAGAAAACCTGACAGTTGAACTGGTCTGGGAAGGGCTCGAGCCGCCTCGCGCGCTGGAGCTGTCTCCGCATGAGGTCGCTTCGGGCGAGCAGAACATGTTCTCGCTACTGGTGCCAGCACATTCGGCTCAAATCATCGTTAATGGTCACGCATTGCCGGGCAAGTTGGGCACACGGGTGCAGGCTGGGTATGAAACAACGACTGCCTTCCTCTACTTCTCGGAAACATGGATCATACCGCCGGAGGATACTTGATGCTGCATCCGGCTGATCAGCTGGCGTTCGACAAGGCCATGGTGACACAACCGGTCTGGAACCGGTTCAATACAGCATCCGAGGCGCTGAGGTTGGACGAAAATGTACTGCTACATGCCGGTCCCGCCTTCGCCAGCCCGGATCAGATCACCGCGCCGATCCTGAACTCGGCCTGTGTCGCTGCAGTCTGGCAAGGGCTAGCACAGAATTTCGATCAGGCCGAGGCGATGATTAACGCAGGCGAGATCGTGCTGAAACCCGCGCAAGACCACGATGTCGTGACACCTCTGGCCGCCGTGGTCTCGGCGGATATGCCCCTGCACACAGTCTATGACGCGTGGCGTGGCCAACAACGTGTTTACGCGCCGATCAATGCAGGCAGCCGCCCAGCGATGCGTTTAGGGCTGAGGTCCGAGGCGGTGCTCAACCACATTCGCTGGCTCAACACCCGGTTTCTTGATGTTCTGGAGAAAGGGATTGCCGAAGGGATCGCGCTGGTCCCGCTGGCCGTGATCGGCCTGATGGGCGGGGATGATTGCCATGGCCGTACACCCGTGGCCGCACAGGCGTTGATTGCTGAACTCAAGGATCGCACCACCGGCGGGATCACGGATGACGACGTGTTGGCCTTTATGGACAGCTCGCCCTCACTGTTTCTCAACCCCTGGATGGCGGCGACCAAATGCATGATGAAACTGGCGGAGGGCATTGAAGGATCAAGCTTCGTCACCGCTGCAGGCGGCAATGGGCGCGAAGTTGGCATCCAGATCTCGGGCCTACCGGGCCGTTGGTTCACAATTCCGGCCAGCCCTCCCAAGGGGGCGTTTGACGTGGATTTGCCGCAGGTCCGCGCCCTTGGCGCGATCGGCGACAGTGCCGTGGTCGAGGCATTCGGGCTGGGGGCAATGGCCATAGATCTGAGCCCTGAACAAAAGAAGGGTCTGGGTGCCTATCTGCCCGACGACGCTCAAGCGCGAATGTCAGGTCTGTCAGTCGGAACGCATCCGTATTTCCGCGCCTTGGATGTTCGGCTGGGCAGCACGGCGCGGGGTGCCGTGGAACAGGGTTTGGGGCCTGTGATCGGGCTGGGCATTCTTGACCGATTGGGCGAGGCCGGTCGCTTGGGCGGTGGCATCTACGACATGCCAGTCGCCCCCTTTGCCGACGCGTTGAAAGCGCTGGAGGCATGACCGGGCTGAACCATCATTCTGCCCATGAACTTGCCACATTGATCCGGGCAGGTGAGGTGAAGCCTTCCGAGGTTATGGCGGCCCATTTGGACCGGATCACAAACCGTGAACCCGTCATCGGGGCTTTTCAAACCCTCGATGCGGACCGCGCCATGGAGCGTGCAAAGGCCGCCGATACTCTCCCCGTTGGTAGGAGGCTCCATGGCGTGCCGTTTGTGATCAAGGATATCATCGACACCGAAGACATGCCGACAGGATGGGGTAGCGACCTGTATGCCGGGCGCCGCCCCGACCGCAGTGCAGTCTGCGTTCAGGCTTTTTTGGACGCGGGCGCGATCCCAATCGGAAAAACCATCTCCACCGAATTCGCCTACTTCAAACCCGGTAAAACTGCCAATCCGGCGAATCCCGTGCATACGCCGGGTGGCTCGTCATCCGGCTCTGCCGCAGCTGTGGCCGATTTCATGGCTCCGCTCGCATTTGGTTCGCAAACCGCAGCCTCGCTGATCCGACCAGCAGCGTATTGCGGGGTCTGCGGGTTCAAGCCAACCACCGGACGGTATGTTCTGACGGGTGTCATGGGCTTGTCCCAAAGCCTGGATACACTCGGCCTTCTGGCTCGTGATCCCCGCGACTTTGTGCTGACCGATGCGGTAATGTGCCGAACTGACCCGGCACCGCCAGTTGAGTTCGACGAGGCTTTGCCTCGGATCAGCCTAATGCGCGGCCCGCACTGGCGGGACGGTTCGGTCGAGATGCGGGACACGTGCACGCGTGCGTTAGCCGCCCTTGCCGTAACGAGAGCCGAGACCGGCGAAATTGCTTTTCCACCCGTTTTTGCCGAACTTACGCAGGCTCAGATTACCGTCATGGGCTACGAGGTCGCGCGGCAGCGCGCTGCAGAATACGCTGTAGGCATGCCCGCCATCAGCCCGCAATTTCACGACCTTGTCACAGCGGGGCTGGCCGTTACCGACGCAGAATACCAAGCCGCGCTGGACCTACGCGACCGGGCGGGCGCGATGCTGGATCAGATGTTCCGGGATGTGGACGCTCTGTTGGTCCCGTCGGCCCCCGGACCAGCCCCTGCCGGTTTGGACGCTACTGGAGATCCGCTTTTTTCCCGGATGTGGAACCTGTTGCAGGTGCCTTCGGTCGCTTTGCCATTCGGGACCGACCAGAATGGCCTGCCGCTTGGCATTCAATTGATCGGACGAAAGGGTGATGACGCCCGCCTGCTGGACATCGCGGTCTGGGCCCATGAACACTTGTCGCAATGACCGCTTAAGGAATTAGGGGCAGCAGCAAAGCAAGTGATACGGGAATGCTGACGGCTGCTATCAACGTCTGCAACGTGACAATGGCCGCCATCAGCGGCGCGTCTCCACCCAAGTGCTTGGCCAGCGTGTACGAAGACGCACCGGTCGGCACCACCGAATAGACGACGGCGATCTGCAGAACCTCCCGCGGCAGTCCTACCAGCAATCCGATCACCAATACTGCCAGAGGGAAGACAATCATCTTGCCCGTGAAGGCCAGAATCAAGGGCAGCGCACTGGCGGCCATGGCCCGGACTCTCAGATTGGCACCGACAGCGAGCAATGTGATCGGCAAAGCGCCTGCACCCAGAACATCCGTCACATCATGCACGACCGCTATCCTGTCACCGATCAACTGGTTGGCACAGACCGCCAGAAAGATCGAAATCACGTACGGATTGCGCGCGAGTTCCCGCAGGACTGCAACGGCCAGGCTGTTGGTCCGGTCGCCTTTGAGCGCACCAACCATCAGAACCACCATGACGATATTAGTAGTGGGCACGAGAATTGCGGTCGCGAGGATCGCAATATCCAACCCCGCCGGCCCATACAAGTTGGCAGCCAGCGCAAGCCCGATGAATGAGTTATGTCGCGCGCTGCCTTGCAGGATCGAGGTGGCCTGCGGCGGCGCAAAACCCATCAAACGGGCACTAAGAAGCGCAAACAGAAGCGCCACAACGAACCCGCCCAGAATAGCAACCGAATAAAGACCCAGCGCCGACTTGTCCAACGGCGACAGGGAAATTTTGCTGAACAGAAGGCATGGCATCAGAACCCAATAGACAAGCTTGTCATTCAGGTTCCAGAAATCCGTACTGGGAATGCCGCCCTTGCGCAGGGCCAAGCCTAGCGCAATGATCAAAAAGATCGGCAGTATCGAGGTGAGTGTCGAAAGCATTACAATTCGCAGACAAAACTGGGCCGGCTCGACCGGACACTGTCATGACCGGCGTTTCTACGCAATACGATGTCAGATAGACCCGAGTTCCTCAGCCCGGGGTATCAGCATCATCGTCGATTACAGCCATCGCGTCGATCTCGACCAAAAGCGACGGATCGGCCAACCCCTGCACAACCACGCCTGTCGAACAGTGATGAACACCTTCGAACCAGCGATTGATCGCCTCGTAAACGGCCGGACGGTACGAAATATCGGTAACGTAGACAGTCAACTTGCAGACATCGGTCAAGCTTCCCCCGGCCTCTTCCATCCAGCGCTGGATGTTGCGGCAGGCCTGATCTGCCTGCGCGCCCGGGTCGCCTTCGCCAACCAGTGTGCCATCCATCAGCGTGCCGACCTGTCCCTGCATGAAAACAAAGTCACCCCGGGCGCGGATCGCTTTGGAATAAGTTGCTTTCGCATGATAGCGCGTCTGGTACTTGTGGATGTGCGTTCGAGCCATGCCGACCTTCCCCTCAAGCCGTGGCGCGGATCAGATAGTCTTCGACCATATCCGCAAAGCTTTGTTCGACCGCGAACTCAATACCATCCTGACACCGCATCACCAAAGCCTTGAGGCCAAATACTTCGGTATAGGAAACCGCGTCCGTCCCAAACACGCTGTCATGCAGGTCCATCGGGCAAGCAATTGACATCACCTGACCTGCATCTGGGCCAGTTATGCGAAAGAAGGTCATCGTGTCCGAGACCCGAACAATACTGATATCTGCCGGGCAGTCCGTGGGCTTCAGCCGGGCTTCCATCGCGTCTTCCTGTGCCAGTGGGGCGCGGGTGATCCAGTGGTTACGACCAATGTAGAACAGTTCGATGCGGTCCTTTTCTGTTCGGCTGTTGGGGCGGAGCGGCAAACTCGGCAAAGCGTCCCCGGCCCATTGCGATACGGCGTCAGGCGCGCCTTTGAGGTCGAACAGAGCCTTCAGGCCGCACCGTTCAATTGTGACGTCATAACTCATCTCAAGACCTCAGCAATTTGCCGTCGGGGTCGTGAAAGACCGGTTTCGTGACCGTGACCGGGATCACGTCATCCTTCAGCCGGACGTGGGCGGTTTCGCCCTGCCGCGCGTGGCCATCTTCCAGCAACGCCAGCCCAACCCAGCGGTTGTTTACCACGCTCCATACACAGGCAGTGACCAACCCGCCGGTGGCTTCTTTCCGACCTCCGGGCGTCAGTGGTGCACCTTCGGGGATTTGCTTGTTGGGATCATCCGCCAGAATTCCGACCAGCTCGCGCCGGGTACCGCCGCCTGACCTGCGCAGCTGGACCGAGCGTTTGCCCAGATAGTCAGGCTTTTTCTTGGACATCGCCCATCCCATTCCCAGATCATAGGCATCCACCGTACCGTCGACCTCATGCCCCAACGACAGGAACCCTTTTTCGACCCGCAGCACATGGCTGGATTCCGAACCCACAGGCAGGATACCAAAGGGCGCACCGACCTCCATCACCTTGTCCCAAAGGACCGCCATGTGGCGCGGGGCTACGTTGACCTCATAGGACAGTTCACCGGTGAAACTCACCCGCACCACCCGCGCCGGGAAACCAGCGACGGTGCCTTCGCGGAAGGACATGAAAGGGAACGCCTCGGGCGACAGGTCGATATCCGAGCCCAACGCCTGCAAAACTTCACGCGCCTTGGGACCACAGATAGTGGCATTATTCCACTGACTGGTGACAGTAGTGATCAGCACCTGCCAGTCGGGGAATTCGGTTTGCAGCAGCTTTTCCATATGCTGGTTCACCGCATCCGCGTGACCGGTCGAGGTTGAAATCATCCAGCGGTGCTCATCCAGTCGGAAGGCAACGCCATCGTCCAGGATCAAACCATCTTCAGACAACATCAACCCATAGCGCCCGTCACCCGGTTTCAGCGTGGACATAATGTTGGAGTAGATGAAATCTAGGAATTTCGGAACGTCCCTTCCCTTCAGTTCAAACGTGCCAAGAGGTGAGCCGTCATAGACGCCGACGCCTTCACGAACAGCGCGGCATTCGCGGTTTACCGCCTCTTGCAGGCCTTCACCCGGCTTCGGAAAATAGCCCGGACGCCGCCAGCGCGCGCCGGCTTCATACATCACAGCGCCGTTGTCCTTATTCCATTGGGTTACAGGGGTATGGCGATAGGGAAATAGCCGCCAGCCTTCCCGTAACCCGCCAATCGCACCGAACGAAACAGGCGTGTAGGGGGATCTAAATGTGGTTGTTCCAACCTCTTGCAGCGGCACGCTCTTTTGCATCGCAACAGTGCCGATGATGTTGATATTGCCGGTTTTACCCTGATCGATCCCCATGCCGCCGGTCGTGTAGCGCTTGACATGTTCCACATTGTCATAGCCTTCGCGCAGGGCCAGATGCACATCGCTGACCGAGACATCGTTCTGCACGTCCAAAAACGCCTTCCCGCGCTGTCCCGGCACGTTGACGCGCCAGAGAGGTTCGATCGCGTAGGCCAGGTCTTCGCCACCACCAACAATCCTATCCAGCGTCAGATCACCAGCCGCTGCGCCCACAGCGCGACAAGTCTGAACCGCCTCGTCAGGAACGAAGGCTGCCAGATCCTCATCAAATCGCAACGTGCTGCGGGATTGCGACCAAAGATGAACGGTCGGGTTCCAACCGCCGGAACAACCCAGCACATCACAGTCGATCCAGCGACCCGCCCCTCCGGTCACGGGAACGGCTTTGACTGCGCGCACACTTTTGCGCCCGCGCACGTCACCAGCAACGGTTGCGGCATGAACCGGAATATCCGGCACCAGCTCCAAAGCTTCAGGTGGAACGGTTTTGCGACAGTCGAGGATGGCCTCAACTTGCATACCGGCTGCTGCCAGATCGGCCGCCACGGCATAAACACTGTTGTTGTTTGTAAACAGCACCACACGCTGCCCGGGCTTAACGCCCCAGCGGTTGACATAGGCCTGTACCGAAGAGGCCAACATGACACCGGGTCGATCATTGTCACCAAAGACCATGGCACGTTCGGTGGCCCCGCTTGCGATTACAACTTCCCTCGCTCGCACGCGCCAGCTGCGTTCCAAAACTCCGTCCAGTTCGGGTTCGCGTTCGTTCACGATCATCAGATTATGCTCGCGGTAGGCCCAGACGGTTGCATTCTGCAGATGGGTGACTTTCTCCATCCCACGCAGCTCAGCCACCGCATCCGCGACCCAGTCCAAGGCCGAACGTCCACCGATAGACAGGTTGCGGTTCAACAAACTACCGCCCGCCTCGGTGCCCTCATCGGCCAGAAACACGCGTTTTCCGGCGCGACCAGCCTCAAGCGCCGCTTGCAGCCCGGCTGGGCCCGCCCCCGCGATCAGCACATCGGCATGGGCGTTTCGGGCTTCAAAATGGCCTGAAGCCGGGGGGCTTTCAGGTGCTGCCGCCAACCCTGCAGCCCGACGGATTGAAGGTTCGAACAGATGCCAGTTCGGCCATTTGAACGTCTTGTAGTAAAACCCTGCGGGGATAAACCGCGAGAGTAACTGATTGATCCCGCCCAGATCGAACTCGGGCGATGGCCAGCAATTGACCGAGCGTGCGCTGAGCCCGTCCCGAAGCGGCACCGTGGTCGCGGGACGGTTGCCCGAGGCATCCTCGCCGTCCAGTTCCACCAGCGTCGCAGGTTCTTCGACCCCGTGGCCCATAATACCGCGCGGGCGGTGATATTTAAAACTGCGGGCGGTGACACGAATACCGTTGGCCAGCAGGGCCGAGGCCAACGTATCGCCCTTGAACCCTTCGTATGGCTTGCCATTGAAGGTGAAATGCAATGGGCGGTTTCGGTCAATGCGCCCGCCTGAGGCGCGGCGGTTACGTTGTGCCATCGGGTGCCTCCACAATGTCATGGGTCCGTGTATCACGCCAGATCGTGAACCATTCACCGCATCCCCGTGCGTGCCACCATTTCTCCTGAACCGGACCCAGTGGATTCGGCGTCACCGTCAGATACTCGACCCATTCCTCATCGCTGACGGCATTGGGATCGGGGCGGACCGCCCCTACCGGGCCACCATGGATAAATTCGCTTTCATTGCGCTTGCCACAGAACGGGCAGGTTATAAGCATCATGATCCTGTCCTTTCCTATCGCGCTGTGGTGGTTCCGGCTTCCATTACGAAGTCCAGATGCCGAAACCTGCCCAGTGTGAAGGGTGCCATCAGCGGGTGCGGTTCACCTTTGGCCACCAGATGCGCCAGTGTCAGCCCGCCCGCAGGGATAGCCTTATACCCGCCCCACCATCCGGCGGTGACAAACAGGCCCGGCACATCCGTCTGATCCATGATGGGTGAGGCATCATGAGCAATATCCAGATGCCCGCCCCACTGCCGCATCAGTTTGAGCTTCTTGAAACTGGGGAAAAGCGACAGCATCGCAGTCACGGTATCCTCGAATACATGTTGCTTTATGTCTCGACGGAAGCTCTGCCCCATATCGGGCGCGCCGCCGATGACCATCTCACCTTTGTCGGACTGGCTGAAATAGAACCCGCTGTCCGGACAGTTCACGATCACATCAACCAGCGGCTTGACCGGCTCGGACACAAAGGCCGTCAGGTTCATCGTCCGCAGCGGAAGTCTGAGGTCCGCAGTTTCGGTCAGCGTCGTTGTATGGCCTGAGACTGCCACGACCACTTTCTTTGCGCGAACTGTGCCCCGGTTGGTCTCGACCCCTTCGATGGCCCCATCCGCCCCGCGTAGCAGGGATTGCACCGCTGTTTGCTGATGAATCTCAACCCCGCGCGCGTCAGCCGCGCGGGCATAGCCCCAGGCCACCGCATCATGCCGGTTCACACCTGCATCCGTATGAACCATGCCGCAAATCACAGGCAGCCGTGCATCTTGGCCGCCGCCAGTCAACGCAGGAATGCGGCGGCGCAATTCCTCGGTTGTGATCTGTTCGTAGGTCGAGCCGTAGATGTCCATCACCAACTGCCGCCGCCGCAGCTCGCGCAGCTTGGGCCAGGTCTGAACCACATCCACCATGGTTCGTTTGGAATGCATCATGTTGAAATTCAACTCGTCCGTGAGCCCTTCGTACATGGCGACGGATTTGACATAGAATGGGATTGACTCATCCCTCATGTAATTCGATCGAATGGTCACCGTATTTCGCGCGATGTTGCCGCCGCCCAACCAGCCGCGTTCCAACACGGCAACATTGGTGATGCCGAATTCCTTGGCCAGATAATAGGCAGTTGCCAGCCCGTGACCTCCTGCCCCGATCACCACGACATCATAGCGGTCTTTCAACGGCGGGCTGCGCCAGACCTGCGGCCAATTCCGGTGCCCGGTTAGCGCATTGCGGGCGAGCGAGAAAACAGAATAATTTTGCATGATGGTAATAATATTTATCACTATGCACATTTAGTCAATAAATTTATCGATATGCAAAACAACTCGCCACGGGTTCTATTCCAATGCGGAAATTGCGGCTAAGATAACGGAGAAAGGTGACGCAATGAGCTTCCGTGTGGAACAGTTCCATCGACGTCTTGCCGGCAAATGGTCGGCCCGGTCGCTTTGGCCCTGCTTCATCATAAACTGCCGCAGTTCACCCACCTCGTAACGCCAAAAAAACGGGCGCAACGCGCCTACCTTCTGCAACCGCCTCAGTAAATGAGGTGACAGAAATGGACGTTACATGACACAAACACCTGACCTGAAAACCGTTCAGAATATCTATGCGCGCGACGGAGTCGTGCTGCTGAAACAAGTGCTGTCGCAGGATTGGCTGAGTAAGCTGCGCCAGGCCGTCGATGACGAAGTTGCCAAAGGTGACCGTTACTTTGCTTACAAAAACATGCGTGAAAATCCCGGCGTGTTTCAAGACTATTGCCTGAATTCTGATATTGGGCAGCGTGTGGCAGAGGTAGCAAACAGCCCTTGGACCTCGCTGATCTACGACCAGATATTTGCCAAAGAACCGGGCACAAAAACACAAACGGGCTGGCATACGGATCAACCCTATTGGCCGGTCTCAGGCCCGATCATGACCATGTGGATTGCGCTGGACCCCGTGGACCCCGACAACGGTGCGTTGGAGTTCGTAAGAGGCTCGCATGCTTGGGGCGCCAAATACCGGCCCTTCAAAACGGACCAACTTGGGGGCTTTTTGCATTATCTGGAAGTGGACAACCCAGACTATATCGACATGCCCGATTTCGAAATGAATCGCGCTGACTACGACATCTTTCATTACCCGAAAATGAAACCAGGTGATGTGCTGGCATTTGACGGTATGATCGTACATTCAGCGATGGGCAACCGCACCTCAACCCGGCGCAGACGCGGCTATGCGATCCGGTTCGCTGTGGACGGCGCAACCTATGAGCCCCGCGATACTGTCACCGAATGGCTGCACGACGACAGCTTACGCCCCGGTGCGCCCTTCGCTGGGGGCCGGTTTCCAGTGATCTACAGTGCGACATAACAAGCAAGTGGCAAACTCCGCCCTTCTAGCCAAGAATTCGGTCGGCAGGGCGGGGTCAACTTCAAATAGCCCGATCAAGTGAAACTACATAAGTAACTTTCGCAGACGACGCCTCAAGCCGGAACTGTTGTACTCACAGGGGTGGTTTCGGCTTCGATCGCGCGATCAAGCGTTTTGCGAAACAGTTTGGCACCCGCGTCCAACCCGAGATCGATGTTGGGCGTCTTGGCGTACTTCATACCCTTGTGGACTTCTTCCAGAACGTCCTTGTCCTCAAGAAACGCCATGCGCGCACCGTCATTCATGAATTTGGACACTTCCGCATTTTCGGGATCGGAATTTCGGTGCTGAAACCAGAAGTATCTGGTGCGATCTTCATCGATTGGGGTCATGAAATTATAGGAGATATTGATGAACGTTTCAGCAATGGGTTGCTTGTCATACCCGCCGGTCCCGACCGGCGTATAGATGGATTTGTTCAGCCCGATCGCGGGCATGCACATCTCATAATGCTGCAGCCGGTCGCAATCGCCGTCAAATGCCACCAGTTTGGCGTAATAGGGCGATGGCGGTTTGTTTGCAATCCAGCGCGAGACGACGACGCCACGGTCGGTCCGCTCGACGTTTAGCGGCTCTTCATCCGTTCCAGCGCCTGCAAAAGAAGATACATGCACCCAGGCGACATGGCTGGGATCAAGCAGGTTGTCGCAGACCCACAGGTAATGGCAGTCGATATCCATTACCCCACCGTCGGTCTTGCCCCAGCTGTCATCGTCAAAATTCTCGATCGGGAACATCTTGTCGGGATCCGCAAGTTCCGGATCGCCCATCCATATCCAAAGGAACCGATACCGATCCACAACCGGATATGATCTAACCACCGCCCGCCGCGGGGTCATGCCGCGCTGCGTCGGACTGTCGGTGCACTTGCCCGTGCAGTCGAATTTAAGCCCGTGATAGCCGCATTCCACGACATCCCCGATAAGGTTGCCCTTGGACAGAGGCAGCTTGCGGTGCGGGCAAGCATCCTCCAATGCGACTGGCCTGCCATCCTCCTGCCGGTAAAGCACGATATTCTCGCCCAGAAACGTCTCGGCCTTCAGCTCGCGACCGATATCTTTGCTCCAGGCGGCGACATACCAGCAGTTTCTCAGATACATTGGAATGCTCTCCAGATTGTCAGATGGCTTGTGCAAGTATGGGCGGCAAGCCCATCTTGCACCATGCTGGAATGGTAATGACTCGTATAAGTCAGGCTAATTCCCAGCGCCCGCGGCTGGCGGAATGTCCGGCTGCGCCTCAACCTCGGCACGGATCCAGTTCAGAAACTCACCGACTTTCGGGCTGTCCTTAGTTTCATGGGGTCGAACCAGCCAATAAGACAGCGGAGACTGCGTCAGCTCCGGAATTGGTCGCACCAAACGTCCATCGCACAGCGTGTCGATGACCAGAGGTTCCCGCCCTAAAGCGACACCAAGCCCCTCGATGGCCGCCTGAACGACCAGATTGGATTGCCCAAACCTCCGTGTTCGCAAGGGCCACGGTAGCGTCAACCCGCATTGCCGCGCCCAGAAATCCCACGTTGGACTTGCGGGCCCATGATGCAGGTTCTCATCCACCAGCATTGTGTGCTGCGCCAGATCTCCGACCCCACGCAAGCTTGGTATCAAAGAAGGAGCGCAGACCGGAAACAGCTGCTCGGTCATCAGCAAATCGACCTGATAGCCAGGATAATCACCCAGACCATAGCGAATGCCGATATCCGCATCCGCCCCTGAAAACGGATATTGCCCGGTATCCGTGGCAATGGAAATCGACAGGTCCGGATGAGCAAGATCAAAGTTTAAAAGGCGCGGAAACAACCAGTTGAACGCAAAACCCGGCAGACATGAAATCACGATGGTCCTGTCGGTGCGGGTCTTGTCCCTCAGCTGGGTACAAACGTCCGAAATACGCCCCAACCCTTCAGAAATGGCCAGCGCCAGCAGTTCCCCTTCGCGGGTCGGACGCGATGACCGTGCACCACGTACCAGCAATTCGAGACCAAGCCATTCCTCAAGCGCCCGCACATGCTGACTGACCGCACTTTGGCTGACACCCAGCTCAGCTGCTGCCGGGGAAAAGCCGGAATGTCGGACAACTGCCTCGAAGGCGCGCAGGGCGGAATAGGGCAGGTTTACGATCATATTAGTCACCCTAATGTCAGGCATAATCACTTTCAAATAGATTAGGCGCATAACCCGAGCCTAATCTATACTGACCGGAACCCGTAGGAGACGCGAATGTCGGACATCACACCCGAGCGCGGCGCGCGAAATCTATTGACTAATTGCGCCCACGCAACGGCAGGCGACCGGTTGTTGATCGCTTATGAACCTCCCGAACATGGCTATTTCGATGCGGATAGTGTCCAAATCGTCACGCATGCCGCGCGATCCATGGGGCTGTCGGTTGATGCAGTGAACGTAGGTTTTAATCCGGACAATCCACACCTTTCCGCTGACCTCCTGGCGCGGTTCGAAACCGCCGATATCATCCTGTTTCTGGCCCGTCTCGGGGATCAGCTCCGGTTCTCGGAAATGCCACAGGGCAAGAAGATCATCGTCAGTTTCGCCCTGAGCCGTGAGCTTTTTGGCTCTGGTTTTTCCAACGGGCATCACGATGCCTTCCTCGACATCAAGGCAGGGATCAACGGCGTTCTGAATAGGGCCGCCGACGTGCGGGTCACCTGCCCTCTGGGCACGGACTTTCAGGGGCGGCCTGAGATGAAACCGGATACGACGGGCGATACGTCGATCCTGCGCTTCCCCATGTCGGTCTTCACGCCAGTCCCGGCACACAGCTTTTCGGGCAGGGTGGCGTTGAAATTTCTGACGGGCACCGGATCAAAATACTACGATGACTATACGGTAGAGTTCGAAAGACCGGTGTTTGCGATGCTGGAAAGCGGGCGCCTGACAGGGTTTGACGGCGATCCTGCCGACGCTGCACGGGCCGAAGCTCATTATGACCGGGTCGCGGGTCAGTTCGGCATCGACCGCAACTTCGTGCATTCCTGGCATGCGGGCATCCACCCGGGCTGCGGCTACCCATGGGATATGCGCGAGAATTTCGAGCGTTGGGGCGGGTCCGCTTTCGGCAATCCGCGTATTCTGCACTTCCACACCTGCGGTGCTTATGCCCCAGGCGAAATCAGCTGGAACGTGTTTGATCCGACGGTCGTGATTGACGGTGTGACCTACTGGGAAAACGGGGCTTTCCACGCCGACCGTCTGCCTGGCGGAGCCACCATTTTGGACAAACACCCCTGCGCGGCTGCCCTGTTCGCCGACCCCGATCTGGATATCGGTCTACGCCGCACTGGCTGAGCCTTCCCGCTTGATCGAACGCGTGCCATCGCGCTAAACTGATTGCAATAGGTCCACCTGACAAGGTCCTATGGTGCGGAGCACTCCCGTCTCCGGTGCCGGTACATGCGATGAGGGCACGGCCCCCGCACCGGCAAAAATGTGGAATTCACATGTCACAAGCAATCGTAACGCCCCTGTCTCAGGCACTGGCCGAAGGCAAGCTCACGCGTGAAGAACTGAAAGGACTCATGCAACGGTCCGACGGCCCCGGCCTGCGCCATCTGGCGCTTTGGGTACTGGTACTAGCTGGCACAACTACCCTTGTCACCCTAGCCTGGAACAGCTGGCTAATCTGGCCCGCAATGTTCCTGCAAGGCATCGTTCTGGTGCACCATTTCTCACTACAGCATGAATGCGTGCACTATACGGTGTTCCGAACCCGGTGGCTGAATGACTTGGTAGGTCAGATCTGCGGCCTGATCATCATTCTGCCACATCGGTTCTTTCGCTACGAGCATTGCGATCATCACACCTATACGCAACTGACCGGGGAAGACCCCGAATTGATCCCTTTGCCCGAAACAATGGGAAAATATCTGCTTTATCTGTCCGCCTTGCCCTATTGGCGCGGCAAATTCACGGAACTGTTTCGCCACGCCAGCGGCAATCTCAGCGAGACCGAGTTGCGGTTCATTCCGAAAGTCGAACATCAGGCCGTATATCGCGATGCCCGCAGAATGCTGGCTATTTATACGGCGATCTTTCTGGGCATGGCCATCACGGGTTGGTGGGGGTTGATCTGGTATTGGGTCATCCCCCTGTTTCTGGGCGAGCCGGTGATGCGCTTCATCCGGATGACCGAACATGTCGGTCGCCCGACCGTCGCGCAGATGTCGGAAAATACGCGCACCAATCTGGTTTCGGCACCGTGGTCCTTTCTGTGCTGGAACATGAATTACCACGCGGAACATCACTATGTCGCTTCGGTCCCGTTTCACGCGCTCCCGCGCTTGCATGAGAAGCTAAAAGACCACATCCATATTGAGCCCGGCGGCTATCTGGCTGCCCACCGCGAAATCCTGCGTCAGATCCGGCACAAGGAGGAAGCGTGATCCATGACAGATGTAAAACCGTGGAGGGACGTGATCGAGGCTGCTCGGTTGGAAAAAAATTGGGTCACACGGGTCGAACTCGGCTCACGTATCATCGCAATCTACGACACACCCGGTGGTATCTATGCCTCACTGGCGCTGTGCAATCATGGCGGTGCGGATCTGTGTGACGGGTATTTCGATGGCTATGTCATCGAGTGCCCCCTGCATCAGGGCGCGTTTGATGTGCGAAATGGGCACCCGGTTTCAGCGCCTGCTACGCGGCCGATGAAAGTGTTTGAATCCCGGGTCGAAAAGGGCATGGTTCAGATCAGAGCATAGCCCCGCTTGCCCTTAACCCGGTGCCGGCAACCCCGGCATCGGGACATATCCGGGCAAAGCCTCAACACGCGCGATCCATGCCCGCACCGCCGGGTATGGAGACATCGATATTCCACCCTGATACGCCAGAGCTATGTAAGGATAGCAGGCCAGATCTGCGAGGGTGGGACGGTCGCAGGCCAGCCAGCGATGGTCTGACAAGTGTTGCTCCATGATCTTCAGGGATTTCCGCCCAAGCGCCAGCGGCTCAGCCAGATCGGTGTCGCGTTCAAACAGAACAATCGCCCGGGCCATTGCAAGGCCGTGGAAGATTTCATTCACAGAAAACGACAGCCATTGCTGTATGTCGCCGTGTTCTTTCGGTGTGGTCGGGGCCCATTCGGCTGCGCCATATTTCTGTGCCAGATAGACCATGATGGCAGTACTGTCGCGCAGGACGAACCCATCATCGTCCAGAACCGGTACCTTGTTCAGCGGATTGACCTGCAAAAAAGCGCTCTGGTTTTGGTCACCGTTCAGCAGGTCTTCGTCGATGATCTGGTGATCCCGCTGCAGCATGGACAGTAACAGTCGTACTTTGTGACAGCTGCCCGAAAGCCGGAAATCATAGAGGCGTATCATACTGGCCTATATGTCAGCGCTTATCTGACCGTTTTTCAAGCCGCGCAAACAATCGGCTAAGGCCGAAGCAAACCACAAAGTAGAAAGCGGCCGTGGTGATCCACGCCTCAAATATCATGCGGGATGAGGCCACAAGCTCTACCGTTTTATAAGTCAGTTCCTGCACGGAAATCAGCGACAGGATTGAACTGTCCTTGATCAGCGATATGAACTGATTGGCAAGCGGTGGCACCACTTTCTTCATCGCCTGCGGCAGTACCACATAGCGCAGTTCCTGAAGGCGGCTCATACCGATAGAGCGCGCGGCTTCCCGCTGACCTTTTGGGATCGACTGGATACCGGCACGCACAATTTCACCAACGAATGCGCTCTCAAAAAGGGCCAGTACTATGACGCCCGAAACAAGCGACGGGAAGCGGCGCATTTCACCGAAGAAGAACTCCCACACCTGATTGTTTTCCTGCCGCGCGATTCCGCGCGCCCAGCGTTCCAGATTCAACGCATCGATCAGCTGTTGGGACAGGAAGAAGAAGAAGATGAAAACGACAACAACCGGCGGCACATTGCGCAAGAATTCCAAGTAGGTGCGCGCCAGCATGCGGATGGTCAGATTTGATGAACAGCGGGCTACACCCAGAATGGTGCCCAGGATCAACGCCAGAATTCCGGCATAGAGGCTGATGCGAACCGTTGCGGCCAACCCTTGCAGCAGCAAATTGGCAAAGTATTCCTCACGACCTGAATGCCAGCCGACAATGTAACTGGGGATGACGTCCCAGCGCCACCTATAATTGAGCGTGCCTTCAATCGACAGCCAGATATACCCGAAAAACACGAACAGAACCGCGGCGATCAGGTAGTCCGGCCATCTGAGTTTTTTGAGAAAGTCCTGCACGCGAGACGCTCCGTATCAGATCCGGGGGGCTGCATCGCTGCCCCCCGGGTGGGTCAGGGTTACTGGGCGACCTGGTCAGCCCATTCGTTTCCAGCAAACCAATAGTCATGACGTTCTTTCAGCCAACCGGAACGCCACTGCTGCGCGATCCAGTTGTTGAAATAGTTCATGGCGTCCGGGTCGCCCTTTCGCACACCAAAGGCTTCACCGCGCGGATCATAGAGATTTTCGAACGGCACACTCAGCGTTTCAGGGTGCAACCCAGCCTCGCGGTTCGGAGTTGGCTGCGCTGCCATGGAAGCATGAGCGTTCCCATTCAGAACCTCCTGAGTCGAGGCACCGTCTTCATCGAACAACAGCAAGGTCGCGTCTGGGAAGTTCTGTGCAATCACCGCCGCAGGTGTTGCACCACGCCGGGCGGCAAAGGTCACTTCGGGATTGTTGAAATCCTCAAGCGTCATGCCTTCAGTCATCGACTTATTGGCCAGAATGGCCAGACCCGAATAGGCGTATGGATCGGTAAAGTTAATGGTCAGGTTCCGCTGCGCTGTCACCGACATGCCCGAGATGATCACGTCGAAATTGCCTGAGACCAGCGCCGGGATGATACCATCCCAAGCGGTGGGCACGAATTCGACCTCAACCCCCATATCCTCGGCCAGCTGACGGCCAACATCCAGTTCGAATCCGATCAGATCGCCATTCTTGTCGCGCATCGACCATGGCACGAACAGCGACAGACCGATCCGGATCACGCCATCCTGCTTGATAGTTTCAATCACACTTTCGCTGGATAGTTCCTGCGTAGCGCTCTGCGCCCAGCCTGAGGTCGCCACACCGGTAGCCACGACCGCGCCGAGGGCAGCCCCGAGCATTCTGCGAGAAAGCTTCATCTTGGTTCTCCTTGTTGTCCGACATATTTTCTGGGTTATTGGTCGACGGCATATTTCTTCTCCAGATGGCTTACGCCAATCGACAGGATCAGGGTCACCACCAGATAAACCAGTGCGATGGTGAACCAGATTTCGAAACTCATGTATGTGTCTGAAATGATGTTGCGTCCGAAGGTCGTCAGCTCGGCCACCGCAATCACGCTAACAATGGCCGAAGATTTGATGAGGTGAACGACTTCACCGGTCATCGGCGGCAGCATGAAGCGGACGGATTGTGGCAGGATGATATAGCGATAAGTCTGGGACGGGCTCATCCCGATGGATTTAGCGGCCTCCCACTGGCCTGTGGGGACGGCGTTGATCCCGGCCCGGAAGATTTCCGAAATCAAGGCAGAATGGAAAACGGCCAGGGTAAGGATACTGGCCGTGTATCGGTCAAACCCAAAAATCGGCCCCAGAACATAATAGAAGAGGTAGAGCAGAACCAACAGCGGGATATTTCGGATCAGCTCCAGAAATCCAACCGCAACTGCGGACCCGATGACAAGATCCGACAGACGCAGCAACGCCACAAGCAGGCCTATAAGCATAGCCAGAATGAAAGCCGTGACCGACAATTTGATCGTCGCGACCAGCCCGATGGGAATTTCACCCCATTCAAACCCGACCTCGGTATTGCGATACAGAAACTGCGGCACCCGGTACCATTGCCAGTTATACCCCATGCCCTGCGCGCCGATATATGCACCATAGGCGATCAGCCCGACGATAACGGCATAGATCCCGACCGAAATCAGGGTCGAGTCAAAAAACCGCTTCAAAAAAGGCGGCTTTGGCAGCGGCTGACCTTTTGGCCGGGAAATGCCCAGATCGCTCATGTCAATGCGCCAAGATCTGATCTAGGAACAAACGGCAGCGTTCGCTCGAGGGGTTGGTGAAAAACTGTTCGGGTGGCGAAACCTCGACGATCTGGCCTGCCTCCATAAAGACCATCGTATCAGCGACCTTACGGGCAAAGCCCATCTCGTGAGTGACGACAACCATAGTCATGCCGGTATCGGCCAGCTCGACCATCACATCCAACACCTCATTGATCATCTCGGGGTCCAGCGCGGATGTCGGTTCGTCAAACAGCATGATCCGAGTTTCCATGCACAGAGACCGCGCAATTGCCACGCGCTGCTGTTGCCCGCCCGACAGCTGCGCCGGGTACTTGTCGGCCTGTTCCGGGATATGAACACGTTCAAGATAGTTGCGTGCAGTTTCTTCGGCCTGCGCCTTGGATATCCCGCGCACTTTCATCGGACCGATCGTCAGATTCTCTAGCACTGTCAGGTGTGGAAACAGGTTGAACTGCTGAAAGACCATACCGACTTCCTGCCGCAGCTCGCGAATTTCTTTGGCCCCGTCATAAACCTCGATCCCATCGATCACGAGGCGGCCGGAGTTGTGCCACTCCAGCCCGTTAAAGCACCGGATCAGCGTCGATTTCCCCGATCCCGAGGGACCGCAGATCACGACTTTTTCACCCTGATGGACCGTCAGATCGATGTTTTTCAGCGCGTGAAACGCACCGTAATATTTATCCAGATTGGTCACTTCAATCATCGGAGTGGCTTGGTTCATGTCGTACCTGCTTGGGTTCGGGACACCATGCGAATTTGTCTTTTGATGGACCGGGCGTGCAAAGGAGTTTTCTCCACCGTTCCTGCAAAGGCAGGCCGGCATGTCGTGGTGCCAGGCCTGACAAAACAGCCGAGGCCGGGCTGGCGCTGCGATTGTTTGCGGCAGTCGGGCAAGGCCTGAGCCTCCTCAAATACGTTGCACACTAATTAATATGGTTGCTTAATATGCAATACTCGTCAATAAAAAACTCAGAGGACAATTTATGATCTGCCCTCAGATAATACTGACGACCAAGGGAGGAACCGCAAATGTCTGCCTGGATCAGCATGATATCTGACGAAGATGCTGACTCGCATCTGAAGGCCACTTTGGATCTGGCGCGTACACCGCACGGCACTATCGACAATGTCATGCGGGTGCATTCCCTGCGGCCTAACACCATGAAGGGGCATGTGATTCTGTATCGAGCCTGTCTGCACGATGAGGCGAACAAAGTTCCCATGTGGTTTCAGGAAGTGATCAGTTCCTACGTATCCACTCTCAACACCTGCCCCTATTCCTATGCTAACCACTGGTCCAACGCCCGTCACCTGATCGACGACGCCATACGCGCCGACAAGATCGAAGCCGCACTCGAGGCACATCGCCCGCAGGATGCGTTCGACGGCGCACATTTGGCGGCACTGACCTATGCGGAAAAGCTTACACTTTCGCCGGGTACGATGGTCGATTCTGATGTGGCAGCCCTGAAACACACCGGTTGGGAGGACGGCGAGATTCTCGAAATCAACCAGATCGTAGGTTACTTCAACTACGCCAACCGGTTGCTGAATGGCCTTGGTGTCACCACCGATGGCGATGTGGTGGGGTATTATAGCAGCGACTGAAAGGACGGATCATGCAAGGAGACACTCCAGGCAGACAGATCGACCGTGCCATCGGCGCCTCGCTGAAGGAACTGCGGCAAAGTCGGAAGCAATCCGCGCGAAGGCTGGCAGAACAGTCCGGTATCTCAGCCGCTATGATCAGCCGGATCGAAAATGGGTTGGTTTCTCCCTCAATCGACACTCTGGCGGCACTGGCCGAAGCGCTCGAAGTTCCGATTGTTTCTTTGTTCCGCGAAGCGCGTACAGATCACACTGACTACACTCTCGTGCGCCATGGTGAGGGACTGAAATCAAACCGTATCTCGGCGGGGCACAGCCACGAATATGTCAATCTTTCACTGCATTCTCGTAAAGACCTGCGATTTCAGGCGCGTCGCGTGACTTTATTGCGCGAAGGCGGGCCGCCGCCCACTTATGTCGGCCACGGCGTAGTGTTTGTACAGGCACTCGAGGGCCAAGCCGTTTACCGATATGGCGAGGCCCGCTTTACGCTGTCAGCTGGCGATACGATCAGTGTGGACGCTGAACTCAACCACGGGTTCGAAGATGTTCTGACCCCTGTGTTTGTTTTTCTAACAGTTCAGGCCGAGCGCCCATGACACTCAGTTAACATGGCTCAGGCAATCGACCTTAATCTGACCCAAGGGTCCATTGCAGGCCATTTCCGAACATTGGCGATACCCGGCGCAGTCGGAATGCTTTTCAGTACACTGTACAACATCGTCGACATCTTCTTTGCCGGGCTGTTGTCGACTAGCGCCCAAGCTGGGCTGGCCCTTGGCTTTCAAGCTTTCTTCATCTCTATTTCCGTGGGCGTCGGGCTGGGTGCAGCTATGAGTGCACTGGTTGGAAACGCTCTGGGTGCAGGCGACAACCGAGCGGCACGACGCCTAGCGGCCCAAGGGATAACTTACGGAATCGTTGCGTCTTGCCTGCTTGCCCTGGCAGGGCTTTGGTTCGGCCCATTGTTAATCAAGCTTGTCTCGGAACCAGGCGTTTATCGTGAAGCCGGGCTTCGCTATTTCTATTGGTTGCTTTTGGCAATGCCGGGATTTCTTCTGGCTCATGGATGTAATGGCATCTTGCAGGCCCATGGCGACGCAGTGTCTATGCAACGGGCACTTATCGTCGCGTTTCTGGCGAACATCATCCTGAATCCCCTTCTGATCTACGGAATTCCGGGCGTGATTCCGGGCATCGGCTTCAACGGTTTGGCTTTATCCACGGTGATCAGCCAGACAGGCGTGATGATCTTTTTGATCCGGCAGGTTCTTCGGCGAAGGCGAATGAAACGTATGCGCGCGGCCTATTTCAGACCACGCCTAAAACGGTTTGCAGAAATTTCGCTGCAGGTTCTGCCCACTGCCTTTTCGTTTACGATCATGTTGTTGTCGGCCTTTGTGCTGCAGTTTGCGCTGAAGCTGTTTGGTGAACATGCAATTGCTGGTTATGCAATCGCTATACGGCTTGAACAGGTTTTGTTGCTGCCCATTCTGGGTGTCACGGGTGCCCTACTGCCAATCGCCTCACAGAATTTCGGTGCTCGGGACAGCCAGCGGGTGCGCGCCGCGTTGTTCTATTGCTGGCGAGTCGGGTTTTATATGTCGCTGGTTGCGATCCCGATCCTCTGGCTTGGTGGTCCCTTAGTGATGCGCCTTTTTACAGCGGACCCAGAGGTTGTACGCGTTGGTGTGGGATATCTACGAGTCGACAGTCTGATCCTGCCTTTTTACATGATGTTGTTTTCAATCAACTCACTTTTGCAGGCCTTCAAAAAACCTATTTGGACCGTTTGGATCAGCCTTTATCGCCAGGCCTTTGGGGTCGCGTTCTTTGTTTGGGTGTTTATTGGCATATTGGGATTCAACGAAACCGGGGTGTGGTTCGGAACGGCCGCGGCCGTAGTGACCGGCTGGATAGTCGCTATGGCGTTGACCATACGTATTGCGAAGACAGAAATCGGCGGTTTGTGGGTGCCTGCTACGGGGTGAAAAAAGGATGTGCAGCAAACTTTTTATCTGAATTGACAAGTGTGCAGGTTCCGACGTTTGTTCTCGGCGTTTAGTTCTTTAACAGTTTTCGGCATATTCTCTTTGAAAAGCGTTGCTAATCTGTTCGCGTTGCCCGTCTCGGATAGCGCGGTCCCATGGCTATACCGTCCTCTTTGCCGCGGCTGAAGGGCTTCCGTTTTCCTCGCGAAATCATCGCCTATACGGTGAGGGCATATCACTGGTTTGCTCTCGCACGGCAGATATCGAGGACCTGCTGGCGGTGCGTGGCGTCATTGCCAGTCATGAAGCGGTTCGTCTCAGGGTGAACCGCTTCGGGGCTCAGTTCGCGGCCTGTATCCGGCACGACCGGCCCCGGCCGCACGACAAATGGCATATGGACGAAGTGGTCGTCCCGATCAACGGCGTGAAACATTGGCTATGGCGTGCGATCGATGGCATTTGAGATGTACCCGACATAGTGATTCAACCTCGCCGCAGTGCCGAGGCTGCAAAGCGTTCCGTCGGCCGACTGGTTGCAACCTATGGCGAACCACGTGTCGTGATCACGGGCAAGCTGCGCAACTATATCAAGCCGACCAAGGCCATCGCGCCGGGCGCCGACCATGCGCGATACACTGCAATCGCTCTGCGCCAAATGAGAAAACTGGATCATCGGGTTTGTTATGGAGTTAGCATCTCGTTTGGCTATGCCACGGTCGGTATCGTCGGTTCAGCAGGACGATTTGAGTACACTGCCTCTGGAACCTCGATCAACATGGCCGCGCGGCTTTGCGACGTGGCCACCCACATTGAGATACTGATTTCCGCCCAAGCTTGGGCAGCCGTTGAAAGCGTAATAGAGACAGTAAGCGAGGGAGAGGTGGAGATGAATGGCATCAGGGAGCAAATTGAGGTCTTCGCTGTTGTTTCAGAGTAATTTCCGACGAGCTGCCAATTGCGAATTCGACTATTTTTGCGTGAACCTTGAGCGGGGCATTTCAGGCCCTACCGCATCGAGCTCTCACCGGCTGGCAGATCGGATGCTCCATGTTCACCCTTTGGTTCATGCTGCCCAAGCGTGGGCAGCCCAAAGCCGACCTTTAGAACGGTCTTCAAATGGTGCGGTCACAGCCCGCATTCCCGACTTTAGCTGAAACCGCAAAATCGCAATGGAACCATAATTTACTTGGTATGTTCTCTGTCAGCAAAAAGTCGAAACGGCTCCCAACTTTTGTCGGAAGCCGTGTTGTTGAAGATGAGGGTATTTAGAATATCAGGCGTGCCCACCACCGATCAAGCCGATACCCGAAGTCAGACCGAACCAAGCTTTGACCCGCAAGCCGACGGCCTTGATGATACCCATGGCCTGGATCCCGTGAGCGACAATTGTGCCTTCCATATCACCTTCAAAATTAGTGGTGTAGGATTGGACGATGCAACCACTGCCTGGTACCAAAAGATCGCGGTGCTCTGGGTGTACCAGGTCAAGATGAACAACGATCTGACCCCGTTTTGCCTTTTCACTCGGCTCGATCAGGCGACCGCTGGGCGCAAGCTGACCGGAAGAAATCGACTCTTGAATGCGTACGATCCTTGCGGGAAGAACGGTATTGCGCATCGAGATGTTGAAGTTGCTTTCGCATGCCACTTCTGCCGCCATTCCCTCGTACAATTCCGTGCGTGAAACCTGCGAGAAACCGGCAACGATACGTCCACGTTCAACATCTTTCCTGTCTGGCACGATGAGCATTGCGGGGCTCATTGCGGCTTGTGCGGCGCGTGATCCGACGTTGAGAGTGACCTGTTCTACCACTCCGTCAACGGAGCTGAGCGTCAGAGTTTTGGACAACTCCACTTGTGCTTGTTCCAGCGAAGCTCGTGCCGATGCAAGCTGTGCAGGCAATACGGCAGTCGCTTGAACTTGGGCCACACCCAATTGAGTTTCCGCGGCCTCAACTTCTGCTGATCGGGTATCCAAGGTGGCTTGTGCGCGTTCCAGCTGGCTCACTTGGAATGCAGCAGAGTTTTTGGCTTGAAGTGCGCGATGATCCATCAGGGACAGTTCGGCTTGCTCCCTTGAAGTAATCGCAGCATCAAGAACGGCTTGGGCGGTTTCGACTTGCAGTTCAGCTGCCAGTTTCGCGCTTTCTATTTCCTCAACTTTTCGCATCGCGAATTTTACGGCAGCCTCTTCGGAGGAGTTCTCAACTGCAAAAAGCGGGTCGCCCGGTTCGACACGATCTCCACCTTTTACATAGATATCGGTCACTGTTCCGCCGTTCTCGGCGACGACAGGAACGGTTCTGAAGGGCACAAGGCCAGTGTAGGACTTGGGGTAGTAGTAAAATACAGCAAAGAACACGATCAGGGCCAGGACGAACCACATGAATAGCGCCCGGTGAACGTTGTAGAGGGTGACTGGAATCCCGCGCCATTTAAGGTAGATCACGCGCAGGACAAACGGAAAAGAAGTGACGAGCAATTCGATCATTATACCAACTCCTCTTTCGAAGGCCGCCACCACAACATGAAGTCGCGGGCGATTGCAGTCAGGATCAACGCGCCTGGCAGCAGAATGCTGAAGTGGCTGAGCGCGGGCATCAATTCATATGCCAAGGCTATGGTAAGCATCACCGGAATGGTTGTGCGCAGCGGAGTGCCGATTGATTTGCGCTCCGTATAGCGTTCAAAGCGGGCATAGAGGTGTACGACCAGTAGGATCGCAAGGAAAAGAACAATCAGTCCGACCCAAGCATAGGTGTCAGTCTGATTGGGCGCGACCCACCATCTGGGGTCGCCGCCAGCGGCGAAGGCAGGAGTTGAGATGATGCCAAGTACAGGCGCCATCAGGAACGCGGGTGGTTTCATGTTTCAGGTCCTTGATTTACGCAGTCACGCGGTGCGTGAAGATTTTAGGTGTCTTGAGAACGTCAGTTCTCGGTCGGTTGTTGTGATGGTTCTGAGGGTTGTTCCGGCGGGGCGTAGGGGGGATCCCAGCGACGCCCGTTCGGTGTTTTCTCGCCAAGCGACGAAGCGTGCAGGCCGTAAATGTTGCCTCCGGACAATTCCTGTCTGGCAGAGACGTTGATTGCCTTAAAAACGCGGTAGTACCTTGCGAAGTAGATCATTGCCTTGTCCTTTCTGATGATCGGGACCTAACCGTCATCGCCCCCGCGATCCTTAGGGTTCTGGACATTTGTTGTTGGCTTTTGGACAATTGCAGGAATTACAGGGCGGTGTGTGCCCATCAGGGGAGGAAGCGAAAGTGCCACGGATCAGTGCATACAGACTGCAAAGTGTCGGGTTGCGTTATTCGCAAGAGCCCGGTGCGCGCATACCGTTTCCTGAAATTCTGGAAATGGCGGGGGCACCTTCGGATATCGTCAACAGCCCAGACGCCACTGTCGAACTGCTTCATGAAGCGGGCGCCGTTGAAACTGTGTGTCGTGTTTTGGAAGACAAGACCTTTGCCGCGCGGGTGGGGCTTTCTGCGCAAGGTCCCGGAACGCTTTTGGCTTACATTGTGCGGGCAGCAGAAACGGTCGAAGACGCGCTGGCATTGACACAGCGCTTTTATGCAATGCAAGACCCTGACCTGCATCTGGATGTTGTAGGGGCGCCAGATGAACCCAAGATCACGCTGGAAAGTAGCGTGATCCCGGCGCATCAATATCCTCGCCATCGCGAAATGCTGGTTTTCGGTCTCTATAAGCGCGTTCAACAGATCACCTCGGGCGGATTTGCCCCTATCTCAATCGAGTTGGAAACGGACGACGTCGAGCATTGTAAGCTGTTAGCCGAGTTGGCCGGGTGCGCCGTAGAAGGGTTCAAGTCCGGATATGCGTTGGCTCTGCCCCCAAACGGTATGAGCTTTAGGATTCCAACTGCAGACCCTACTTTGTTGGGGCATTTGCGTCGGCATGGGGAAGAGCAGCTAAAGGCTCAACCTGATGCGGTCCGAAGTCTGTCCGATCGCATTGTAGACATGCTCGGGGAACGCCTTCCTGGTCCAATACCAAACGGCGATCAAATAGCCGGAGAGCTTGGATTGACGCGACGCACAATGACCCGGCACCTTTCAGCCGAAGGAACAAGCTTTAAAGCACTTTTAGAGGGGGTGTTGTGCGACCTGTCCAAACGGATGCTTCGTAATGGGGAGGGTGTTGCCCGCGTTGCCTTCATGCTTGGATTTGCGGATCAGGCGGCCTTTTCAGTGGCGTTCAAGCGATGGACAGGTGAAACGCCAGCCAGGTTTCGTAAAGCTGGCCGCTAAGTCTCCTGACCGCTGCAGCGCGCGGGGCCGTAAGATGTCCAAGATCCACAAAACCTTGTCCTGTCCCCAAAAGAAAGCAGCCCATGGGGTCACCTAGTTCAATGGCACACGGCAGCCGCGGTGGTTGCTGACCCAGAACAAGGATGAACCTATGAAAACCTCGAAGAAACTCTTTATCGCCCCGATCTCCGGCGCACTTCTGATCACCATGGCAGCCACAGCTCATGCTGATTATGTCACCGATAAAGCCATCAAAGGCGCAGTTGTCGGCGCTACTGTCGCGGGCATTGCCGGCGAAAGCATCGTAGGCGGCGCAGCCGCCGGCGCTGCGGTTGGTGCCGTGGGCGGTGCGATCCAGAAGGACAATTTCGAAGACGCCCAGGACGAGGCACAAGAACGCCGCGACGACTTCAAAGATGACCATAAGGACTGGAACGAAGACTGAAACGCCATCCCAAACGCGCCGAAAAAAGGAGGAAACACAGCCGAACAAAATTGACCGGTCAGCATAAGGTCCATCGGCTCTGCGCTGTTAGCATCCAGACGCAAGGTGACTGACCACCCCGAACAGAACTCGCACAGTTTCTGATAGGTTGCCATCCAGCTCACAAACGAGCCGGGTGGCAACTTTGTTTGGGGCGTTTGAACACCAGCCGTTCCCCGACTTCGCGTTTCAAATTCCGCTTCCGTTCTTGCCCTTCTCGACCTGAGTTTTGTCCAAAATCCAAAAACAACCGTCCAGAACCCAAACGAACTCAAACGCCCTCTGCCCCAAATCCTGCTCATCTGAATAACATCGACGAGCTGGCAACCGAGGCAACCCAGGTGACTGCCGCTCTTTGCAATCCGACGCCAAAGGAAACGGCAATGAACCTACTAGCAAACTTTGACGCAGAGACCCTGGCACGCATCCAGTTTGCCTTTACTGTGTCGTTCCACATCATCTTCCCGGCCTTTTCCATCGGCCTGGCAAGCTTCCTGGCCGCCCTCAATGGCCTTTGGCTTTGGCGCAAGGACAAGGCTTACCTCAATCTCTTCAACTACTGGAAAAAGATATTCGCTGTCGGCTTCGCGATGGGTGTCGTGTCCGGCATTGTGATGTCTTACCAATTTGGCACGAATTGGAGCACATTCTCGGATACCGCCGGGCCTGTGATCGGGCCCTTGATGGCCTATGAGGTGATGACGGCCTTCTTCCTTGAGGCAGGCTTCCTAGGCATCATGCTTTTCGGTCGCGAACGCGTGGGTCCCGGCTTGCACATGATGGCCACGGCGATGGTTGCCCTTGGCACGCTGATATCGGCCACGTGGATTCTTTCGGTCAATTCCTGGATGCAGACCCCGGCCGGATTTGACGTCAACGAGCTGGGGCAATTCATCCCAGTGGATTGGTGGTCGATCGTCTTTAACCCGTCTTTCCCGTACCGCCTGACACACATGGTGCTGGCGGCATATCTCACCACTGCCTTTGTGGTGGCCGGGGTTGCAGCTTGGCACCTGCTATGCCGCAATCGAACGGCCGAGGTCACCCGCATGTTCTCGATGGCAATGTGGATGGCTGTTTTGGTTACTCCTCTGCAGATCGTCGCGGGCGACCTTCATGGTTTGAACACGCTGGAGCATCAACCGCAGAAAGTGATGGCGATGGAAGGTCACTTTGACAGCCATCCCGAAGGCGCGCCACTGATCCTGTTTGGCATTCCAAACGAGGATGAGAAGCGCGTGGACTATGCCATCGAAATTCCGAAGCTATCGTCGCTGATCCTGAAGCATGACCCCAACGCACCGCTTGACGGACTGGACACTATCCCCGACGATGAAGAACCCCCGGTCGCGATCGTTTTCTATAGCTTCCGCATCATGCTTTCCATCGGCTTTGCCATGTTGGGCGTCGGGTTGTGGTCGTTTGTTCAGCGGGTTCGGGGCCGCCTCAACGAAGATCGCTGGTTGCACCGCGCATCCGTCCTGTTGGCGCCTAGCGGATTTGTGGCGGTACTGGCCGGTTGGATCACCACCGAAGTGGGGCGCCAACCTTACACGGTGTACGGGCTGATGCGGACATCGGACTCCCTTTCCCAAGTGGATGCGCCTGCAGTTGCGGCGTCTCTGATTGCCTTCATCGTCGTGTATTTCGCGGTGTTCGGAGCAGGCACGTTCTACATGCTGCGTCTCATGGGAAAACCGCCTGTCGAAGACTTCCAGAAAGCTCAAAAACCCATTGAAATCTTTACCTTGGCGGAGGCAGCGTGATGCTTGAACTCTCGACAATCTGGGCAGGCATCATTGCCTTTGCCGTTCTGACCTATGTGATCCTGGACGGTTTCGATCTTGGAATTGGGATCCTCTTTCCATTCGCAAAAACCGAAAAGGACCGTGATGTCATGATGAACTCGGTCACACCGGTTTGGGATGGAAACGAGACGTGGCTGGTCATGGGCGGCGGAGGTTTGTTTGCTGTTTTCCCGTTGGCCTATTCTGTAGTGATGCCCGCGCTTTATGTGCCTGTCATCATCATGCTTCTTGCGCTTGTTTTTCGTGGTGTTGCCTTCGAATACCGATGGCGAACGGTACGCGGGCGCTGGCTTTGGGATGTTGCGTTTCACGGTGGTTCAACCGTGGCCGCATTGTGCCAGGGTATCGCGCTTGGCGCGCTGGTTCAGGGCATCCCGGTCGAAGGTCGGCTTTATGCAGGTGGATGGTGGGATTGGCTGACGCCGTTCTCTGTCCTGACAGGTGTGGCCCTTGTGATCGGGTATGCCTTGCTCGGCGCGACGTGGCTCAACATGAAAACCACTGGAAAGATTCAGCGTCAGATGCGCTCCTATGTCCGTCCGTTGATGCTTATGACACTCGGGCTGATCGGTCTCGTCAGTCTTTTAACCCCATTCCAAGACCCGATCTATATGGTCAGATGGTTTTCGTGGCCCGGCGTCGTTTTCACTGTGCTTGTGCCGGCTCTTGTAACTGCCATTGCATGGAAGCTCGATCGTGGCCTGAAGGAACAGCGCGACTATCAACCCTTTGTCTGCGCCATTGCCCTGTTCGTCGTGTGCTTCATTGGTATCGGGATCAGCTTCTATCCCTATATGCTGCCTCCAAGCCTTACGATTGCTGAAGCCGCCGCGCCAGACAGCAGTTTGGCTTTCGCTCTGGTCGGAGCAGTCATTCTGCTGCCGGTGATCCTGGCTTACACCGCTTACACCTACTGGGTTTTCCGCGGGAAGATCGATCCAGAGGAGAACTACCATTGAAAACGCTTAAACAAGTTTTCTGGTTCGGCGCGATCTGGTTCGGCAGTGTTTTGTGCCTGGCTATTGTCGCGTACGTGATCAGGTTGTTCATCACCTGAAATGCCAATGAAACCGCTACACCCGTGTGAACTTGTCCGGCTCGCGCAACCATTTGTCCATGCGCCAAAAGAAACTCAGTTCGTTCCCACCAAATTCCTGAGAACAAGCGGTCCGCGGGGGCGTCTCATCTTCAAAAATTCTAGGGGCTTTCATGCTTTCGCGTCCAAAGAACATTGCTGTGCGGTGAGATCAGATTGATCCGGCCCTGCCCACTCAATCAACGTAACGCCATGAAGGTCAATGGTCTAAAGTTTGCAACAGATCCCTTTCCGAGGTTGCCAACCTACCCAATGCGAATGCCATCACAGCTTGGTCGTCATTTTGTAACCGGAAGGAAAATAGAGTTTGGCATGAGTCACGTTGTTCTCCTCCAGCCAAGTGGTTCTTTCGACGGTAAACAAGGCCGTTCCTTCGTTTTCCCCCAGGAACTCCGCAACCTCCAGATTGGCGTTGGTCGCTGAAAACGTCAGTTCAACCTCGGTAAACGGAACCTCACGGACAAGCCACTCGTTTGGCCCAATTTCTTCGAACGACTGATCGCGTGCCTGAGGAATAGTCGCAAGATTGATCCAGCGCTCTTCGAACTGAAAGGCTTTGTTTGAGGCAAAGTGCATACATCTGAGATGCAGAACCTCACCCCCTTTTGGGATCTTGACCTGAGCACGCAACCAGCCGGGGGCGGCGATAACCTCGCGCTCAACAAGCGAATATCGATAGGTGGCCCCTAGGTTGGTGATTTCTTCCCGAATAAGCGGAATTGTGATCCGGGCCTGGCGCGTCGGGGCTGTTTTAACCCGTGTTCCTGCCTTGCGCTTACGCTCTAGAACGCCATCATCAACCAGTTCGCGCATTGCACGGTTTACCGTGGCCCGCGCACAGCCAAATTCCTTGGCAAGCTGAATCTCACCAGGCACTACCGCGCCGGGAGGCCAGGTGTTGTCGCGAATGCGGCCTAGGATGTTTGATTTTATATCCTGATAGCTCACCCGCACGACAAATGGCCTATAATATGTCTAAATTAATTGCATAATGTTTGTACTCGTATGCGGCTAGGGATTGCAACCGTCGGCACGCCTAATTCGAACAACAGCAAGCATACGCTGCCTTCCTATGACTAACCCGAAATGCGACCAGAAATGAAACATGTCCGAACCAGAACCCTGGAGCCCGTCTTGTGGAAAAACGGCTTGGGGACCACGCGAGAAATTGCACGGGGAAGTGGCGAGCAGGGCGTCGTCTGGCGTGTGAGCCTTGCTGACGTGGAGGCTGACGGGCCATTTTCCACATTTCCGGGCATGTCTCGTATCCTGACCGTTGTAGAGGGAGATGGCTTTGATCTGGTTGGCCCTGCGACACCGTTGAACGCGCGGTTTTCCGATCCACTCAGGTTTTCAGGCGATCTGGAATTGTGGTGCCGGCTGGAAGCGGGGCCAGTGCGTAATTTTAATGTAATCTTTGATCCTGTTCAGTGTGCTGCATCCGTAGATTGCCTGACCGGTGAGGACCCCCATAAGCTCCAAGCGGGTCCGAACGAAGTTCTGTGTCTGTTTTCAGTGTACAAGGGCTGCTCTATCGACGGAAATAGGGTTGAGCCCACTGAGGCTGCGATCCTCAAGGATGGCAATTTCACAACCATCGGTTTTGAGGACAGCATTACATTATTGGCGCGCCTCAAGAACCGATAGCGGGCAAGAGAACCTCAATCGACTATAGGAGGTAACTTAGCCATCACGCGTTGAAATTAGCCCGGGGTGCATTTTTGCGCGCGAAGTTCCGACAGGTGGCTCAGCAATGCGTTCGCTGTTTTCCACGTCACCTGCTCCTTTTCTTCGGCGGTCAGCGCAGCCGGAACAACCGCATGCGTATAAGGATCGTCCGTGAAGATCGGATAATCCGATCCCAGCATAATCCTGTCTGCGCCCAAAAGCTTAACAGCTGCCTCCAACGCACGTGGCCCAAGTGAAGCGCAATCGTACCAGAGCCGACGCAGACGCTGGGTCGGGAACGGATCATCCGGGTTGCGATGCCGCGCAATGCTTTCTAACCGCTCAAAAATAAAGGGGAGCGTGCCGCCCAAATTGACTATCTGAAAGGAAACAGCCGGGTAAGAATCCAACAGGTCTGACATGATCATGGTCAAGGCGACCTGAGAAGCGCTGGATTGCAGTTCCACTGCGGACAGTCGATATTGCGTCAGGTCCGCAGGGCGCGGCGGCGGGTTTTGCCCGACTTTCAGACCAGGGTGCAGCATGATGTGACAGCCGTATTCATTTGCCGCTGCCAATAGCGGTCGCAATGTGTCAGCTTCGGCCAAGGAGTTGAAATAGTTCGACGGCAAAATAATTCCCGGCAAACCCAGATCGCGACGAACACGGCGAAGCTCTGCACAGGCAATATCAAGATCATCCAGCGGCACTCCGGCCAACCCGATCAGGGCACCATCGCTATCAATTCCCAACTGGGCAAGGTGATCGTTAAAGGCAGAGATAACCGGTGCAATTTCCGTGGCGGGCAACAGATCAGCGCCAAGTGCTCCGGGGAAGGTCAGCAAGCGGTGCGTCAGTCCCTGCTTTCGCATTTCGGCCAGACACACTTGCGGGTCATGATAGGCATCGGTGAACGGAAATTCTCCATTCATCGCTGACATCACAGTGACACCATCTGTGCGTGTTCTGAGGCGAGGATGCGACTTTCGGGCGCGCAAAGTCTCGACCAGCCCACCACCGTAGTAATGGGAATGCATGTCAATGCGCATATCGGTCTCTCCTGACATCTCGATTATTGACGTAGCGCACAGAAAAGGCCCACCGATTGATTATCGCAGCGGGCCTTTTACAATGTCAAAGTCAGAACGTTACAGGCCCCATTTTGCGGCGGTCGCTGCGAAGAATCCCTGCGACTGACGCAGTTCGATCCAGCTGTTCACGTAGTTGATCCATACCTGATCACTTTGGGGCATCAGCATCGCGATCGGTGTCGGTGCACGCGCCTCGGCTACTTCAATCTGACGCAGGTTTGGGAATTTTTCGAGCAGGGTCGAACCTTCGATATTCGATGTGATGAAAACATCAGCGCGCCCTGCCAGAACCTCCTGGAAACCGCGCGCCGGGGCCTCAACGACCTTGATGTCAGCGTCAGGGAACCACTCGCGGACGCTTTTCTCAAAAGTCGTCCCCAAGGTGGTCGCAACCTTGACTTCCCCGTTGTTGATCGAGTCCCAATCCGAGAATTTTTCGGCGTTTTCTTCAGTCGTAAAGGGATAGATTTCAACTGAGATATAGCTATTCGAATACCCGGCAGCTTTCAGGCGGGGCGGGCTGATCGAGGCCGAACCTGTAATGTGATAGTTCCCAGCAACGACACCGTTTACCAAGGTCTTCCAATCCGTTGCCACGAATTCAAGCTCCACGCCCAGATCTTCGGCGAGCTGGGTCATGACATCGATATCATATCCCTTGTAGGAATTGGTCGCCGGATCCCGAACGGACATCGGGTTCCAGTCGCCGGTTGTCCCGACTTTCAGCACCCCATTGTTCAGTATGTCATTCAGAGCCGATTGGGCATTGGCCGCCCCTGTGAGCATTCCAAGTACAAGACCCGCGGCCAGGCCCATTGATTTCAGCAGCTTCATCGCTTCCTCCCCTTTTGTTCGCGCGTTCGCAACCAGATTTATGTCTGTATTTATCATATTTTGTATAGTTTTAATTTGAAGGCAAAGCTAGTCTTACGCTAACAATCTCAAAGGGGCAGGTCTATGTCAGATGCATCGCCGGTCATCACAATCCGCGACTTGAATAAGTGGTACGGAGACTATCACGCGCTCAGAGACATCAATCTGGATGTCGCGCTTGGGGAAAGAATTGTTGTATGCGGACCTTCGGGATCCGGCAAATCAACCCTCATCCGATGTGTGAATTCTCTGGAGGAGCATGATTCCGGTTCGATCACGGTCGACGGGATCAAAATGACGGACAAAAAGGCCGCCGAAGAAATCCGATCCGAGGTTGGCATGGTGTTTCAGCAGTTCAACTTGTTCCCACACCTGACAATTCTTCAAAATCTGACGCTAGGACCAATCAAGGCGCGTGGCCTGTCGAAATCGGACGCGGAAGAACGCGCAATGACATATCTCGAACGGGTCCGGATTCCTGATCAGGCGCACAAACGGCCAACCGAACTTTCCGGTGGTCAACAACAACGGGTCGCCATCGCACGCTCACTTTGCATGGAGCCCAAGATCATGCTTTTTGACGAGCCCACCTCGGCGCTAGACCCCGAAATGATTTCGGAAGTGCTCGACGTGATCGTGGATCTTGCCCAAGAGGGAATGACGATGATCTGCGTTACCCACGAGATGGGATTCGCGCGAAAGGCAGCGGACCGGATGATCTTTATGGATCAGGGCGAAGTGATTGAAACAGGTACACCCGAAGATTTCTTTGAGGCACCTAAATCAGAACGTTGCAAGCTTTTCCTCAGCCAGATCCTTCAGCACTAAGGGGTATCACATGAAACGTACAACGCTTGTCGCTCTTTGTGCGCTTGTTATTCTCGCCGGTTGTAGTTCTTCGGGCAACTGGGGATGGTACGTCGTCAACCCCTCGACAGAAACGGGTCAGAACAACATCCGATTTCTTTTGTCGGGTTTCTGGTCGACGATCAGCCTGTCGTTGATTGCCGCCGTTCTATCAATGGCCATCGGGCTTCTGGTTGCCCTGCCGGGCATGTCTTCAAACCGATGGCTGCGGTTACCAAGCAGGGTCTACATTGAATTCATCCGCGCCATACCGCTCCTGCCGATGTTGTTCTGGGTATTTTATGGATTCCCGGTTGTTCTGAAATCAATCGGTATCAATATCAGCATAGACGCGTTCTGGGGCGCGATCATCACTCTGGCCATTTCGGATAGTGCCTTCACCGCCGAGATCTACCGCTCGGGCATCCAGTCGATTGACAAGGGCCAAACCGAAGCAGCAAAGACTGTTGGCCTGAACTACCGCCAGACGATGCTGTATGTAATCCTGCCGCAGGCGATCAAGCGGATTCTACCCCCGTTGGCGAACCAGTTCATCTATATCGTAAAGATGTCCGCCTTTGCCTCGGTGATCGGGATGCAGGAGTTGACGCGCCGCGCCAACGAGTTGGTCGTGACGGAATACCGACCGCTTGAGATCTATACGCTTTTGATCTTTGAATATCTTGTTCTTGTCCTGATCATCAGCTTCTTCGTGCGCTGGCTGGAACGAAAAATGAGATCGGACGAAAGCCGCTGATCAATGAACAAAGCTGGCGAAATCCGCGGCGACAGCCTGCGCCGCGGCATTGACGAGTTCACGCCCGTGTTCGGGTCGGGCCAGTTCAGAATAGGACCCAACGCGTCCATCGGGAAAGTCGCGCCGATGTTCATCGGGCGGCCCATGGCGATCACCCGCGTGGGCCGCGATGAACTCGGCAGAAAGCTTGCGCGGAGGACTCGTGTCTCCGGCCTGAACAACGCGATGGGTGGCCTGCGTGATCGCGACCTCGGATGGGGTGGCGTGCATACCCTCCCAGTCGCCGTAGTAGCCACGTCGGAGTTTGTTTACCCGGTCAAAGTCCCACCAGCTCCGAATTCGGATTGTCGCACTTACGTCGTGTGCTGCCTTCCGCAAGGGCTCAAGGTTGGCACCGTGGCCGTTCAAAACATAGATCATCGAGAATCCATGATGGGCCAGCCCTTGCATAACCTCTCTCGCCAGATCGCAGTAGAGACCGGCGCTCAGCGAGACGGTGCCCGGAAAGCTCATGTTGAACGGCGCAGGGGCGTAAGCCAGTTCGGGTGCCACGACCGCGCCGGCGATATCGGCCGCAGCCCAAGTGATCTCGCGCGCGCAAATGGCATCCGTACCGATCAGACCGATGGGCCCGTGCTGTTCGACAGACCCGGTCGGCAGAATAACTCCCTTTTGGGTCTTGAGGTATGTCTCGACCTCGATCCAGGTCATCTCTTCCAATCGCATATTGCCAGCTAACAGAACCAGTCAAGAAAAGGAAAGACACGATGTCCTGGAGCGGATTTCTCACTGAAACAATGGGACGTATAGGCGTTTTGCAAAAACAGGCGCCGGGTATGTTCGAGGGGTTCAACTCGATGTCCAAAGCCGCCAAACGCAATGGCGTGCTGGATGAAAAGTCCAAGGAACTGATCGCCCTGGGTATCGCAATCTCGACGCGGTGCGACAGTTGTATCGGGTTTCACACCAAATCGCTTGTCCGGCTCGGCACCACCCGCGAGGAGTTTTGCGAAGCCTTGGAGATGATCGGCTATATGGGCGGCGGCCCTTCGATCGCCTTTGGCGCAAAAGCGCTGGAAGCGTTTGACGAGTTCACTGGCACCGGTGCTTAGGGGCCACACTGAGACAGCGTGTATCTTTTTCTGTCACCCGTCTGAGCTGTTGATCCACAGAACAGCACCTGCGACGGGATTTGTTGCAAACTTTGGATCATTGATCTTCATGGCGTTAGGTCATGTTGACAAATGGCGAGGCCAGAGGCGGATCGTCGGATATCGATGAATCTTAGGAAACTTTCCGCAGTCTTGTCGCAGCGAGTTGCGACACGCCAGCGTTCTTAAGCTTGTTGAAGCATCGTTCGACCAGGTTGCGCAGACGATACAGTGAGCGGTCCACGCAGACGCGCATTTTCCGGATTTTCCGCATGGGTATCTATGGACATGTTAACGGCACGATCTGGATTGCTGAGGATGAGTTGGGACCATTTCTCGTTTATGAGGATGCAGTTGCCACCGAAGGTCCGTTCGAATTGATTCTTACCGAATATGCTAGGACCGAAGCCAACGGCAACTAAGCTGAGCCTGCCGCCTCGCTCCGTCATTTACGTGCCGGAGCGACACGATAATATCTCCATCATTTTTGAGGGAGTTTGGCCAAAGAAATCACCCGGTCGAATTCAGCACCCAAGCAAGGTTGTTCCCCCTTTGAATCTCCGCAGACACCCAAGTTCAGCTAAGCGCACCACCGCACCGACTAGCGCACCACGCAGCATTAGGTAAGTTTCGGCCCTAAGTAGACTTCCAAGGACATACGTCCATACTGCAGTTGCAGCCCGCTTTCCAGGTATTCGCTACAATCGCAATAACTCGATCTTTTAGAATACATGGATCGCGGACGATCCGGACCTATGCAGAGCGCGAGCCAATGACCGCTTTCCCGGGCTTCAATTGAAACCCAGAGCTCAAATTGACATGAGCCACTTCTTGAAAATTCTCACCGTGACCCGCTCCTGATCGCCGGGGCGGCAGACGAAGTAGAGCCCACGATCCAATGGAACACGGCTTTTATCAAGGCGGATCAACCGTCCAAGTTTCAAATCCCTTTCCGCCAAGAGATGCCTTGCTAGTGCCACGCCCTGCCCGTCAATCGCGACCTCCAAAAGAACAGCGCTGTCCACGTACTTGATGCTCTGCACGTTGATCCGATTGGCATTCAAACCAACTTGCGCAGCCCAGCTTTCCCATCCCACGTTGAAGGCGTCGTGCAATAGTGGGAGGTCAGCCACATCCTGGGCGCGCATTGGCAATCGGGCTTTCTCAACAAGAGACGGCGCGGCCACGACAATCAATTCCTCTTGTCTTATCTGTTCATGATATAGCCTGTCCCAGCCAGGTTGCCCAAAACGCAAAGCGACATCGACCTCGGAGGATTCGAAATCCGCAAAGGTATCGTTTGTGTCCAACAACAATGCGATACCCGGATGTTCTTGCTGAAACGAGCTTAGCAACGGAACAAGCCATTTGAGCGCCAGCGATGTGGACAGCGACACCGTAATCGACTGGCGGTGATGTAATCGCTTTACCTCCATCACGCCCAGCTGCAATGCCGAAAATGCCCCATGTGTTGATTGATGCAGGCGTTCTCCGGCTTTCGTCAGTTCAACGCCATTGGGGCGGCGGTGAAACAGCGTCACACCAAGATGCAGTTCCAGCAGCTTGATTTGCCGACTGATCGCGCCATGAGTGACGTTGAGCACATCCGCCGCCTTGGTCAGGCTGGAGTGGGTTGCAGATTCGTCAAAGGCCTGAAGGGCACGAAGGTGTCTGAGGTTTTCCACGATGTGAGAAAATCTAACAGCAATGTTCATGAAACTCGATAGGTTTACCTAATTCCAAGAAGATACACTGCTTTCAGCACAAAAATTCTCACATACTCTGCATCTAGAGAAAGGAGACACCATGCCTGAAATCAAAGTCGCGCTGATGACAGGAACGGGACAAGGCATTGGCCGGGGCTGTGCCATTGAGATGGCGAAGGCAGGTTACAAGGTTTCGCTGATGTCTCCGTCCAATCGCTCGGTCGAACTGGCGGAAGAGCTTGGAGGCATTGGCCGCCGAGGCTCTGTTTTGGATATTGATGATCTGCAAGCGATGATCGACGACACCATGAGCAAATATGGACGAATTGATGCAATCGTCAGCAATATGGGCCACGGTGGCTCGGTGCCAGAAGCCATAAAGACGGTAGGGTTTGATCCCGACTTTGACGGGCCACTTTTGGAACTCAGCGACGAGTTGTGGCACGAAAGCCTGGACATGTATGTGCTGAACGTCGTCAAGATTGCCCGTATCGTCACACCCTTACTGATCGCACAGGGCGGCGGTGCTTTCGTGAACATCTCGTCCATGAACACAATCGAGCCGCGAGCCCCTTATCCGATGAGCATGTTGCGCGGTGCCCTGCATAGTTTCTCAAAGCTTTATGGGGATCGTTATGCACGGCATAACATTCGCATGAACAACCTGCTCCCCGGATTCTGCGAAAACGTAAACCTGTCTGAGCGGGCACGCCGGGAAATCCCTGCTCAGCGGCCGGCAACATTTGAGGAAATTGGGCAAGCTTGCGTGTTTCTTGCCAGCGATGGCGCCCGGTATATTAATGGCCAGAGCATACTGTCTGACGGCGGGATGAACCGGGCGGTACGATAGCAAAGAGGCGGGGTAGTATGATTGTTACAGCACTCAGTGAAATCCTTGGAACAGATCGCGATGTTTCTGGTCCGGGCTGGAACAGCAGAAGGTTATTGCTGGCGTCTGATGGAATGGGTTTTTCGCTCACGGATACGGTCATCAAAAACGGTGCCGAGCTTGAGCTTGAGTACACACATCATTTGGAGGCGTGCTACTGTATCGAAGGAAAGGGGCAGATCAGAGCGTCTGGTGAAGAAACATGGCATTCCCTTGAACCATTTACCCTCTATGCCTTGGACCAACATGACCGACATTTGGTGCGTGCAACAGAGGCTGATCTGCGACTTGTCTGCGTCTTCAATCCGCCGCTCAGCGGGCGTGAAGTACATCGCGAAGATGGAAGCTATGCCTCAATAGCATCCTGATGAAGGTGGTGATGTTTACGTAGTCCGATCGTTCACGCAGCGCGCAGCATCGGTCGACATGGGCTCAAACTGCACAATTGTGCTATCGTCACATGCGTGTTTCACAAACCACTGGCCAGACCCTCGGCCTCATGATTACTTGCGCTCTTACAGGCATCAAACAGCCAGGAGCCGCCCAATGACCAGGCAATACAGCTTTCCCGAGGGACATTGGAATTGGCCAATAAAGCTGACTCACCACCACGCAGTGCGTGCGGGTGACATGATCTTTACTGGCGGGCAAGTGGATTTGGATACCCAGGGAACGGTACGCAACATCGGCGATCTGGATGCGCAGGTGCGTAATTCGATGGCCTATATGCAGGATCTTCTGACTGACCTTGGCGTGGGTTTCAACGATCTGGTGCGGTTGGTTGTCTATTACGTCGGTGACGCGAGTGATGAGGCCCGGATGCTGAACCTTCTGGTCGATATCATCGGAAACGAAGTCAAACCCGTGGTTAATCTGATCAACCTGCCTGAACTCTGCTACCCTGACATGCTTTGCGAAATTGAAGGCGTCGCCATGCGCGCGCCTGATGGCAGCGCTCTGCCCCGTCAGAATTACCATCTCGATGCCCAATCACCCCTGCCTAAAGCCTTCTCGCATGTGGTGAAATGCAACGACATGATCTTTACCGGTGACATGACCGCCCGCTCCGCCGACGGATCAGTCACCCATCCCGGCGATATCGTGGCGCAAACCCGATTGATGATGGAGCGTCTCTCCCAAGCACTTCAGGCCGCAGGCGCAGGGATGCAGGATGTGGTCAAGGTCAACACGTTCTATCTTGGCGACGGCACAGCAGAAGATTGGGAAGTTTCGGCCAGCATCCGCGCCGATTATTTCCCTAATCCCGGTCCGGCGCCCACCGGCATTCCTGTGCCGTCCTTTCCCCATGACGGGCTGACGACACGAATCGCTGCTACAGCCTGCGCCCCGGGAGCGCACCACATCCGTCATGCCTGGCCTGACGGGCACTGGAATTGGACCACTGCACTGCCTTACAAACACGGAATCGGCTCCGGCCAATTAATCCATGTGGGCGGCCAGGTGGCACTGGATAAGCAAGCAAAGGTTCTGGAACCTGGCGACATGGTCGCCCAAACCCGTATCGCAATGGAGAATGTGGCTCGCGTATTGGATGAATTCGGCGCTACTCTGGACGATGTGGTCAAAGTCACCACCTTCTATCAAGGCAGCGCTTCGGCCGAAGCGCTACACGAAAACCTTCTGATCCGATCCAATTCCTACATCGCACCTGGCCCAGCCACGACAGGCATTCCGGTGCCCAATCTGATCTACGAAGACATGGTGATTGAGATAGAGGTGATCGCGATGCTTGAGAACGATAAGGAAGCGTGAATACACGTCAATCTTTCCTAGACGTGGCCGGCCCCTTCCGGACATTGAACACCCAGGCAAGTTTTTGCGGTCGCAGCCCGCTTTAATGTCATTCGCTGCAAGCGCATAATTTACCTACTAACAAATTTAGACATCGCGGGATTTTGCCGCCGATTCATTTCGGGTGCTTGCTGACGCAGTATCCGCGCGTAGTTGCGGTATTTTTGTTTTTGCGGCGCAGCGCGTGTCGTCGATCTGGTCATTCGCAGATGTCGAATTGAACGGAAACGAAACTGCAAATTCAACGCAGCCTGGTCAGAAAAGTAAGACACGTAACCAAACGAGAATTCGCCGCGCTTGTGCTAATGGCTGTCTGTGGAAAAAATGGTCGTTATCATTCCTGGCTAATTTGGCTGTTCCCTTGGAGACGGATTGTGGTCAACTGTCTCTCGACTTCGTCATCAAATTATCAGTGAAAAATTGAAATAAAAGTTAACCCGTTTCAGGCAGCATGTTCTTAAGTCGCGAAATTGTTGATCTGCTTACGCCCAGCATCCTTCCGATTTCTGCGGCAGTTTTGCCCATAGACAGCAGGGAAAGTGCCTCTTCGCGCTCCGTTGCAGTCAGTTTCTTGGGACGCCCTTTGCTCAGGCCGAAGGATCTGGGTCGGTCTTCGACAGTACGGCTTTCCAGATCGGCCAGCCCGAGTTCATAGTCGATGACGCCGGACAATACATCCAGAACTGTTTCCGCCCGTCCGCCTTCAGTGTTGATCCAAGGCTCGGACATAGATCGGAAAGCAGCTCCCTTTTCATGAACTTGCCGCAACAGGTTGACCAGTTCAGCGATGGAGTCGGCAATCGCAGATAGGCGCGAAACCACGATTACATCACCAGCGGACACATCCGCCAGAAAAGTTTCCAGTGTTTCTCCCCGGTCATTGCCGTCTTGTGTGGTATCACTCCAGATACGATCACATCCCTGGCGCTTCAGCTCGCTTAGTTGAACTTCACTTCGATACCATTTCGATGATACCCGCGCATATCCGATTTTTACCATTCTAAATCAATCTCGTAGAATTGGTTCCACAGTAAGTTCTTGACTTATGCACGCAATTATGAACGTTTATTTGCACGCAGTTCTGCACGAATATAGCGCTGAACCTGTGCAATGACAATCGCCTTAGCGAGTGACCGGGACTCAATGCAGCATTCTTTTACAGAAGCGCCCAGAGATGCCAGCCTTTACAATGAGGATCTGGCGCCGGTGCCTGTTGGAAAGCGCGATTGGGGTTGGTTTGAGTTGTTCAATGTCTGGGCCAATGATGTGCAATCACTGTTCGGATACACATTGGCCGCCTCACTGTTTCTGACTTATGGGCTGAACGGATGGACTGTGTTTGCGGGCATTGTTTTGGCCGGGTTCATCGTCATGGGACTGGTCAACCTGATCGGCAAGCCGAGTGTCAGATACGGCATTCCTTTCCCGGTAATGGCCCGCGCAAGTATGGGTGTGCGAGGGGCAAACTTCCCAGCTTTAATCCGCGCCGTGGTGGCAATCTTCTGGTATGGTGTTCAGACCTATTTCGCTTCAACCGCACTTGCACTTGCCATGGTCGCGTTGATCGGCACTCAGGGACCACCCGTCTTTCTTGGCCTCAGTGCTATTGAATGGATTGCCTTTCTGGCGGTTTGGTCCTTTCAGATTGCCCTGTTCTGGAACGGGATAGATCCGATTGTGGGTTTCCTCAATTTTGCAGGGCCATTCGTCTATGCAGTGATGGTGGCGCTGGCCGTCATGATCTGGATTGAGGCTGGTAACGACCTGTGGCGCGAGCTTGGAACCATCTTTCGTGGAACCGGCAGTTATCAAGGCAGTCAGTTAGGTGCATTTGCGGCGGTGGTCGGAACGATGATCGCCTATTTTTCGGCTGTGGTGATCAATTTCGGTGATTTTTCGCGGTTCGTACGCTCGGAACATGAAATGCGCAAAGGCAACCTGCTAGGCTTGCCGATCAATATCGCCTTCTTTTCTCTGATTGCTCTGATCGTCACAGCAGGAACCGTCGCGATCTGGGGCGAAGCGCTGACCAATCCCACGGCAATCATCGCGCGGATCGATTCTTTACCGTTGACGCTCTTGGCTGCGGCAACCTTCTTCGCCGCCACAGTTGGAATCAACCTTGTGGCAAACTTTATCCCACCTGCTTATGACCTTGCCAACCTGATGCCCAGCCGGATTAACTTCCGGGTCGCCGGCATCATCACTTCGGCCTATGCGCTGGTGATAGGCGGTTTATGGGTTTCGACCATCAGCCAGATCGGCATTCTGGGTTTTGTGAATACGCTTGGGGCCGTTCTGGCCCCAGTCTACGGCATCATCATCGCCGATTTTTATCTGGTGAAATCTGGCAATCTGGATGTTGATCAGCTGTTCTCGGCTGCGCGGGATGGTCCTTACTTTTACAGCAATGGCTGGAACATGGCGGCAATCGTGTCATTCATCCTTCCGGCCATATTTTCCGTTCTCACAGTCTGGGTCCCAATGCTGAGCACACTTTCGGGCTTTGCATGGGTGATCGGCGCAGGATTCGGAGGTGTGTTCTACTGGGCAATTGCAAAGCGTTGACTGGCTGAGACTTTAGCCAATTCGATGCCCGAGGGCAGAGAAGCCGATCACCGCTACGCGTGGTCGGACAGGGAAGGTTTGTCCCGGACAAAAGCTGAAATGGGATTGAACGTCGCAACCCTGCGACGGCAACGGTTCGGGTGGGATGCCTGAAGCGAAGGGCGACTTTTGTCGCAAACTCCGGGGGGCTTACCCCCGTATCAAAACGGGAGGAAATAATGGTAACTACAGCAACCTCTGTCGAAGGCGCAGGTACAACAGATCCGGAAGGCGATACGCTTAATCCGGTATCGCCCAATGAAAAAACATGGGGCGCATTTGCGATCTTCAACATCTGGGCCAACGATGTTCAATCATTGTTTGGGTATTCACTTGTCGCGTCGCTGTTCATTTCATACGGCGTTGGCGGTTGGACCGCCTTTCTGGCGCTTATTGTGGCCGGGCTGTTCGTCATGTGGATGGTGAATCTGTCTGGTGCACCAGGCGAGAAATACGGCATTCCCTATCCGGTTCTTGCGCGCGCCAGTATGGGTACGGCTGGGTCCAAGCTCCCGGCGGTGTTAAGGGCCACAGTCGCGGTGTTCTGGTACGGCGTTCAGGTCTATTTCGCCTCAACCGCCCTGTCACTTCTGATCCGTTCGATCACCGGCGCAGATGGCGGGGCCGAGATGCTAGGCCTGACTGGTATCGACTGGTTCGCCTTCTTCATCGTCTGGGTGTTTCACATCGTCATTTTCTGGCGCGGTATGGGCTGGGTCGAAACGTTCCTCAACTTCGCTGGGCCTTTCGTTTATTCGGTGATGATCGGCCTTGTGATTGTTCTCTGGCAGCGCTCAGACGGGCAGCTTCTGAGCACAACGGCAACGATCTTCTCCAATCCCGAAGGCACGTTCGGATCTGAGGTCAAAGGCTTTATCGCCATCTTCGGCACCATGGTTGCCTACTTCTCGGCTGTGATGATCAACTTCTCGGACTTCTCGCGCTATTCACGAGACAAGGCATCTATGAAGGCGGGTAATCTAGCTGGTTTGCCGTTGAACATGATCCTGTTCTCGGCCTTGGCGCTGCTGACAACCGGTGGTGCAGCCGTAGTCTTCGGTGAGGAGATCATCAACCCGACCGAGATCGTTGAAAAAACCGATAGCGTTCTGCTGGGCATTATCGCCGCCATCACTTTCTTCGCCGCTACGGTAGGTATCAATCTTGTCGCGAACTTCATCCCTGCGGTGAACGGCATCGCCAACCTCGCACCTGGGAAAATCAGCTTCCGTCAGGCAGGCCTGGCCACATCAGTCTTTGCACTGGTCATCGGTGGCCTGTGGACGGCCATAATCTCGAATATCGGCATCGCTGGGTTCGTGAATACACTGGGTGCAACACTGGCTCCGATCTTCGGAATCATGATTGTCGACTATTACATGATCCGCAAAGAAGAGCTGAACAGGGATGACCTCTACAACATGCAAGGGGGCGAGTACCACTATGGCAATGGCTGGAACGACTCGGCTCTGATTGCCTTCGGCGTCGCCTCGGTGTTTTCGGTCGCCACGGTCTGGGTCCCGGCCCTTGGCATACTGTCAGGCTACGCCTGGATCATCGGTGCAATCCTTGGCGGCGTTATCTACAAAGCCATGGCAAAGAAGAACGCTTAAGCATTTGGTAAGAGGTGGCGGGCAGTGCGCTGCCCGCCACAACATCCCCTGAAAGCAATTTTTATCGCTTACTTGTTACAGACAAGCTTCGGTCTTACGCCGCCGCAATAGCTGAGATTACACCGGGGATCGAGCATCGCCAGAACAAGGGCTTGAACAACCGAGTTGAAACCTCGCATCAACACACCCGCCAGCAGGAGAAGATCATGGGGCGGTTCAAGTCACCCGGACAGGCGCAAAAATTTCTGGCGCCTCATGACCAAATCTCCGCATTGTTCCGCCCAAAACGCCACCGCCTTTCTGCCAGTTCTTATCGTCACGCCCGAGCTGAACCCCTGAACGCCACTCTAATAACCCTGTGCTACAAACCACGAACAACCTGACAAATCCGTTGCGACATATTTGTGTTGGTTCTATTGCAAAGGTCCTGACGAACGAAGAGAACCCGCCATCACACTGTGGGATCAAACACCTAGACAAATCCCCCTGCGCATAAGAACCTGTGACCAAACAAAAACAGGGAGAAGATTGATGAAACTGATTGCTGGCCCAGCTCTGGCCTTACTTTTCTCGACGACCTCGGTGCTTGCTGCGGACGATGGGACCTGCGCCAAAGGCAAGACCCTAGCAGAGGGCACCCTGACAATCGCAACAGGTAATCCGGCCTACTATCCATGGGTAATGAATGACGCGCCCGATAGCGGCGAAGGATTTGAAGCTGCCGTTGCTTATGCCATCGCCGAAAAAATGGGCTTTGGCCAGGAAAATGTCACCTGGGTTCGCACAAGTTTTGACGAGGCGATTCAGCCCGGCGCAAAGAACTTTGATTTCAACATGCAGCAGTACTCGATTACTCCCGAGCGCGAAGAAATGGTCGATTTCAGCCTGCCATATTACACCTCGGCCATGGCGGTTTTGACAACCCAGAACGTTGTCGATTCCGGTGCAGAAGCGACGTTGGACGGCCTTAAGGATTTGAAGTGGGGCGCTGTGGCCACGACGACCGCGATCCCGATGCTGAACGACGTGATCCAACCGTCGAGTGAACCGCTGCTTTACAACGACAATGCTGATGTGAATGCGGCCATCATGGCTGGCCAGATCGATGCCGCAATTTATGACTTGCCTACGGCACTCTATCTGTCGGCTGTCGTGGTCGAAAACGGTGCATTGCTTGGCCAGTTCCCTCCGGGGCAATCCGAAAGTCCTGATCAATTCGGCCTTTTGATGGAAGAGGGCAACGCCTTGAAGGAATGCGTCAACGCGGCCATCACAGAATTGACCGAAAGCGGCGAGCTTGCCGCGATTGAAACCCAATGGCTGTCCGAGGCTACAGGTGTGCCGGTCATCGAGTAGATGGAAGAAACATCATTGCAAAAAGACTCGGTTGAGCGCCCTGCCGCGACGCCAACGCGTCGCGAGGTTTATGAAGCCGAGGTACGGCGTCGGTCAAATCGCATCGCGCTGATTTCAGTGGTCAGCGTGGCTCTTGCCATCGTCGTCCTCGTCCCGCTCGCCCCCGGCTGGGAGGCCGTACAACGCTCGTTTTTCAACGGCCGGGTCTTCGCCGAGACGTTTCCCGGATTGCTCGAAGCCTTTCTGATGAACGTGATGATTTTTGCGTGGTCTGCACCACTTATCGCGATCACGGGTCTGGTTATCGCGCTGTGTCGGGACACGCGCGCACCTGCACTTTTTCCGCTGCGGCTGTTCGGCATTGCATATACGGACATCTTCCGTGGCCTGCCAGTGGTTCTTGTTATTTACATTATTGGCTTTGGCGTGCCCGGGTTGGGCCTGCCGAGGCCCTGGAACAGCCCCTACATTTGGGGCACGCTGGCGCTGGTTTTGGTCTATTCGGCCTATGTGGCCGAGGTGATCCGCTCGGGCATTGACTCTATCCATCAGTCGCAGCGATCCGCCGCGGCCTCGCTGGGGCTAAGTGATCAGGACACCATGCGCTATGTGGTCCTGCCGCAGGCCATACGAAACGTCGTACCTGCCAATATGAACCTGTTCATCGCTTTGCAGAAGGACGTGGCGCTATTGTCCTTTATCGGCCCGGTTGAGATTTTCCGTCAGGCTGGTGTTTACAAATCGCTTTATGCCAATTTTACGCCTTATGTGGGCGCAGCGCTTATCTTTCTTGCGCTGACCATACCAGCAACGCGGTATGCGGACTACCTTATGAACAAGCAGAACAGGGCCCGTACATGACAGCGAAGTTATCCTTGCGCGGGGTGCGGAAACGGTTCGATGATCACGAGGTATGCAAGGGCATTGACCTGGATGTAGCTGAGGGCGAGATGGTGTGCCTGATTGGCGCCTCAGGCTCTGGCAAATCCACACTCTTGCGTTGCATGAACTTGCTTGAACCCATCGATGACGGCGAGATCTGGCTGGACGGGAAAGACATCTCTGAACCGGGACTGGACCCACAGCCGGTGCGTCAACAGATCGGCATAGTCTTCCAAAGCTACAACCTCTTTCCTCACATGACAGCGGCAGAGAACGTAATGCTCGCGCCACGTCGTGTACGCGGGCTGAGCAGAGACGACCTGCGCCCGCGGGTGACCCAGCTTTTCACGCGCTTTGGGTTGGGCGACCGGATGGAGCACTATCCAGACCAGCTATCGGGCGGCCAGCAGCAGCGAGTGGCTATCATCCGTGCGCTGGCGATGGAGCCACAGATCATGCTGTTTGACGAGATTACAAGCGCACTGGATCCCGAACTGGTAGGCGAGGTTCTGGACGTTCTGAGGGACCTGCGAAAGCAGGGTATGACCATGGTACTAGCCACCCACGAAATGGGTTTTGCACGTGAGCTGGCAGACAAAGTGTGTTTCCTTGATGCCGGACGCATCCTGGAACAGGGCCCGCCCGAGGTGCTCTTTTCCCAACCACACGAACCACGCACCAAGGCATTCCTTTCACGCGTGCTGTGATGCCCAAACGGGTTCTGTTGCGAAGTACTAACTGACCACAGCGATAGCTTAGTACCGGCGAGTTAAGCGGCCAACTCCGCGAACTGTTTGAAAGGACAGGTTTCGGATCATGTCGACCATCTCGATCTGGATTGGGTATCCAAGGCCCCTCAGCATCTTGTTTGTGGAATTGGTGCCAGCTGTGTTGGTACTGCTTTTGTCGACAACAAATTTGCGTGGTAGGCCGTTCATATCTAAGGAGCGGGAGAAGAACTTCGTCGCGATGGCCTTGTTCCGGCGCTTTGACGGCATGAAGTCACCAGTCTTACCGTTTTGCCGATGGCCCGATAAAGGCAAAGGGCATTATCCACTCAAAAGGTGAAACGATACTGGCCTTTTACAGCACCGCGAAATTTACGAACACGAATTGTGGACAACTTCCAAAAATAAAGGGCCCGACCACATGGGTCGGGCGACTGCAGGTCTGTCAGGATTTGGTTCACAATGGACGTAGGCGAACCAGCCTAGGGTCACAATACGCATCGACACTGTAGCCTTATCTGCTGGCAGCAGGGTTAGATCTTGCGTACCAGGCCGGGGCGATCTAGCAAAAACCCTTGGACATCGGTAACCCACCGTCTGTGGTTGTGATTTTCATCGTCGTGGCGCTAGCCGCCTATTTGTTGTTAGTGCTGACGTGACTAGACCGGCTCAATCTTGATGTTGTCCAGCCAGTAGTCGCCAAGCCCCCGAGTGTTGTTGAACAGCAGGACGTCATCTTCCGCACGTGCGGTAAAATTTGCCTCAAAAGTACCGGATTGCCCGGCCTCGACACTGAGAACGACGAGGGAACCGGTTGTGCTGACAGTGTTGTTGATACGAGCTGTGACGGTTCCATTGCTAGCGGATGCGTCGATATCAGCGGTTAACCGGTATTGCTGACCCTGTACCAGAGCGCTGACTTCCTGAGAAACCCTGATTGCCGCCGCCCCAGCAATGACACGCAGTCTTCCGGCTTCTATTGCAAGTGTAGTTGAACTGAATGGTGCCCAGCCAGTTGTTTCCGCTTCGAAGCTGCCGTTAGCCACCAGATTCAGTGACGCGGTGCCATGCCGCGACCGCGCGGCCAGTGATGTGATTGAAAGCCCTAGACTGATCATATCAGATCACCAGAGAGCCAAAATGCTGCTTGCTGAGTTACCGGTCGCGTGAATCCGAGTAAACCGCCCAGGCAGAAGAGTACCACTTGGGACGTTTTCATAGACTTCCGTCTCACCAAAAATCGTGGTTGCTGTGATATTGCCGCCATTTCCGACCCACAGCGCCCGAGTAGCGTTGGGGAGATCAACGGTATCGCTTGGGAAGACTGCGGCGTGATGTTCCTGAGGGCTATCCAGACCGGCGCGGAGATCTGCGAAATCGTCTGCCATTAGTTTTCTCCTTGGATGATTTGTGCGCCCGACCCGATGGGCTAATCTTCATTTCGAATGCGTAAGTTACTTCACGCACTTTGCAAAAAGTGTTTCCACCGCGTCCCCGCAGCTCAGAAATTCTTTACGATCCTGCGCCTACAAGATTTCAACGTGGCCGCCAGTGAACCAACCTCCAAAGAGTACGACCTAGCGTTTCCTCTTGAAGATAGTCCTGGCCTCGATATCCAGTTTTGTTTTGTGTCATACCTGCGGGCTTCCCCCGCGAAAGCAGGTTTGATGACGTTTCGGAACATGGCGTGTTTTTTTTAAGTTTGACAGCGATGTTCACAGTAAGACGTTTTCCTGTGAAACCTAGATTCCGCCGCTTGGTACGCCCTAACACCGGAAGCGCTTTGCCGAAACTTGCCAAGTGTCATTCAGGCTGATAGTGCGAGGCCGAACCAGCGTTGTTGGTTAGTAAAAATATGCAATTAGGCTAGGTATAATAGTTGTCTTTCGGGTTAATGGCCTTTGGCTACATGTCCGCCCTAGTCGCGTATTTGGTGGCCCAAAATTATGTCGTGAGCGCCAGACTTCTCCTCATTGTCCTCGCCGCACTTATGGTCCAGTTGCTTGCGGCAGCCGGTATTTTCATTGGCCCCGTGGCGGACACGATTGCATACGTTGACACAGTTAACTCGTGTCAATTCAACATTTTGCTGTGCGGTGATCGAGTTCATACATACATTTTAGGTTTCATGAGCACGTTCCTGGGGCCGTTATGGCCAGTCTTGCTCGGATGGTTTGCTTTTAAGTTACACAAGAAGTGCTTTGATATGGCCGGGGCGTTCAGGACGAATATCTTTTTCATGATCGCATTGACGTATACCGCTTACCAAACAGCAAGCGGTATGGGCGAGTGGACCTACTGCATTTTGGCGATCTACATCGCTTTCATTTCCATGAAACCGCCATCTTTCCTTCAGTCGCCCGCAAAATCAGTTAGATCGTCTTTGCTTGCGGTGGTCGCGTTCTTTACACTTGTGTTGGCGCACCCCGGTAACCTTTTTGTAGCATCAGTTTTCTTACGCAATCTCAAATTAATTCTGATTGCTTTGCTTTCTGCCGCCTTGCTGTTTTTTGTTTATTGGGACCTATTTGCTGCGTCTGTCTCCAAAGCCTACATTTTTTCAGGGCCTGATGCCGCGTTGTCAGCTGTTGAATCAAAGCTCCGAATTGCAACGGAAAGGGGCGATACCTCTTACGCAGGGTGGCTGCTTGTAAGTGGATTTCCATATGAAGCGAATGGCGTGGCTCTTGCGGTACTACAATTCACATTCCCGTTCTTTGCGCCCGACGCGGGCGCGATTTCGCTAGCAATAGGTGCAATCAGCGCACTCTTTTCAGTGTTGTGCGTTTTCTTGTGTTGGAAGTTGAGGTTAGCGCCCTTCTTTGTGGCGATCTCTGCCATTTTGATTTGCCACGTCGTGTTTGGCATCTCGTCATATACGCCAGGTGTCGGTTTACGCCACAAAGTCCCATTGTTCGTTTTCTTGCTGGCCGTTCACTATTACACTGAACGTCCTGTGTCAGACAGAAAACCCAGTCGCAACTTTCATCCGATACCAATCTAAACCGCGCCACACGACCTGTTTGGCTTGAGGTACGCAAAGATCCCGCCAAACAGGCCTTGACCACAACCTATTCACAAGAAAAAACAGGAACGGATTCTACACCCAAGCTGCCCGTACAAGGGACCGGGTCAGATTAAACTTTGGGATTTCAACTCGTTGAATACTAATAAGAAAATTGCAATAGGCGCAAATACATCGCATTACGTGTGGCAAGCACGCAGAAATCTAATTCGGGCAATCCAGAAAGAGGGTCATGACGTTGTCATCGTGGCACCAAAGGATGAATACACCGCGTCGCTGATGAAAATGGGTGCTTCCCATATAGACGTGCCTATGAAAATGAACAAGAATCCAGTGTCGGATTACATTCTTTACCGTCGATTTAGGGAGGCATTGCAGCAAGTTAGCCCAGATGTATACCTTGGCTATACGATCAAACCGAACATCTATGGCTCACTCGCTGCGCACCGGCTGGGCATTCCCACGATCAACAACATTGCGGGACTGGGTATGGTCTTTGTGTCAGACAATTTAGTGACACGAGTCGCCAAGGGCCTCTATCAAATGGCTTTAAAGCAAGCGGCTATGGTTTTTTTCCAAAACCCAGACGATCGCGAGCTGTTTATCAGCAACGGCGTCGTCCGGCACGATAAGCACGACCTATTGCCTGGCTCTGGCGTTGATTTAACGAAATTCGCCTACACTCCGCTACCTGAGGCAGGGCGTGGCGCACCTTTGCGCTTTGTGCTTATCGCGCGAATGTTGTGGGACAAGGGTGTGGGCGAGTTCGTGGAAGCCGCACGCGCTATCCGCCAACACCATGGCGATGTGCGCTTTTGCCTGCTGGGTTCTCTCGACAACGACAATCCGGCTGCTATTTCGCGCGCGCAGATGGATGACTGGGTACATGCAGGTGACATCGAATATTTGGGCTATTCGGACAACGTAGTTCAGGAAATCGTGGACTCGGACTGCATCGTGCTGCCCTCGGCTTATCCCGAGGGCACGCCACGCACCCTGCTCGAGGCCGCGTCTGTCGGTCGGCCGATTGTCACTACCGATGCCCCCGGTTGCCGCGAGACCGTGGATGATGGCGTCAATGGCTTCATTTGCGGTTTGCGTGATGCAGCGGACCTTCAGAACAAAATGGAGCGCGTGATTGAACTTTCGCCTCAGGCTCGCAGCGCGATGGGTCGCGCAGGGCGCTCCAAGATGGAGAACGAGTTCGACGAGAGCATAGTCATCGGCAAATACGTCCAGGAAATCCGAACGTTGTGTGGGACATGACACCTATCGACGTAGCGGCGCAGAAAACAAGGTAGCTCCGCAGAATATGGCGGCCAGAGATACATCATTGAAGCATTGCCCCGAGGCTCCAAACGCGGATCTCCACAACATTCACGACTAGACTTGGCCCCGCTGTGGGCAATCAAATTGTGGCCGTCCCTTCGTTCATTTTTTTTTCGGAGCGGCGGAAATACCTCAGCGGGCAAGCATTCCTGCAAACCTGTCGCTTCATAATAGAGGCTTTTGGAACACTCCGTTAGAACCGGCATCGCCGGCCCGGAATAACGTCAGGAGGGCAACGTATTGAGACTGTCACTCAAGAGGCAAAAATATGATCCGTGGTATTCTGAGTAAAAGCCTTGGGACTGGGGGCTTAAAGGTCTCACAGGCGCTGATGGGTGTCCTTGTAACTATTGTCATGACCCGGATTCTTGGTCTTGCTCAGTTTGGTCTTTTCTCTTTCGGTCTGGCCGTGGCTACCGGGCTTGCGATTCCGACGAAAAACGGCGTAACAGAGCTTGTCGTGCGCGAGGTTTCCCGAGCGGCTGCCGCAAACGATCCAGCCAAACTGCATGGCGTTTTACGTTGGGTTCTCCTTTTCAGCGCGTTCTATTGCGCCGTGGTCGGTGGAATCGTTGCGTTCGTCGCCATAACGTTCTTCCCGGCCAGTGATCTCGCGTTTTCAATTGCCATTTCAACACTGCTGTTGCCCGGGTTCTCCTTGATTGGAAACTGGTCCGGCGGTTTGCGCGGCTTGGGAAAGCCAGTGGCAGCGCTTTTTCCCGATACGGTGCTGCGTCCGGTCATTCTGATCATAATTTCACTCATCCTCAACGTATTGCTACCCGGAGCGATGACGGCAACCCATGCTACCTTAGCAATGGTTGCAGCAGTGTCTTTGTCAGCTGCGCTTAATCATTACCTATTTTGGCACAAAGTTCCTGCCGCGCTTGCTGCTACTGGGAACGCGAAGATTGAACATCGTGCGTGGCTACGATCTGCTCTACCATTTACTGCTATCGGCGGCGTGCAAGTAGCGACAAGGCAGGCAGATCTGATCCTACTTGGGCTCTTGGTCGGGGAAACGGCGGTTGGCGTCTATCGAATAGCCCTGCAAGGTGCAATGCTGGTGGCTTTTGGATCGCAGGCGGTGAATGTTGTGCTGGCCCCGCGTATCGCTCAGCTGCGCGAAGGTCGAAACCAGGACGAGTTAGTCGTCCTACTGCGTACCAGCATCGTATTGTCGCTTTGCGTGGCGGTGCCAGGGCTGCTGATTTATGCAGCCTTTGGTGAACAGATATTAGCCCTACTCTTTGGAACAGATGCCGTTGCTGCACTTATCCCCCTGTTGATCCTTTCGGCCGGCAATACTTTGGCTATGTTAAACGGCGCGGTCATCCCCCTGCTCAATATGACGGGCAACGAGAATCGTACTCTCATGTCGTTTGCACTGGCATTGGCGTCTACCATCGTGCTGAATTTGGCACTCATTCCGTTCTTTGGGACGAACGGCGCTGCCATGGCCGCATTCCTGGCCATCGTTGTCTCAAGTCTTGCACTGCGGCACGCAGCGATTACTAGTCTTGCGATTGATCCGCCCACCACTCTTTTCAGACAAAGGGCTCCTGAAAATGATCACGCCTAAAAACCCAAAACCTACTGCGCTTGTGGTGGGTCCGATGAAGTGTGGCACAAGCTGGATACACGAGTATTTCGAAAGTCGCAGGGACATCTGTCTTCCAAGTGGCGTCAAAGAGACGTTTTACTACGACAGGTACCATCACCGCGGGTTGGCATGGTATGAAAGACACTTTAGGCATTTCGCCCCCGACCAAAATGTCGCAATCATCGAAGTGGGTCCTTCTCTCTTTCATGCCTCTGGCACCGCCGCCCCGAAGATTTTCGAAGAATTAGGCGATATTCCAATTGTTGTGACTCTGCGCGATCCGGTAAAGCGGGCATGGTCGCATTACCAGCATATGGCCCGTGGCTACACAAAGCTTCCCGTGCATCAAGCCGTGCAAAAGTTTCCTGAGATCATCGAAGCAAGTCGGTATTCTGAGCACCTTCCAATCTGGAAGGCGCATTTCAGTAGGGTCACCGTTCTACAACAATCAGATCTTGCCGAAGATCCTGACGGCTATGTAAAGACACTTTCGAATGGGCTAAGTTTGCCGATCAAAGACGCTGGAAATATGGCCGCGCGGCGCGTCAATGAGGCGACGGCGCCCAGATCTTACGCTCTCGCACGTATTGGGCGTTATGGTGCTCGTGCACTACGGTTCATTGGGCTTTATTCGGTTGTAAACGCGCTCAAAAGTGCTGGCCTTAAATCGGTTTTTTTTAGTGGCGGCAAAACGGCGAAGCTGGCTGCGACCGACAGCGATTTGAATTTCCTCGAAGAGTTGCTGGCATCTGAACGGCAGTTCATGTCTTCGTACGTCGAGGGCACGAATTTGAAGTGATGTGTCGGCCGTGCTTAAAACTGGTTCATTGCTCATTGTATCCCTGCTGAATTGGGCAATACAGTCGCCTTCGCCCGACCAGATCTCCGGAAGCTCCTTCAGCGTTCTGCTAACTATTAAAGCCCGGTGAGAGGAACAGCCAAAGCCATTGCGGCGTCAAGATGCTTCGGAGACAAGTGGGGCAACTGAACCAGTGTAGGGCCAACATAGCTAGAACCATGAGTTTATTGAGTGTCGGAACCAAGGCCTCAAAAACAACCCAAGCCAGCCCGTTCAGGGCTTTACCGGCTAATCCATGTTGTGATTCTTCTTAGATATCGGCCGTTAGTTGCTGTAATATTTGTTGGCATACCCGCCGTATGAATAGCCGTAGTGCTTGGCGCTGCGAGCGTTGATCTGGCCCAAAACAAGACCGGTCAAGCGCTGGTTGTCAGTGTGGAAAAGTCGCATAGCTTCGGTGACATCCTGCTCGGAGGTGGCGTTCCATTTGACCGTCAACAACACTGCATCCGCATTGCGCGCAATCAGCCGAGCGTCAGATACCAACAGCGTCGGCGGCGTGTCGATCAAAATTATATCGTATATCTCACGCATCTCTTCCAAAAAGAGCCGGAATCGATCCGAAGCAATTAGATCCGCCGCATTCGCCGCAGTCTTCTCGCCAGCCAAAACATCGCAACCCAATAGCGGGTCATTAAAGATCGCCTCGTGCGCCTTTACATTCCCAGCCAGAACCGAAACGATCCCCTTCTTCGGCGCTTCCTGCAACTGTGCCGTCATCGTCAGGCGGCGGATGTCACCTTCAACCAGCAACACCTTCTTGCCGATTCCGACAAAGTTTTGCGCCAATGCCATAGAATTTGTCGTCTTGCCTTCTTCCGGCAACGAAGATGTCATCACGACAATCTGCGGTGGGCGGTCCACATTGGACAACATCAGCGAAGTGCGCAAGTTACGCACTGCCTCGGCTGCAGCGGAAGAGGGTTTGTTGACAAGATATTCCAGAACCTTGCGGCGCCCGCGAACAGGAAAAACCGGGATTTGGCCCAAAACACTGTACCCGGTTTTGCGCTCCATCTCGTGCGCCGTGCGATAACCTTTACGCCTTGTTTCGTTCAGCACAACAATAGCAGCACCCAACAAAACGCCCATAATGGCTGAGAAAGCAAGGATCACCGGTTTTCGCGGTTCCGACGGATCGCTGGGGACTACGGCGCGTGACAGCTGCCGGCTATCCGCTTTCTGAATTCCTTCCTGCGCGGCTGTCTCTTTCAGGCGTGCCAGGAAATATTCGTACAACAACCGGACCGCTTCTGCCTCGCGCCCCAGTTGTTGCAGCATGATCAAGTCTGCATTCTGCAGCGCGATACGTTCGCCCAACTCCTGAGATGATTGCGTCAAAGCCTGAACTTGCTGCGTCGCGCGCCTCGCCTCAAGCTCAGAGCGCGCAAGCAGGCGCTCAAAGGCGGTGTCAAACGCGACCTCACCCGTGTCGGATGCGTTGATCTGCGAGAATATGCGTTGTAACTGCGGGTCCTGGCTGGCTTCGACCTGGGCCGCGCGGCTATCAGCAGCTTCAAGTGCTTCATATCGCGCCTGGGCCGAGGCGCGAGTTGCTTCAGCCGATATGCTACGTTCGCGCAGATCCTTAAGCTGAACTTCCTGTAACTGAAGCGCTTCAGGTGAGATCAACGCCGTTGTTGCATTGAAATCATTGAACTGCGCTTCAGCAGTTTCTAACTCAACTTGCAGCTCGGCCACACGCACGGTCAGCCACGCAGTAGCCTGTTCTGTGGCTTCAAACTTCACTTCGATCTGGTTCAGGACGTAAAGCTCGACAATAGTGTCGGCAATCAATGCAGATTTGCGCGCCTCTTCGGTCTCCACCGTGACTGTAAAGACCAAGCTTTGCCGCACGTTTTTCACTGAAACTTTTTGCAGAATGGCCGAAACCACACCGTCCCGAATTTGCTGCTCGGCTATATCCTCGGGCACCTGTTCGCGGTCGCTCCCAACTCCAAGCAAGGATTTGATAAACTGCTTGACCCCGTCTAGCGCGGATACAGGTTGAAGCGCGGCGTTGAACTCGGGGTCCGATACCAAGTCCAGCTTGTCTACAACCTTGGCCATCAGGCCGCGCGACTGAAGAACTTGGAGCTCTGAATTGACCTCAACCGTATCTCCGGCAAGACCGCCCACTACGCTTTGAAGATCAACGACGCTGGCCTGTTCGGTTTCCAATATGACGACGGCTGTGGACCGGTATAGCGGGACAGAGGCCACAAACGCGTAATACGCGCCAAACAAAATTGCAGCTGTGGTGCACAGGGCAATAATCCACTTATCGCGCCACAAAATGCCGGCCAAAACTCCAAGGTCGATCGTGTCTTCTTCCGACGTGTCATTTATCGGGGTACGCCCGGATATAGTCGCTACGTCGTGTATCGGAGTTTGCTTCATATCAAGCTTAATGTCCCTGATGCCAAATATACGCAAAGCGCCTGCGCTTGCGCTCTCTACATGGCTGCGAAGCATAAATAAAGATCTCTACATGCTTTGGTCTAGAACCTCAGAAACACGGCAGAAATTACCGTTGAAGTGATACTAAATCTCTATGAAATCCACGCCGAATTAAACATGCAGCATCCATCAACACCATCTTGAGGCAGATGCTGCCATTGTACCCAAAGAACCGTCGACGCGACCTGTTTCCCAGCGGAATTGCGACGGTTCACTCGGTCTTCGTCTGAGTAACTGAAGCACATGAAAAGACCGAAGACCAAGCCGCGCTTACTGCCCGGACATATCGCGGGCTGTTCAAAGATTACAGCGCAGCGGTCCAGACCCGGTAACGCCCCTGCCCCGTTACCTCTCGGATCAAACCGCGCCCCATAAAACGGTCGATATTGCGTTGCACCGCAGCGCGCGAAGCCTGCGTCAGGTCCTCGGCAAGCGGCGCAGACACCATGGGCCATGCGGTCAGCGCGTCGATCAGGCGCGGTGGCGTGCGGCCGCTCAGGTCACTTGTCGCCTCGCGGGCGCGCTGATCCCAGGCGCTGACCCGATCCAGGTGCAACAAAGCCGCTAATATCGACTGCCCTGCCCCCCTGATCCAGGCCGCGAGTTTTTCCTGCGGCTCGCCAACCCCGCGCAACGCCCCCGGACCCGACAGCGCCAACGGCATGAAGATCGCCCCACCCCGCCCCATCGACGCAGCATGTCGGGCTGCAATAATTGCTGCCTCAGTGTCCTGACCAACACCTTCTGACAGGGCGCGCCAGGCATGAAACCCGATTGCGGCCTGTGTGACGGGATGCAAGCCTTCTGCGTTCTGCATAATCTCAGCCAAATCGGCGATCGCCTCTGGCATGTCTTCGATGCCCTGTGACATGCGATCAAGGAATGCGGTCAGGCCAGTGGCCCAGCCGTCCTCTGCCGGGCCAGCCCCCGCCGTCAGACGGCGCACGGCCCAGCCTGCCCGGAACATCGCCTGGACATCATCGCCGGTTGCGCCAATCCGTAATCCGACCCACAATGCAAGCCGGTCGACACCGATCCTATCCCCCGTCCACCAGCCCAGATCAGACACATCCATCAGCGCCAGCCGGTGTCCCCACCCTTTCGGCCCTGCGCGCAAACGTTCGTCCAACGCCCCAAACGTGACCGCCAGTTCCGCCAGTTCATAAGACAGCTCGGCCTGCGCCGCGCGCCAATCCCTTGGGTCAAACAGAAGGCGGCGATCGACTGCCGGACCGGGGGGCAGAAATACGTCCTGTGCCATACCTTCATCGGGAGGGAGGAACCAAAGATCATCTTCCTCAGCCGGGTCGATGTCATAGATGCTGGGAGGACCGATCGCGTCGTCATCCTCATCCGGGTCCGGCATCACAGGTTTCATCGTCATGCCCGCTATATTTCGGACATTTCGTGCGGTTCACAAGACGTATTCCGCCCTGCCCCCCGGTCAACCTGCGAATGTTGTGGTCAGAATGTTCAGTTGCTGGTCAAGATCGGTCTGCTCGCTGCTGCCGATTAGCATATAGCCATATCCATCCTGCGCCCATGTCGCAGTGGCAACACCACTTATCGCCGCAAGTTTGACATCCTTTGCCGGCGCACCTTCCCCCTGGCGGATCACACAGAAGGCCAGCGGCTGGCCCTGATCATCCGCAAAAACTACCTGGATCAGAGGTTTTCCCTTAAAGGACAGTACCTGAGCGCGCTTCAATTCCAGCCCGGGCAGCGTCTCAAGTGTGTCCCGGTTAAGCGACCGGCCCAACTGTGCCTCAGCCCGCGCAAATTGCGCATCCAGCGCAACCGGAGAACTGTCCAACGATTCAATCGTGTCCGGCGAATAAAGCGACTGATAGATTGCTGCCTGTTCGGCCCAACCCATTGGCTCTGGGCGTGTCGCCCAGAAAGTTGCGGACACGGCCACGACGGCAACCGACGCGGCAACTGCCATCAAGCGCCAGAGACCGCCTGAGGTGTCGGCCGTACTGACCGGCATTGGCTGCGGCAATTCAATCTTCGGTGCATCCGCAGGGATGTTTTCGAACACTGATTGCACCACAGGTGCCAGCGGGTCCAGTGTCATCAGGCGTTGTTCCAGTGCAAGATCGGTTTCGATCGCCGCTTCGATTGCGGCGGCCTCGGCCGCATCCGCATTGCCTTCCAGATACGCCCTCAGCGTCTCGTCGGAAAACTTCATTTGCCACTCCGTCGAACGGTGTCTGCCGCATCATGCTGCATCACGTTTTTCAGTTTCTGCCGGGCGTTGGACAACCGGCTCATGATAGTGCCTATTGGCACCTCCAGAAACGCGGCGGCTTCGCGGTAGCTGTATCCTTCAACAAACACAAGCATGACTGTCTCCCGCTGCGCTTCTGGCAACTCCATCACTTGTGTAAACACCTCAGCGGCGAAAATATTCGTTTCTGCATCCGGTCCGGTCGAAATTAATTCGGCTTCGGGTGTAACGGACAGCGCCTGGGCCTTACGCACAGAGCGTGCCCGCACCTCATTCAGCCAGATCGAGCGGCAGATCGTCATCAGCCAACTGTCCAGCCGATCATGCGACGTAACCTGATGATGACGCTCCAACGCACGCAGACACGTCGATTGCAAAAGATCGTCTGCGACGTCCGACGCCCCCGAAAGTGCAAGACCAAACCGCCAAACCCGTTTGGAATGCGTCTGGATTGCGCCGCGCACGGCCTGTTCGGAGGAAATATCGGGACTCATCGAATAAATCGCGACCTGTGTGTGTTTGTCATTCACGGACCGGGCCCGCGAGGTCAGGACTGACATAACCCGAGGAGGAAAGAAATGAAACTTCTGTTGAAGGCAGTCACGATTGCGTCGGCAATTGTTGCAACCCCGGTTCTTGCGCAAACTTGGACGCTGGACCCTGAAGGCTCGCATCTGGCCTATGGTTCGATCAAAAAAGACACCGTGGGTGAGGTAAACTCTTTCACAGGTCTCTCCGGTCAGGTTGGACCCGACGGGAAAGCCGATATTGAAATTGACCTGTCATCGGTGGAAACCAATATCGACATTCGCAATGAACGTATGGTCGAATACGTGTTCCAAAAAGCGGGTACAGCATCACTGACGGCGCAGTTCGACATGGCAGATGTAACGGCCCTGAGCGTTGGCGAAACCACGATTGTCGATGTCGAAGCGATGCTTTCGCTGGCAGGTACAGATGTAGCGTTTGATGCCGAGATGTTTGTGGCGCGCCTGTCTGAAACATCAGTCATGGTTTCAACAAATGACATGGTGTTCATCAGTACAGAAGATGCAGGCGTCGATGCTGGTGTGGAAAAGTTGATGGAATTGGCCGACCTGCCCGGCATCACCCGGACCGTACCCATTACAGCGCGTCTGATATTCAACCTGGACGAAAAGAAAGCCCAAGCCGAACCTGCCGCCACCGCCGTAACTGCTGCGGTTGCTATCGAAGGTGACGTCAAAGCAGGTAAGAAGGTGTTCCGTAAATGCAGCGCTTGCCACAAGTTGGACGAAAACCGCCATACGGTGGGCCCATCGCTTCACCGCATTATCGGCGCTACGGCGGGTCAAGCTGACGGATTTAAGTTCTCGGAACCTCTAAAGGGGTCGGGTATCGTCTGGACAACCGACACCCTGACCGCCTTTCTGGCGGATCCCAAAGGCACAGTTCCCGGCAACAAGATGCAGTTTCGCGGCCTGAAAAAGGAATCCGATATCGTGAATGTGATCGCCTATTTGCAAGCCGAAGCACAGGGTTAAACCTGAACCAATCCAATAAAGCGGGTTCCCTTTACACGCACCGCCACGCTATCCCTTGTCTGACCTCAGACAAGGGAGACGCGCGGCATGAGCGACACGGTCAAACTGACACTGGACGAGATCCGAAACCTCAGCCTGTCCATCCTGACCAAGTCGGGGTTTGGCCCGGAACACGCGGCCGCCATTGCCGATGTATTGACGACCTGCCAGGTCGACGATTGCCAATCTCATGGGTTGTTCCGCCTGTTCATGTGCAATGACACCATGAAGACCGGCAAGATTGACGGGCATGTGGCCCCGGCTCTTGCGCCTTCGGATAATGCCATTGTTCGTGTCGATGCGCGCGGAGGCATGTCTTTGCTGGCTTTTCGCGAAGCATTGCCTGTGCTGATCGAAAAGACCCGCACCCACGGCATCGCTGCAATGGCAATCAACCGCTGTTTTCACTTCTCGGCCCTTTGGCCCGAAGTGGAAAGTCTGTCTTCAGAAGGTCTGGCCGCGATGGCGATGGTGCCCAGCCACAGCTGGGTCGCACCGGCTGGGGGCACTCGGGGTAGTTTGGGTACGAACCCGCTGGCTTTCAGCTGGCCGCGTCAGGGCAAAGACCCATTCACGTTTGATTTTGCCACCAGCGCCTTTGCCCGTGGTGAGATTGAGCTTTATCACAGGGCGGGTAAGCCCCTGCCCGAAGGCGTCGCCATAGACAAATATGGAAATCCGACCACTGATCCGCAGACCGCGATGGAGGGGGCGATGCTCACCTTCGGCAGTTACAAAGGCTCGGCCTTGTCGATCATGATCGAGCTGTTGGCCGGTCCGTTGATCGACGACCTGACCAGCCTGGAAAGCATGGAGTTTGCCGAGGGCCAAGGCGGCGCGCCCTATCACGGCGAGATCATTCTGGCTTTTGACCCCGCCCAGTTCAGCGGTGGTCGTGCCGCAGCAAATGATGAGCGCGCCGAACGCTTGTTTGCCGACATCGTCGATCAGGGTGCGCGCCTGCCGTCGCAAAGACGTTTCGCTGCTCGCGCACACAACACCGCCCGTGGACACGTTGAGATCGCGAAAACCCTGTACGAAGATTTGCTGGTTTTGGCCGAATAGGTGTAAGGCCCGCGATCTTCTCTTTCCCTTAGCGGTGCGGCTGGCTAAGAAGTTCCTCCCAATTGAATTCAGGAGGCCCCCTTGGACCGCATCGCCCGCACCATCGCCACCGAAATCAACGCCCGCGCCGAACAGGTCGGTGCAGCGGTAAAATTGCTGGACGAAGGGGCCACGGTTCCATTCGTGGCGCGTTACCGCAAAGAGGTGACTGGCGGGTTGGATGACACGCAACTTCGAACTTTGTCGGACCGTTTGACCTATCTGCGCGAACTAGAGGCGCGGCGCGCAACCATCCTGAGTTCAATCAAGGATCAGGACAAGTTGACCGACGAGTTGGCGAAATCCATCGCGCAGGCAGACACCAAAGCCCAACTGGAAGACATCTACCTGCCCTATAAACCCAAGCGCCGCACCAAGGCGATGATTGCGCGCGAAAACGGGCTGGAACCGCTTGCCGATGCAATTCTATCGAACCGTTCCGCAGATCCCGAAGGGCTGGCAAAGGGTTACATTAGTGAAGCGGTTCCCACGACAAAGGACGCATTGAATGGCGCTCGGGACATAATCACTGAACGGTTGACTGAAAACGCCGCCCTTCTGGGTGAATTGCGGAATTTCATGCAACGCGAGGCCTTGCTGACCTCGAAAGTGATCGAGGGTAAACAGCAAGAAGGCGCCAAATTCAGCGACTACTTCGATCATTCAGAGCTTTGGGCCAAGACCCCATCGCACCGCGCCCTGGCAATGTTACGAGCTTCGAAAGAGGGGATCGTGACGCTGGACATCGCCCCCGAGCCCGAAGCTGGCGCCGCGCGAGCCGAAGCTATGGTGGCTGCTCATCTGCAGACACGCAGCGATGCACCCGGTGATAAATGGCTGCGGAAAGTTGCCGGCTGGACGTGGCGGGTAAAACTGTCCCTTTCGATGATGGTCGAGCTGATGGCCGATTTACGTAGCCGTGCGCAAGACGAAGCAATTCACGTTTTTTCCCGCAACCTCAAAGACTTACTATTCTCCGCACCTGCCGGCGCGCGGGCTACCTTGGGGTTGGACCCTGGAATCCGAACCGGCGTCAAAGCCGCAGTCGTTGATGCAACAGGCAAGGTGGTTGCGACCGAAACCTTGTACCCATTCCAACCCAAGAATGATTTGCGCGGATCGCAGGCGGCGATCCTGCGCTTGATCTCAGCCCATAAGATTGACCTCATCGCTATCGGCAACGGCACGGCGAGCCGCGAGACCGAAAAGATGGTTGCCGACACGTTAAAACTGCAGCCAAAGGGCGTCAAAACCCCAACCAAGGTTGTCGTTTCAGAAGCCGGAGCTTCGGTCTATTCGGCATCAGAATTGGCCGCGCGTGAATTTCCAGACCTGGATGTATCGCTGCGTGGAGCTGTTTCGATTGCCCGCCGCTTGCAGGATCCGCTGGCAGAACTGGTAAAAATCGAACCAAAATCCATTGGCGTCGGTCAATACCAGCACGACGTTGATCAACATCGCCTGTCACAGTCGCTGGCTTCCGTAATCGAAGACGTTGTGAATGCTGTGGGTGTGGATCTGAATACGGCCTCTGCCCCCCTACTCTCACACGTTTCTGGTCTTGGGCCCGGCCTTGCGGACGCTATTGTTATGCATCGTGATCTCAACGGCGCGTTCCAATCCCGCAAGGAGTTGCTGCGCGTCGCGCGTCTTGGGCCGCGCGCCTATGAGCAGTGCGCAGGTTTTTTGCGGATACGGGATGGCGTAGAACCCTTGGACGCGTCCTCGGTGCATCCAGAAGCATACAAAATTGCGAAACGGATCGTATCTGCCTGTGGTCGTGATATTCGCCAAATCATGGGGCATGACGGTGCCTTGAAAGGGCTGCGCGTAGAACAGTTCGTGAATGAAGATTTTGGCCTTCCGACCGTGCAAGACATTTTCTCAGAGCTGGAAAAGCCAGGTCGTGATCCCCGCCCTAGTTTCGTGACCGCTTCGTTTACTGATGGGGTCGAAGAGATTACCGATCTGAAACCTGGAATGGTGCTGGAAGGGACAGTCACCAATGTGGCCGCGTTTGGCGCTTTCGTCGACGTGGGCGTGCATCAGGACGGTTTGGTCCATGTCAGTCAGCTAGCGGACAGGTTTGTCAAAGACCCGCATGAAGTGGTGAAAACGGGCCACGTGGTCAAAGTCACTGTGGTCGAGGTTGACGTGCAACGCAAACGTATTGCTCTGACCATGCGAAAGGATGGCGGAGCCTCGGCGCGTCAAGAACAGGACGGCAAGGGTTCAGAAAAACGCCCATACCGACCAAAAGGGAAACAGGCGCAATACGCAAAATCAAAAGAAAACGCGCACCACAGCGCACTTGGTGACGCCTTAAAATCTGCGCTCAAAAAGCAATAGCCCTGGATGGACGTTATTGAAACAACGCTCAGGTGAAAGCTTCTGGTTCAAGCTCCTCCCAGAATTCAAATATCTTTGTGGCGTTCAACCCTGATCGCCACCCATGAGCTCTGAAATGTTCTCGGTCGAGATCATTATCAAGGCCCGATAGAAAGAGCCGCTTGTCGGCATCGCGTTGCGTTGGGTTTCGCCGCGAAACCAGGTCCTCAACAATTGCCAATCGTCGCGCACGTTCGGTCCGCTCTACAGTTCTTGCTTCGTATTCCTTGTCCTGCTGCTCTTGTTCGGCAGTCCTGCGTTTTACAGCTTCACCCACTGATGGGCCTGGCACCGCCGACGTCTTCTTTTCTGGCGCTTGATAGTTGTCCCGCAAGGCAGCGGACAGGAAACCAAGAGTCGATTTAACTCCATCCCTGCCCTTGGCATATTCGAGCTTTTCCCGAACATAGTCTTCGCCATGTTCAGAAATCCATTGTCGCGCCAACCTGTCGGACACACCTTGCTGGCGCAGCGTCTTGTAGATTGTCAGATTGCGAACGCCATCTTCATCATCAATCTCAAACATCGCTTTCTGCGGGTTACCCTTTATCAGGAACCGGATATCTGTAACTGTGCGGCCCTTCTTTTGGAATTCAGGCTCAATGAGAATATCAGAGCTTTTGTTAACTTCGGCAACAGCTGGTTTAATGATCTTGGCATTTAGGTGCTTGAAGCTGCCATAGTAATCGCTTCCGTCGACACCCATGAGCTTTCTGAAGACATCCAGCGCCCACCAACCCGTCGATCCTGTCCGGACAAATCGATAGCAATTTTCATAAAGCGCTAAGCCGTGTCCTGAACTAAAATTTCTCTGAATCTGGACATTTATTAACGCGTAGATTTTCGGATCATAAAGTTTCTGCGCCAATGCTGGTGAATATGCGTATTCACAGATTCCATTCTTCAACTTTGCAAAACTCAACAAAGATGAAACACCCCATTCCTGGCGCCCCTGCTCATCCAACATGTCCCATTCAGCGACCGTTTCAGCCAGAGCGCGCAAGCTTGCTCGCAACGTGTCAAAGTCGTTTGAGTTATATCCAACCATCATCGCCAACGTCCGGGCGTCAATTGTATGGGTCGGGGCGGACGTCAGCGCGTCATATGCATTCAACAACAAAACGTTCGACAACTTGCGTTGCAACAGCGTCAACTTCCCGCTGATGTGAATCGCGGCGACGTTTTTCTTAACTGTCTCCCGACGCAACGCGCCTGAGAGGTTGTCCATGTTTACTTGTGTATCCGGCATGATTCTGCCTGGCTGCTCGTTTGCTCATTATTTGCATGATAGGTACCTGAGTTGCAATCTATTTTAGGTGCCTATATACAGGATGACGCCGATCCCGTGGATGGGTACCTTTCGAAGTAAGCCCAAAAGTTATCCACAGAAACGCATGGGAAAGACTCGCACGAAGCAAAGAACACGCAAACTCTCGTGCCCTGAACCCCGATTTAGAGCCTTTTTCAAGGTAAATACTGGCGTCCTGAGAATCGGGACCCGTCTAACCGTAACTTGGCGCCATACGTCCTGTACTTGGGTACTTTTAATCCCGTATGCGGGTCCCCTTGACCCTGTAAATGGTTACTCAACAATATGTAATCTTTTGTATTAAAAAGATTTTTCCATCCCAAATATACTAAATTATACAAAGTAACTAAACGATTTGTTGCGTTCTGCTTTATTCATTATTCAAGTTTCGTGGCGAAACCCGGTCGCAGCTACAACTTCAGTGGAAAAAACGAAGAGGAAGGATAGCCTCTCCTCCAAATGTTCGCTACATTGCGCTATATACGCCGCCAAGGCGAACATTACCTGAGGTACCGACAGTGAATAAGAACAACCAACCTCCCCTGCCCCCTTATCTCAATCTCGATCCGGAAAAAGCAGCGGCAAAGTTACCTGATCCTATTGGAACTTCACGATTCGCTAAAGCTGCCACTTTCTGCGCAAAAGGGCGCGAGGATCTAGCCCGGAGAGGCTACGCACCCGACGGTGAAAAACGGCTACGTCGTTTCTCTATCTGGGAGATCACCAAGTACTTAATTCCCGTAGCTCCTGCTCACCTAAGACGTGTCCTCAAAGCAAATACCGAACTCCCACAAGGAGAGGGAGAAGCAGGTTCAAAGTGGTTTACTCTTGAAGAGGTTTTGACGCTTAGAAAACACTTTGCCGCAGAAGGTGTCAGTACTAAGGAATACTTGCCATATCGTCCGGAAGGCCTGCCTGCCAAAGTCGTATCAGTAGCGAACTTCAAAGGGGGCGTTGGCAAGACATCAACCGCTGCTCACCTTGCTATGTCTGCGGCATTAGATGGCTACAAAGTTCTGGTAATTGATCTAGATAGCCAGGGATCGATGACGTCAATTCTTGGCGGAACAGTTGCGGACGAGTGGCAAACAGTATTTCCGCTGATAGCCAAAGACTACGCGAGGGCTGTTCAAGAAGAGAACCGCGTCCGGCAGGTTGGCGGGCAGGCCGAAATCCCTTTGGATGAAACACTGCAAGAGGCGCTAGCAACAAGTCCAACTGATGTTATTCAGAAAACCCATTGGCCCAATATCGACCTTATAGGGGCCCAACTGAATTTGTATTGGGCAGAGTTCCAGATCCCGGTCTGGCGTATGGGGTTAAAAAGTTGGCCATTGTGGGATGGTCTGACCAACTTTCTTGAGACTGAAGGTGTTCTAAACGATTACGACATCGTATTCATTGATACCCCTCCTGCACTTGGGTACCTAACGATCAACGCATTGGCTGCAGCGGATATCCTTTTGGTCCCGCTTGGAGCGTCATTCCTGGAGTTCGATTCAACCGGCCGCTTCTTTGACATGCTGTATACGACGTTCGCAAGTATCGAAGATGGGGAGAACACTGCCCAGCGAGCAGCTGGATTGCCAGAGTTGAAGTTCGAATGGGATGTCGTTCGGGCAATCATTACCCGATTTGATGCCAGCCAACAGACAGATATGGCGAACGTGATCCAGGCGTATTTTGGCGACTTCATGAACGCTTACCGACAGGACTTCACTGCTTTGGTCGGGCAGGCGGGTGAACAAGTGAACGGTATTTACGAGGCTGACTACCGAGATTTTAACCGCGAAACCTATGTCCGTGGACGTGAAACTTTCGATCGTACCTACGCGGAATTCAAAGAAGTTCTAGTAGGTTGTTGGTGGCGGGATGCCCAAATGGGAGGAGAGTCGAATGGCTAAACGTAGAAGACTTGCTGTTCCAAACACAGCGGAATTAGAAGAGTTGGAGGTGGGTTTCGCCGCGAAACCTTCTTTGAACCCGTTTGACGGTACAACGCCCACACCACCGATTGCACAGGTAGCAGCAGAGGCTGCATCCTTAAGCGGAATGGCGACTGTCACGGACCGTGTGGAATTAGCCAAGGATCAAAGCGACGCAGCAAGGTGGCGAGACGCAAAGGATGCGGGTTTGGTGGCTGAAATGCTACCGATTGAGTCGATTGATGCTGAGTATATTCGTCGAGATCGGATGGTCGAAGACGAAGAGGCTATGGCAGAGCTCTTGGAGTCTTTGAGAACAAACGGGCTGCGTACACCTATTGAAGTGACGCGTGAAGGCGAAAGCTATGGTCTTATTTCGGGGTTCAGGCGCTTAGACGCATTTAGACGTTTGTCAAAAACTGATGATCGGTTTGCGACCATTCCTGCCTTCGTGAGAGGTGCCGGTTCGGGGCAGGGGGCTTACGTATCGATGGTCGAGGAAAATGAGCTACGCTCTAACCTAAGCCCATACGAGCGTGGACGTATTGCAGTTCTGGCAGTAGGGCAGGGGATATTCGAGTCTACCGAGGCAGCAGTTGATGTCCTGTTTGCAGCCGCCTCCAAAGCCAAGAGATCAAAAGTTCGCAGCTTTGCAATGGTCCATGAAGCTCTCGGTGACCTGCTGCAACATCCTGTGGCGCTTTCGGAGAAGGCGGGTTTAAAACTCGCATCGGCGCTGAGAGGGGGGGCTCAGAGCAAACTTCGTCGTGCACTGGCAGAGGCAGAGGTTATTGACCCTAAAACCGAATGGGACGCTCTGGAAAATGCAATGAAGTCGTCTCCTCCGCCTGCTACCGATAAGCCCCGTGGCGGGCGTCCGCAGCTAGTCCAACCGTTGACACCGATCAAGTTGGGTGGAGGGGGGACAGTACAGGCCGAGCTGTCACCAGATGAAGTTCGCATTCGAGTCCGAGTGCGGGGAGTATCAACCGAGGATGCTCAAGAACTGATAGAACAGATCGCGCGCCACCTTGGTTAGTTTTGTGGCGAAATCAGAACAAAGCGGATGATGTACGTTTCCATTGGCCGCATAACATCTAAAAGCTCGCGCAAATGCGAATCATCAATGTAGTGAGCAAAAAGCTGTTTTAATGATCATTATGGAAACTAGCGCTGTGCTATCATAAAACTCCTTGAACTCAAGTTTGCGACAGATCATGGCTGAGCGCGGTGAGAGGGGGGGCTGTCGCAAACTTTGCCTCTACCTGTCAGGTCGAGTGCGTTCCTGGTCGCGTGCACAAGAACATGACAGGAGCAGGCCGTGACAATCTCGTTGAAGGCGCGCATTTTCCGAATGACGTGATCACGCTCGCGGTTTTCTTCTACCTGCGGTTCGGAGTGTCTTACCGGAATTTGGACGAAATCATGGCCCTTTGCGCAGTAAGGCTATAGCCGCGCCATCTACTCGTCCAACAACCAGAATAGACTACTCAACATGACCCCCACATCTCAGGTGCTTGAACCATGTCGCCGAGATGGGGACAACAAATTTATTGGTCCAGAACCAAGGGTTTGCAAACGCAACGATCAGCTTTTTGAGACACAAATTAGGCCGTTTGGCCAAGTTCCAACTCGAAATTATCAAACGGTCGAACTGATGGGGCTCAGAACCGTGTCACAAGCCTTAAGATACGAAGTAAGATGTTATTTCTCCCACTCCTTTTACAAAATGAGTTTGCGCTTCCGCGTTGGACAAATGATCACCCAGTGCATCCTTGGTTTCCGCGGAGATGTGGATGTGCCCTGACCTTCCCGTGGCCTCGAGACGGCTGGCAAGGTTCACGGTTTCCCCCCAAACATCATAAATTGAACGTTTTCGCCCAATCAGACCAGCAATGACGGGTCCGGAATGGATACCGATGCGGATTTGCAAACCCGCGCTACTAACTGTGCTGTCGGACATCGCTCTCAGGATGTCACGTGCAAAGCTTATTGCCGCTAGCGCGTGGTCCTCGCGACGCAAAGGAATACCCGATGCCGCCATGTAGGCGTCTCCAATCGTCTTGATCTTTTCGATACCGTGCAGGGTGGCCAGGTCGTCAAATGCAGTGAACAAGTTTGACAACTCCAGGATCAGGTCACCGGCGTCCATGCGGGCTACTAGTGGTGTAAATTCCACGATATCCGCGAATATTATGGTGGCGCCGACGAAACGATCAGCGATGTTTGTCTCGCCATCGTTTAGTCGTTTGATAACCGGCGCGGGCAGCATCGAGTGCAGCAATTTGTCTGCCCTGTCACGTTCGTAGGTGATCTCATTTGTGAACGCCAATTCCTTGGCGCGCCAGCGACTGCGTTCCATGCAAGCATCGACGCGCGCGTGCAACAACACAGGATCGATAGGTTTTGGCAAATAGTCTTCAGCGCCGACACTGATACATTTGGCGATAGCGTTTGTCTCGTTCAGACCGGAAATCATGACCACGGGTATTTCGCGCCAAGACGGATCTTTTTTCATTCTTTCGAGGACGTCGATGCCATTTACCTCTGGCATTAGGATATCCAACAGAACAAGGTCGAAGCCCTCGCGATCTAGTGCTTCAAAAGTTTCGCTGGCCGAGTCGACCGATCGCACACTGTGTCCTCGGCGCTCTAGCAAACGAGTCAGGATTTCCCGATTGGCCGCCTCGTCATCGATTACCAAGATACGCCCGGTCAGAGCTTCGCGACCGGCATCTGAGCTCGCAAGGCTGCGTTCAAGGCTGGCCGCAATTTCCTGATCCCGGTCACTGTCCTCAGCGCTTGGCGGAATTTCCGCATCACTGATGGTGCTGTCGATCTGTAGCGCCAGCTTACGCGCTTCGCTCAGGATCGCGTTTATGTCGCTGCGAGCGGAAGGCTTCAGATCTGCCTCGAAATCATCCAGCACCATTTCCGAATACCCAATGATCGCGTTAATCGGTGAGCGTAGATCATGCCGTAATTTTGCCTGAGCGTCTTTGTCGGCCGAGATTTGGTGCGCACTTTTCCCCAACAATTCGATCATCTGGACAAGATTGCTGGCGGCGGCGCCAATCTTTTGCAAATCCTCCAACGCGGCTTCTGGCCCAGTTTTGCGTACCTCCTCGATCAGCAGGTTATGAAACCCTACGATCGCTTCTGACGGCCCATTGAGGTTTTGGGAAATGCGGGTAGCTAGTGCCAACTTGTCTTTTCGGTTCTTGGAAACCATGCCGCGCTACCCGTCCAGCAGTTTTTTAATAATCTCCAGCAACCCAGGCAGTTCGATCGGCTTGGTATAGAATTCGTCGCAACCTGCCTCCATGGCTTTGTCGCGATCACTTTGCATCGCATGGGCAGTTAAAGCGACAACTGGGATAGTTTTCGTGTCTGGGTTTGCTTTTATTTGTCTTGTCGCCTCCCAACCGTCGATTACTGGCAGGCTCATGTCCATTAAAATCAGGTCTGGTTTATCCGATAGGGCTTGTTCGACGCCAGCCTGACCATCGCGGGCCGATACGGTTTCGTATCCTTTTCTCTGCAGCCGGCGCGACAGCATATCAAGGTTCATATCGTTGTCTTCCACAATAAGTATCTTTGCCATCGCCTTAAACTTTCCGACTTATGAATAGTCCTGTAACTGACGTTTCAGCGCCGCAATCAGATCACCTCGACCGGTATCTCCTTTGCGGATGACCTCATCTGAATGGGCTTTCAACCAATCCAGTTCGTCCCGCGTCAGGTCCTTAGACGTGGCTACGATAACCGGCAAATCGGCAAGCCCATCAGTTGTGCGAACCGTTTTGAGAACATCAAAACCGTCCACATTAGGCATCATAATGTCCAATACCATCAGAGTCGGTCTTTTAGATTTCAACTGGCTGAGCGCGCCGTGACCGTCTGCCGCCTCACGCACTGTCCAACCATTGCGCGTCAAAATACGGCGAAACAGGTTCCGTGTTGACATATCGTCGTCAACGATCAGCACGTCTTTGGCGCGACCCGAGGCGATTGAATCTAGCGTTGCGATCAGCCGAGCAGGATCAATCGGCTTGATCAGGTGCTCGATCGCTCCAAAAGCAAGGCCCATGTCGCGATCCGCGACAATTGTGGCTAGGACGACGGGTGTCTCGCACAGCTTCGAGTCTGCCTTGAGTTCTTTCAACATAGACCAGCCGTCGCGTTCGGGCATAATAACATCCAGTAGAATGACGTCAGGCTTTTGCGCGCGTGCCGTTTTCATGCCCGCCTCCGCGTTCGATGCCATCAAGACATCATACCCTTCCTCGCGTACGATTTGTGCAACCGCGTTTCGTGCGTCTTCTTCATCATCCACGATCAGAACGCGGCCCAAAGCAGTGTCCGGTGACGCTTCACTGTGATCGTCAACCAAGGTGGACACAGCAGCATAACGCGCCGGAATTTCAAAAGAGAAGGTCGATCCAACACCCTCCTTGCTTTCAACTGTGATGTGCCCGCCCATCATACGCGTAAATTCCTGCGCAATGGCGAGCCCGAGCCCGGTGCCTCCGAAATTGCGCGTAGTAGACTGATCAGCTTGTACGAACGCCTGGAACAGCTTGTCGCGTTGCTCCGACGTCATTCCGATACCTTCATCTCGCACCGCAAATCGAAAGAAATCCGTATCATTCTTCCGGAGTTTAGAGACGAGAAGCTCGATCTTACCACCTTCAGTAAACTTCGCCGCGTTGGACAACAGGTTGAAAAGGTTCTGCCGGAGCTTGGTTTTATCGGTTTCGATCTCGTCAGTGTCTTCGAGATCACAAGAGAGAACCAGTTCATTTCCATTCTTGCTCACCAAGGGAACCACCGTCGACGCGACTTCGTCCAACAACGGCCGGAGTGCGAAGCGTTCCGGGTACATTTCCATTTTGCCCGCTTCGATCTTGGACAGATCAAGAACGTCGTTGATGAGCGAGAGCAGATGTCGCCCGGATGCCATGATCTTCTCCAGATCATCCGTCGCAGTCTCGAATCCCATGTCCTGAGCATCTTCAGACAGCATTTCGCTATAACCGATGATCGCGTTCAAAGGAGTGCGCAACTCGTGGCTCATGGAAGCCAGGAACTGGCTTTTGGCCGAGCTGGCGGCGATCGCCTGCGCGTTGGCATCTTCAAGTTGTTCCTGTTTGGACTTAAGGTCAGAAATATCGCTGTAAACAGCGACCGTGCCCCCGTCGGGCGTCTGGCGTTTCGACACCTGAATCCATGCGCCACCCAGCAAGACTTCTTGGCGATCTCCGTCAGGTCTGCGATGTCGTGCAAGCCGGCTACTAATCCACTCTTCGTCAGGAACATCGCCGGTATCCACCGATTTTCGTTCCAGTTGCAGCCGCAAGATGTCTTCGAACCGGGTGCCTGGAACCAGAATGTCGTCCACATGTGCGAAAATGCGGCGGAACCGATCATTGAAGAGTATGAGCTCGTCTTCGTTGTCGAACAATGCAAACCCGTCTGGAATTGTTTCAATTGCTGTCAGAATCGTATTGCGCTGCGCACGCGCTTCTTCTTCTAGTTCGCGCCGTTTGTCCTGGCTGTCGCGAAGCGCTCTTAGCGCTTGGGACATCCGACCTAGCTCATCAGGGCCTTCGGGCGGCAGCGCGACATCCCGTTCACCCCGGATTAGGCCTGAAATCGCAATGTTGATTGCATGCAGTGGTACAACGATCGACCTTAGAGCACGCCACGTAAGAAGCGCTCCCAATATCACAATGATAACACATGCAATGATCGCTCGGTTCATCGCTGCCTTGGCGGCAATCGTTGCTTCATTTCTGGTTTGGTCGGCGCTTTCAGATAGGTCATCGACCAATTGCGTCAGCGTCTTGTCGACGGCATCACTGGCCACTCGGGCCTGTGCAAGTAAAGTATTTCCCAGCACTCTGTTGCCGTCGGTGTAAGCATCGGCTGCTTGCATGGAAGTATCGTAATAGGAGTTTGCCTGCTCTTGTACGCTGGCTGCGGACTCGGGTGCAAAATCGGAGAGCTGTTCGAGGCTGCTATTGAGCTTTGTACTTGCTTCGTTGGCGCGCCGCTCAGAAAGGGTCAGTAAGCTGACAGAAAGATCCGTCAGCCAGTACCTCATTTCTCCAAATTGACGATCTGCCTGGCCTGCCACTTCCAGCCGGTGAAACTCAGTATTTGCGTCTTGTATGCGGGCTTGGTTACGCGCCAGATCGTAGACCATCACGATGGTGCTCACGACCAAAGCAGCTAACAAGAGCGCCGACAGTGATCCTATGCGCACCGGAATAGTATTTTCGGACACCCACCGCCAATTGTTACTCACACCAGATTCTTGTTTCATCTAAAAAGGGTTATGCTAATTGCACCCGCCAGATCACCAAGTTGCCCACCTTCCTTTGGGAAACCAGTCACATCCGTTTCACCCGCTGGCGATCCGTGGCATGAAAGACAGGACTCAGAGTAGTATTCTGGGATCAGCATACGGAAAGCAGGTGTTCCAGAAACGTTGGTTTCTTCGAAAAATGGCTGCCCTTCGGTCCAAGATGTGTCCTTGAACTTTTCCTCTATGACCGAGTTTTCCCAAGTATCCGGACGGGCCATGCGATTGCGGACAAGTTCTGAAGGCGCCGTTACCTTGACCATGGCAGATGTGCCAATTTCATCAGCGAACTGTTCATTTACCAACCGCGCAAAAACCGCCGGAATAAATCCTTTGAATGCCACTCCCTCGGCATTTATTATCTCTTGGTTTGCGTCGATTACCGTGACCATAGCGTCCAGCTGCGTTTCTGTAAGCTTTTGCTCCAGTGGGTCCAACCCATCATGCAGTGGTGGTTCACCATTGGCCTCCAAGTAGGCCTCAATAACTTGCTCGTAGAACACATCACCGGACAGCCCTTTGTCGGTAATATCCGGATTGTTGATTAAGTCCTGACTGTTCGACACGACACTTCTGCCGGCCCGTAGCACTGCCGCCAGTCGGTTGCCCGTTTCAACTTCTTCGGCGGTTTGCGCCGCAACACCGTCCAGACTAAGCGGACAGATTGTACTCAGAACGACCGCTGCTTTCAAAATTAGTTTTTTCAATAGACCAACGCCCCCACGTAAAGTCGAGTGCAGTGACAATAAGATAGACTAGCAAAAAATCGCCAAACTGTCTTATGAATTCGGCCCGAATGGAGTGTGCAGCCAAAAATGGCGTGTAGGATGTGACGGAAGAGCTAGTAACCGCGTTGCTTGTGCACCAAATAACTTTGTCCGAAAATCAGACATCGACCCTGCCTTTTGAAAAACCGATGCCGCCCGAAAGAGCCGCAACGCAAAGTGGCAAGATCGATCCGTGAACCATACCGAGACATTGCTAGCGAGGCTGGAACACAGGCACCGTCGCTGCCTGCCAAGACCTCCCTAACTATGTGCGCGAACTTTTTCGGGGTCGTAAATCGGGCTGGACACAATTGTTGCGTTTGTCGCGAAGTCATTTCCTGAAACCTTTAGCGTGGTTCCGATGGTAAGCTCGGGCTGAACATGCGCAAGGGCGAGCGATTTGCCCAAACGGTGCGAGAAGCAGGGGCTGTTGATGACGCCCACCGCCGCGCCATTCAATAACAGGGTTTCTCCGCCATCGACCATGTCAGAATGATCGATATCCAGGCAGAAGTTATTGACCTTTTCGGAACCTTTTGCAGTCATGACGGCCGATTTGCCGCGAAAATCGCCCTTGGATTTGTTGACAGTAAAGCCAAGGCCGACCTCCCAGGGCGTGTTGACTTCGGTCATGTCATATCCGTAGAATAGCAGCCCCGCCTCGATCCGCGCCTTGTCGAGTGCTGTAAAGGAGCAGGGCATGACGCCTGCCTCCGCCAGTTTGTCCCAAATGTCGGTGATCACAGAGCCATCGGCAAAAATCTCGTAGCCGCGTTCGCCGGAATATCCGGTACGCGAAATGCGGCAGGGATGACCAAAGAGCACAGCAGGCGCATGTTCAAAGTAGCCCAGTTTGGCGAGATCGATGTTGATATGAGCATTGAGGATATCCAGCGAGGCTGGCCCCTGCACGGACAGGTCATGCAAGTCGTCGGTAAATTCGACCTGGACGTCACTCCCTGCCGCCGAATTCTCCAGGAGCGCCATCGTGTTGCCCGAGCCATGCACGATCATCCATTCGTCACCGCTGTTGTTGGACACTATGGCATCGTCGGCGATCCCGCCCTCATCTGTCAGAACGCACAGGTAAGCCGCCTTTCCCGGTGTGACCTTGGAAAGATCGCGTGTGGTAAGGTGATCAAGAACCGCTTGGGCGTCAGGACCGCGCACGAACACCTTTTTCAGAGGCGACATGTCAAACATTCCCGCGCGTTCGCGAACCGCATCGTGTTCATCGTTGGGGTCGGTGCGGTAGGTCCAGGCGGTGCCCATACCATTCCAATCCTCAAGCCCCGATCCAAGCGCGGTGTGGCGGGATGCAAGCGCGGATGTGCGGCTAAGTTCTTCGGCCATGGGGGTTCCTCTCTCTAGTACCATTCGTCCGGCATTCGTGCTTTGCGATCTGACACGAAGTCTTCAAGCGCGGCTTGGATTTCGGGTTCCATTTCGGGGCATTGATAGTCGTTCAACATCTGACGCCACCGCCCAGTGGCACGTTGATCTGTTGTAAGAGCACCATTTTCGGACCAGGTTTCGAAGGGTCCGGCGTCAGAAATCTGTGGCTCAAAATTCGCCGTCGCATAGTGCCGTAGCGTGTGACTGGTCGACAGGAAATTTTCGCCCGGGCCCGTTTCAAAATAGGCATCACGGCCAAAGGCCTCGTCATCCGTTTCGAAGCCCTGCAACAGTTTCAGCATCGCGCCACAGTGGTCGAGATCCATGATGAATTTCTCGTAGGACATCACAAGCCCACCTTCGAGCCAGCCCGCCGCATGCCAAACCTGATGGGCCCCGGACAAAAGCGTGGACCACATTGCATCGGTGCTATCCTGCAACGCTTGCCCGTCGGGCGCATTGGAGGCGGTGATCTGTCCGCCGCCGGACCGCACAGGCACGCCAAGCCTTCGTCCCAATTGAGTAAGCGCCATCGTGGTCATGTTCGCCTCGGGCGATCCAAAGGTCAGAGCGCCCGTACGCAAGTTCATTGTGGAGTGGAACGAGCCGAAGACCACCGGACAACCAGGGCGCACCAGTTGCGCAAGCGCAATGCCAACCATCGCTTCTGCCAGAGTTTGCGCCGTTACCGCCGCCGGCGAAAGCGGCCCCATGGCACCCGCGAAAATCGCTGGGGAGACGCAGACACATTGGCCTGCCTCCGCATAGATACGCAGAGCCGACGACATGGAATCATCATAAACCAGCGGCGAATTGACGTTGATATTTGCCTGCATCACTGCGTGACACTTCATGAAGTCGCGCCCAAAGACTAAGCGAGCCACCTCGATACTATCCCGCGCACGCTCAGGTGCTGTGACAGATCCCATAAAGGGTTTGGTCGACAGCGTCAGATGCGCCAGCATCATGTCCAGATGTCGTTTGTTCACCGGTACATCTGTCGGCTCGACCACCGTGCCGCCGGAATGGTGCAGGGCAGGGGCAGTGTAGGCCAGTTTGACGAAGTTGCGGAAGTCCTCCAGCGTCGCATAGCGGCGGCCATTCGCCAGATCGCTGACAAACGGAGAGCCATATCCCGGCATCAGCACAACGTTGTCGCCGCCAAGTGTCACTGTTTTGGCCGGGTCTCGACCATGCAACTGAAATTCACAAGGGGCGGTAGCGCAAAGCGCGCGGACGTGACCCGGTTCAAACCGTACACGTTCGCCATCGATGCGTGCACCGGTTTGGGCGAAGTGATCAAGCGCGGTACGATCCCCCCGGAACTCGACACCAATATTGCTTAGAATCCAATCGGCTTGATCTTCGATCCGGGTCAGTGCCGTTTCGCTCAAAAGATTATATGCAGGTATCTTGCGCCCTGTGAACGGCGTGCTTTCAGAGGGCTCATTGTCACGGGCCAAGCGGCGTCGGCGCACGCGTCTGCGACGCCCCGCCGGTGTTGATGTGTCTGCTACAGCGTTCAAAGGGTCCAACGTCATCTTTTCGTTTCACGCAACTAGATGCAAATTTTGGGCTTAAAAAATTGCCTTGAAAATCGAAAATTTCTTTTCTCAGCGTTCAGAAAATTTGTACGCTGCACTCATGACTGCCCGCTTTTATCACCACGACTTGCTTAGGATATTTGCCGAGATCGCCCGCTATTCCAGCTTTTCGACGGCAGCGTCGGCGCTCAATATGACAAAGGGCGCGATCAGTTATCAGATCAAAACGCTTGAGGCCGATCTGGGGATGGCTTTGTTTCAGCGCACAACGCGCGGTGTCACACTCACCGGTGAAGGGCTGAAACTGCTCGCAATCTGCCAGACCCGATACGAAGAAATCGAAACCGAAATTCAGGCGTTGAAAGGGATTTCGTCGCGCTCTTTGACTGTTGGTGTCTCGACCTATTTCGCTGCGCGCTGGCTGTCGCCACGCCTGATGTCATTCATGCAAAACCACCCGGATGTGCAGCTTCGCATTCAACCGATGATCGAGTTTTCGCAGGCAGAGATGCAGGAAGTGGACCTGGCAATTAGGTGGGGCAACGGGAATTGGAGTGATGGCACCGTTACACCGTTCATGCATTTGCGGCCGTATCCAGTAGGTAATCGGGCGGCGGCCGACCTGGTGAATGAGTTGGGAATAGGGCCGGCAATATCGCAACTTACGTTGCTGAGAGATCGTGATGACAGCAGCGCTTGGTCAGATTGGCTGAACGCCGCAAAGCTTCCTCGGCAATCAAGGCGAGATGTGCTGATCGTTCCTGACCCGAATGTTCGGGTGCAAGCGGTCATCGACGGACAGGGCATCGCTTTGATGGATGACTTGGTTGGGGGCGATTTGAATGCGGAAAGGCTGTTTAGATTGTCGGAAACCGTTCTGCCTGAATACGGGTATTTCTTAGTTCAACCGCACAGAACCGCTCCAATTGGCGCAGTGCGGGCATTCTCGGATTGGGTTCAGAGCTAAGCCTGAAGTTTTTCCCCCTTGAGCGTCGCAAGGATATTATTATACGGCATATATAAAAATGTGTAGGAGATCCAGACGATGCCCACAGGACATATTATGATGGCAATGAGTCTGGACGGCTTTGTTGCAAGGTCGGATCACAGGCTGGATTGGTTGAATAAGCAACCCACCAAGGATGAAGATCACGGGTTCACAGCCTTTCAGGACAGTGTCGATGTGATCGTAATGGGGTCGGGATCGTACCGGACGGTTAGGGGGTTTGGAGCGTGGCCATACACGAAACCTGTGGTGGTTCTCAGTCGCTCGATGACAGCCGACGACATCCCTAATGACCTACGTGAGAAGGTTGAGGTTTCAGACAAAACACCAAACGAATTGATGATGAGCTTTGACGCGCGTGGTTTCAGTCGAGTTTACGTGGATGGCGGAGCAATCATCTGTTCATTCCTCAAAGCCGGGCTGATTGAAGACATGCGGATCACTTTGATTCCCATCCTAATCGGTGAAGGCATTCGGATATTCGGCGAGACACAAGGTGACGTTGATCTGGAACTGGTTTCGGTTAGCAGCTTTCCCTCTGGTCTGGTGGATCTCGATTACAGATTGAAAATCAGATGACGAAAACTGCCCCACCGGGGCGGCCGCCAAAGGCTGAGCAGCGCCTTTCGAAAAAGGTGATCCTGCAGACTGCATTGCCCATCGCCCAAAGCGCAGGTGTTGATACGCTATCCTTTCGCATACTTGCCGATCAACTCGGCGTCACTCCGATGGCCGTGACCTATCACGCAGGTAGCAAGAAACAGCTTTTGACCGATCTGGTGGAAGTGGCGTTTGCAGGCGTGTTGGATGGCGTGGGCGGAGGTGCTCCGGTCAAGCGTGCCCGCGCAATTATGGCGACTTACTATGGTTACGCTTTGAAGAACGCCAATCTACTCCGTGCCATCTTGGACGATGTGACGCTCATGAGCGCGGACCTTATGAACGTGGCGGTAGAACTAAAGGCCAGCACGGACCAACTTGAAAACAGCGATGGCGGTAACGTCCTTGTTCACGTGCTCATCGACTATGCACATGGGTTTGTACTCTCTGCATCCAGCGGAGAAAACAATCCGCTCACAATAGATGACTTTCTGTGTGGGATCGACTGGATTCTTGGTCAAGCGGCAGGTGATGTCAGGTCGATCTGAAATGAAGAACATACGCATCAGAAGCGCCCGCCGGAACAACGTAAAAGACGTGGATATCAACATGAGGTCATGTCTTCGCGTCCGCAGCGAATGGTAGCAATGCGAGCTGCAAGCGCAGCATGGCGAGACCTCAACAAGTGACCACTCTGGGCCGTCCCGGATCTTGGCCGACACCTACCTGCTATAATGGAAGCCGCAATGCGGCCCGTCGAACCTGCCGACCCCCGCGGGCGCAGAACCCTGGAGTTAGGTGCACTCACACACCGCGGTTAACTAGCACATTTGCAATTTCGACAAACTATCAAATGGTTCCCAGCCCGACGATGCGGTTCCCAGCGTTTTCTACACAGGTAATTTTTTTGAATGCTCTTTTGTTTAGCCGCATTCTGGCTTTCTCATCTCTAGGTCCCAAGCCAACCTAGTTGGCTCTCTGTTCTTATGCCCACATGCCATATATGGCGATATCTTTTGCGATTTGTGCAAACTCGACGTCTGGGGATTACTGATTGCCCAAACCTTCTTGATCGGGAAAACTACGGTTCTTAGACCCTCGTCGAGGACCCGTCACCTAATGTCCGATCTCGTTGAATGGCTGTCACGAATGAAGCTCCTTAATCTGGAGCCGGTTCTGGTCGAGAATGAGGTCGATCTTGATATCCTTTTTGATCTAACAGATGAGGATATGCGCGAGATCGGCCTTTCACTGGGCGCGCGAAAGCGGTTGCGGACTGCCATCGATGCTGGAGAACCCAATCAATCTCATTCTGACGCGACCAGTGTAACGGAAATCAAACGCGAGGCCGAGCGTCGCCATCTAACGACTCTGTTTGTGGATCTGGCCGGATCAACGGCATTGTCGGCGCGGCTGGACCCCGAAGACATGAGCGAGGTGATCAAGCACTATCAAAACACGGTCGCCGGTATTGTCACACGTTATGAAGGGAATGTAGCCAAATATATGGGTGATGGTGTCCTGTGCTATTTTGGTTGGCCGGTGGCGCATGAAGACGACGCCAACCGCGCCGCACGCTCCGCGTTGGAAATCGTAGGATCGATCGCCGAAATGTGCACCCCTGATGGGCAGGCACTATCTGCTCGAGCCGGAGTGGCGACCGGCATGGTTGTCGTCGGCGACCTCATCGGGGAAGGGGCATCGCGGGAAGAAACTGTTGTTGGCGACACGCCAAACCTTGCTGCACGCCTTCAGACATTGGCCGAGCCGGGGCAGGTTCTGGTTCCGGAATCGACAAAGCAATTGATCCAAGACACGTTCGAGTTAGAAGAGTTAGGTCATTTCGACGTTAAGGGATTGGACTCGCAGGTACCGGCCTGGAGGGTGGGAACTGAGCGCAGCCTAGAAAGCCGTTTCGAAACGGAAGATCTCAATCCCGTTCTGCCCATGATCGGGCGTAATCATGAATTGGGGCTGATCATGGAACGCTGGCAGCGCGCTACTTCTGGCGAAGGCCAAGTCGCTGTCCTGATTGGTGAGGCAGGCATCGGCAAGTCCAGGCTGACACGTGCCGTCATTGATGCGGTCTCAACGCAGGATCATTTTCGGATGAACTATCACTGCTCTCCTTATCACACGGATTCGAGTTTCTTTCCTGTTATCCAGCAGCTTACACACGCTATGAGCCACCAGAAAACCGACTCGGCAAGTGAAAAAATCGAAAAGCTCCGCCAGCAACTCCGGGCTGCCGACCCAAAGATCATTGCTGAACTCCTTCAGATTGAGGCGGGTCCATCCGCCGAAAAGCCCATTTTGACGCCACAACAACTTCGCGTCCGGATCATGGAAGAAACTTCGGCAGAAGTGCAGGCCCTTTCACGGGAAAAACCAGTTCTGCTGGTGGTGGAGGACGCACACTGGTGCGATGCCTCGACGCTTGCGATGTTAGAAGCATGTCTGGACCGGATTGCGGCCGAGCGGGTCATGATCTTGATTACGGCAAGGCCGACTTTCCAGCACGCTTTTGGAGGCCATCCAATTGTATCCAAGCTAACATTGAACCGGCTGGCCTCGGAGCAGATCGAAGGTGTTCTCGCAAAGATATCTGGTGGAAAAACCCTTCCCGACGAACTGATCAGGGAAATCATCCACCGAACTGACGGCGTGCCACTGTTTATCGAGGAGCTGACAAAGACCATATTGGAGTCCGGCGATCTTATTGAGACTGAGGACAGTTTCCAACTCACCGGTCCCATCGACCGGGTGACTATACCTGCGACATTGCATGATTCCCTCATGGCCCGGATCGACCGGCTTCAGCCGGTTAAAGAAATCGCCCAGATAGCCGCCTGCATCGGCCGAAGTTTCGACCGAGCCTCCTTGGCAAAAATCGCCCGCGTCGATGATCTGACGCTGGACGATGCGCTGGGACAGCTTGAGCGCAGCGAACTTGTATTTCGGCGGGGGATTCCTCCGGATGCGACATATGTATTCAAGCATGCTCTGCTTCGGGACGTAGCCTATGAAAGCTTGCTGAAACGCCGACGTCTGGAAATCCATCACCGACTTACGGATCTGTTTGAGGCTGACCCGAATGCACCCCCGGAATTGATCGCACATCATGCGACTGAGGCTGGGTTGAGGGAAAAGGCCATTGCTTTATGGGGCGAGGCCGCCAGAAAAGCTCAGGCCCGACCGGCATATATTGAGGCGGGAAATCACCTGCGAAATGCCCTGACGCTGGTCGCGGGTTTACTGGACAAACCGGATTGGCGCGAACGAGAGCTGGCGCTTCTGGTGCAACTCGCGCAGGTACATATCGCCAAGGATGGTTATGCATCAGCTGAAGCCAGCGAAGCATTCTCGAAAGCATTGGAACGGATAGAGGCAACCAAGGACCCGGAACTCACGGTCGCAATCTACTATGGGACCTGGATCGCGCCATATATCGGCAACGATCTGCACAAAGCGTTCGATCTGGTTTCGAGACTGGTAAAGGACGTGGCGAACGAACCTGACCCGATCCCAAAACTGATTTCTCGCCGGATGCGGGCTGCGACCCTGATCGCTAAGGGCCGGTCTGCTGAGGCACTTCAAGATCTCGAAGTCGCTTATGAGCTCTATCATTCGGCTGAGATCGTAGATTTCTCTACGAAATTCGCTCAGGATCCTGGTGTGCAGATCTGGTGCTACATGCTCCTTGCACAATGGATGTGCGGCGACGAAGACATGGCGCGGCAGACCTGCGACAAGGCTCTTGCCCGAGCCCGCGAGCTCAAACACGCCAACACAATCTGTTACGCAGGTCTGCACGCAGTCACCCTGACGATCTGGATTGGCGACATAGAAAACGCAACCGAGATCAATGAGGAAATGCGACGGGTCTCGGACGAGCACGACATGGCGTTGTGGAAGGATTTTGTTGCCATTCATGATGCTGTCCTAGCCTGCATGACCGATGTTCCCGGCGCTGTCCATCAACTGGACAAGGCCTTAGAAGAGTATCGCGCAAAAGGATGCTGGCTTTGGGTAACGCTCTATTTGGCTGAACACGCGAAAGCCCTTCTCAGGGCCGGTGATCCTAGCGCTGCCCAACGTACAGTGGATCGCGCATTGCGAGAACAGGATATCACAGGAGAACACTGGGCTGAGGCTGAGTTGCTCCGTATCAAAGGAGAAATCAGTGCAGCACAAGGAGATATCGATTCAGCAAATGCCGCCTTTGACCAAGCTATCTCGGTTGCCCAAAGTCAAAAGGCGCAAATGTTGATCGAGCGCGCGGTTCGTTCAAAACAAAGTCTCCGGGACGCAAACGGTTGAGCAAACGGTTTCCTCGTTCGGATCATGGAACGTGAGCCTGCCCTATCGCGTTGGCAATAGCCCGCTGAACCTGCTCTTCGACAGTACAGGCATCAAGGCGGTAGGGGAAGTTGGGTGGAACGCTCGCAATTTGTGCAACACAGCCTCGGATAAAAGCACATTGGTCATTGCCGATATTCGTTCTTATTGGATTTCAGGTCGCAATCCACACAACTTTAATTCTGTTCGCACCGCGCATCATCAACCGATATTGCGTGAGGGTTTGCCTGCACTGCATCCAATTTCTTCAACACTTCTGCTTTCCAGCCCGCTTTTATCTGAATTGCCAATTGGGACGGTGGTCGGTGGTCAGGTTCGAGGAGAGCGTATTCATATCTTAGCGGTTTCTCGAAAGGTAAAAAAATAAGCTTTCCGTTGGATAGATTAAGCTCTTTTTCAGTCGCAACAGTCAGCGGGTCAACGATGCTGCAACACTGCCCCGAACTGACAAAGGGGATAAGAGGTAGAAAATACTGGCAGGTAACAGTCTGATTGTACTCCGCGGCAACGTCCTCAAACTCCTGCCGGACTTTCCGTTGGAACGGGTGTGAAGGATGCAGGCCGCCCATTGGCGTTCCGTCAAGATCCGATAGTGTCAGGATCTTGCGCGACGCAAGAGGATGTTCACAGTCAATAGCACAGAAGCAATCAGCCCGGATAAGTTCAGCGGAATACTGGGGTTCTTTGCCGGCTGAATGCTCGAAGTCAGCAAAGCCGAAGTCGATATTTTGCGTCCCGGCAAGCTCCATAATCTGCGGTGAGCTGCGTGTCGAAAGCGTGATGCGAATATCGGGGTTTTCACCAACTGATTGGCTTATGAAACGTGGGAACAAAAAGGCAGATGGACCCGGCATCGTTGCAATATTCAAGCTTCCGGCATGCCCTTTGATGAGTCCTTCCATCGTGCTGGAGATTGTCGCCAGGCGGTCCAAAATACCCGTAGTTTCGGCTAAGAGATAGTGCGCCTCGGGGACTGGCACCAATCTTCTTCCCTTACGTTCGAACAACGTCAGACCCAATGTCTTTTCAAGGTTTTTCAACGCTAGGCTAATCGCAGGCTGCGTGCGATTTAGTTTCTTAGCAGTTTGAGAGATGGAGCCGGTCTCCATCACCTCACGAAATACAGTTAGCTGAGTTAGGTTCATATTTTTAAATATAAGCAAAACTTTAGTTTAGTGAAATATAACAAATTTGTATTTATGCAGTTTGTCTCTACGCTTGCGGGATCGAAGTTTGGGAAAACCAAAACCGAAATTCCAACAAGGGAGATGATAATGAAATTTGTGAAATGCTTGACTGGTCTTGCATTGGCGGGCGCGCTGGCAGCCCCTGCGCTGGCGCAGGACCCAACGTTCTTCCGTATTGGCACTGGTGGCGCTGGCGGCACTTACTTCCCCATCGGTGGCACCATCGCAAACGGAATCTCCGCCCCTCCGGGATCGCGCCCGTGTGAAGAAGGCGGCCAGTGCGGTGTTCCGGGCCTGATCGCGATCGCGCAATCCACCACCGCTTCGGTCTTCAACAATGCCGCCGTGCAGAACGGAGAACTTGAGGCCGGGCTGGCTGCAGCCGACGTCACCCGTTCGATGTATCTGGGTGAAGGTAAGTTCGAAGGTAAACCTCATCCCAAACTGCGCATCGTCGCCAATCTGTTCCCCGAAGACCTGCACCTGGTGCTTCCGGCCGGCTCGACGATTAATGATCTGAGTGATCTGGAAGGCAAGCGCGTTGGTATTGCGCAGGCTGGTTCCGGCACGCAGGTTGCCGTTTTGCAGATGCTGGATGCATGGGGCGTCAACCGTGACAACATGGATGAGGCCGAGCTGAACAACAGTCAGAGCGCCGAACGTCTGGCCGATGGTCAGCTTGATGCCTATTTCTATGCCGCAGGCTGGCCGGTTGCAGCGATGGTGCAGCTGTCTTCGACAAAAGGTATGAACCTGCATTCCTTCTCCGACGAAGATCTGGGCAAGATCAACGAGATCATTCCGGCCTATATCCCCTCAGCCATTCCAGGTGGCGTGTATGAAGGCATCGACGGCGAAACCAAGACCCCTGCTGTCAGCGCGATGCTAGTTGTGTCATCAGACCTGTCCGACGACCTGGTCTATGAGCTGACCAAGGCGATGTGGAACGACAACACCCGCAAGCTACTGGATAACGGTCATGCTAAGGGCAAGCAGATCACCCCTGATACCGCTCTGGATGGTGTCGAAGCACTGGGCGTTCCGCTGCATCCGGGTGCGGAGAAGTTCTACAAAGAAGCCGGACTTCTTCAGTAACCCGTTCTCATCTCAACTCATCGTCCGGTGCCCCTATTTGGGGCACCGCACACTCTAAATGCGCGAAATCAGGGGGCCATCATGTCCACGACTAAGAATCTTGATGACCACGAACTCACAGCCGAAGAATTAGCGGCCATCGAAGAACAGTTCGACGAGGGTGCTGCCGTCCGGCAGGTTACGCCGACAACCGGCAAGGTCCTGCGCATTGTGGCCCTGATCTTTGCGTTTTACGAATTCTTCACGGCCGGTTTTGGCCTGCCGGCAGATCACTGGCACATGGGCATCTATCTGGCACTGCTGTTCATTCTGGTCTACGCGACGATCCCGATTATCGGGGCCAAAAGCCTCTATGCTCTTAAGGTCAGCCGGTTCCGGATCGGCAACATCCCTCTTTACGATCTGGTCTTCATGGCCCTTGGGATCATCGCGGCGCTGTATGTGGGCGTCGCCTGGCGTGGCATTCCGTTTCTTGGGATTGAGGAACAGACCTTCCGAATGGGTAACCCCAACAGTTATGACGTGATTTTGGGTGTGATCATCATCCTGCTGGTGCTGGACATCGCACGCCGCACGCTTGGTTGGGTTCTGCCGCTGATCATCTGCGTATTTATCTCATACGCTTTGCTTGGGCCGTATTTCCCCGGATTGTTGCAGCATCCTGGCGTGAACTTCAAAACCTTCGTTTCGTCGATGTACTTTCCGCAGGAGGGCATCTACGGCGTCACGTTGTGGGTCGTCTCGACAATCGTTTTCCACTTTGTGCTGTTTGGCGTGATCGCGCAACGCACCGGGTTGGGGCAACTTTTCATCGATAACGCCACCATTTTGGCGGGCCGCTATACCGGCGGTCCGGCAAAAGTGTCGGTGGTATCCTCGGCCTTCTTCGGCACGATCTCGGGTTCTTCGGTGGCCAACACCGTATCAACCGGCGCGCTGACAATTCCCAACATGAAGCGCCTTGGATACCCCGGCCATTTTGCGGGTGGGGTCGAGGCTGCTTCCTCGGCGGGTGGTCAGATCACCCCGCCGATCATGGGTGCCGCTGCCTTTATCATGGCAGAGTTTCTTGAGGTTCCCTACACCACCATCGTTATTGCTGCGATTTTCCCAGCACTCCTGCACTATGTTGGCGTCTTTGCTGTCGTGCACCTGATGGCACGCAAGCTGAATCTCAAAGGTCTGACCAAAGAGCAACTGCCGCAGCTCAAAGCCGTCTGGGCCGAAGGCTGGGCCAACATAGTGCCCCTGATCGGCCTGCTAGTGGTTCTGTTCACGGGTTACACGCCCTTCATGTCGGCCTTCTGCGGCATATCACTTGCAGTAATCGCGGGCATGTCGCGCTTGAGGCAACCTCCGACGCTGATCTATGCGGCAGCGTTCCTCAGTTTTGTACTGTGGAAGTTCTCAGACGGCGGCTTTGACCTGACCATGACAACAATCCTGTGCGGATTGACGGTGGTCGCAACTATGAACCCTCAGAAACGCATCGAAGTGCCCGAGATGCTACAGGCGGTAGAATTGGGTGTGAAATACTCGCTGGCCGTGGGCGCCGCCGCTGCTGCGGTCGGTATCGTGGTAGGCGTGATCAACACCACTGGCATCGGGTTCCGCATCGGTTTCATGGTTACACAGGGCGCAGGCAACCTGGCATCGGATCTGTACAACATGATCTCGTTCGGCAGCTTCCAGTTCTTTGCGATGGAAGACTTACAATTGTTCATCTCATTGGTGTTCATCGCCGTCGTCTGTATCCTGATGGGCGCGGGCATTCCGACCACCGCGCTGTATATCATGCTGGTGTCAGTGGCGCAGCCTGCGCTGGCGCAACTGGGTGTTCCACCCATCGCCAGCCACCTTTTCGTGCTCTACTACGGTGTGGTGTCCGAGATTACACCACCGGTCTGTACTTCAGCCTATGCCGCGGCTGCCATTGCGAACTCAAACCCGTTCCGAACTGGTCTTTCTGCTTTCACCCTTGGATTGGGCAAAGTGATCGCGCCCATGGCCTTTGTCTATGCGCCGGTCCTGCTGTTCGTCTCGTCAACCGGGTTCAACCTATGGGAATTCACCTATACCGCGACCAGTTGCATCGCCGGGGTTATTGCCCTGTCTGCGGCTGTGGTTGGGTATTGGTTGAGTCCGCTGAATATTGCATCGCGCATTCTGTTGGCCATCGCTGGGATTATCTTTGTCGCGCCCAGCCTGACTGCTGATCTGATCGCGCTGGCCGTGGCATCACCTGTCATCGTCGCCCAACTGATCGCCCGCAATCGCAGTCACTCTCCGGCGTGAAACCATGACAGAACAAGTGACCATCATCGGCGCAGGGATCGTCGGCATTTGTTGCGCTTTGTCGTTACAGGAACGCGGCATTCCGGTTCGATTGATTGACCGTGGTGAACCAGGTCAGGAAACTTCTTTCGGGAACGCAGGTGTAGTGTCGCCGTGGTCAATCATTCCGCAAGCGATGCCGGGCATATGGAAATCTCTGCCCCAGATGCTACTGGACCCCAAAAGCGCGCTTTCGGTCAGAACCAGTTTCTGGCCAAAAATGATCCCTTGGGGGCTGCGGTTCTTGGGAAACTCCGGTGAAAAGTCAGTGCGCGAAATCTCGGACGCGATGGAGCTTTTGTGCCGCCCTTCCATCGACCTGTATCGTCGTCACCTTCAAGGCACCGGGCACGAAAACCTGATCACTGACAGCTACTATATTCACGCTTTTCGCCACCGGAAGCAGGCTGATCTGAACGGGCTTGGATATCTGATCCGCCAGGAAAAAGGAGGCGATCTGGAGCTTGTCGATGGTGCCGAGTTGCGTCGCCTGGAACCTGCACTGTCAGAGGAATTCAAAGCCGCGATCGTGATCAAAGGTCAGGCGCGCGTAACCTCACCAGGACGTGTGGGGGCAGTTCTGGCAGAAAAAGCGCGCTCGCAAGGCGCAGAAATAGTACAATCCGAAGTCACCAAACTGACACCGGCTGAAGATGGTGGTTGGCAGATTACAACCTCGCAGGGCACGTTGCGTGCCGCCAGCATCATCCTCGCGGCCGGTGTGTGGTCCGCCGACCTGCTGAAACCACTGGGGATGCCTGTGCCGCTTGTGGCCGAGCGGGGTTACCACGTCGAATTCCCTAAGCCCTCGGCCCAATTGAACAATTCGGTCATGGATGTAGACGCAAAGGTGGTCGCAAGTTCAATGCAGGACGGTCTGAGAGTCGCTGGCACGGCTGAATTTGGTAGCGTCGACGCGCCCGCTGATCCTCGCAAGAAAAAAATCCTGACCGAACAAGCCAAGGCCATGGTCCCAGGCCTCAATACAGGCGAGGCACAATTTTGGATGGGTCGACGCCCGTCCTTTCCGGACAGTTTGCCGGCCATCGGACCAGTTAACAGGCGGGAAGGGCTCTATACCGCGTTCGGGCATTCTCACTATGGGCTGATGATGGCCCCGAAAACTGGCGAGCTTGTGGCCGATCTTGTGTCCGGTCGCAGCCCAAACATCGATCTGGCCCCGTTTTCTCTGGCCCGGTTCTAAAGTTTCAAATCAGAAGGATCCGATGATTATGCCAATCTACAACGGTGGTCAGAACATCTGCGGGGCGTCAATTGGTGTACTGTGCCTTGAAAGCTATTTTCCAAAACCACCGGGCCATATCAAGAACCCTTCCAGTCTGCCATTTCCGGTTCTGTATGAGATGATCGACGGTGTGACGGTCCCGACCTTGCTGAACAACCCTTCGCCCGAGTTACTGGCACCGTTCATCGAAGGCGCCAAGCGGCTTGAGGCTGAAGGCGTGCGAGCCATCACAGGCAGTTGCGGCTTTCTAGCCTTGTTTCAAAAAGAATTGGCTGCTGCGGTTTCAGTGCCTGTCTTTGCCTCCAGCCTGATCCAAGTGCCGCTGGCCTTTCAAATGACCGGTGCCAACGCGCCAGTGGGCGTGCTAACTGCGGATGCATCCGCATTGACGCCCCGGCATTTCGAAGGTGTTGGTGCATCAGGTGTTCCTGTGGCCGTGAAGGGATTGGAGGATACAACAGAATTCGCCGAAGTGATCTTGCGGAACACGCGGACCCGGATGGACACGGACCTGATCAAGACCGAGGTCATGGATGCGGCCCGTAATCTGGTTCTTGAAGCTCCGGACATTCGGTCGTTGGTTTTGGAATGCACGGACCTGCCGCCTTACGCATCGCGGCTTCAGGAAGAGCTGCAGCTTCCTGTCTTTGACCTGACCACACTGGCGCAAATGGCGCACGCTGTGACGACCCGGGTGCCATACTTGGGAATGATGCCGTGGCAGCGCTGACCGTGCCAAAACAGTCAATGAAAGAGAAATAGAATGGACCCTGGCCGGGAACTCAGGATATCTGAGGCCTTGCGACATTGCTTTGGTCCCTAGGAGTTGTGAGTGTCCGTTGACTTGTCCATCCTGATGATTGCCATCTGCCTTGGCGCAATGCTGCAAGTCGGCGTTGGTATCGGGTTCAGCATCATCGCGGGACCGCCCATGATGATTTTGCTTGGCACGTCGACAGCGGTTCCCGTTTTGCTTTTGCTGAACACGTTTGTATCAGTGGTAGCGACGGACCGGCATGTTCTAAAAAACAACCATCAACTAATCCGCACCGCGGTCATTGGTTGCTGTGTTGGAGTTGCCGTCGGCCTTGTTGTGTATCCCTCTTTGAGCGAAGCATTTGTTCTTGCCCTGACGGCGTGTCTATTGCTGATCGGGTTGATTACGACCTTGCTCCCCTTGCGGGGATCCATTGGCAACGCTGGGTTTTCAGTCGTTACAGGACTGTCTGGGCTTGCGACTGTTTGGGCAGCGACACCGGGCCCTCTTATGGTGTTCGGTTTGATAGCTAAAGGCCGTTCCGCCAAAGAAGTAGCGAAACTGGTTCAACCGATAGCGTTGGTGGCATACGGCATAGCTTTCTTGTCGCACAATTTGTCCGAAACCCAAGCAATCTCATATGAACCGCAGTTAATAGGGTTCGTTGCGATCACTCTGATCGGCAGCATAATTGGTCGTGCAGCAGGCCCTTATTTGCCACAGCCGATCGTCATCGCAGTGATCCGCGTGGTATCCTTGATTGCCTGCTGCGTTCTGTTCCATCGGGCTTTTTCAATGGCTTAACCTTAAAGGTCACAAGATGACACGAAACAACAATCTGCACAGGTTTCCACGTGCCAAACTTATGTCGGGTCCAACCCCTTTGGAGCGTTTGGACAACTTGTCGGCAGAACTGGATATCGACCTTTGGCTGAAACGTGATGATCTGACTGGGCTTAGTTTTGGTGGCAACAAAACACGGCAGCTTGAATTTTATCTCGGAGATGCGCGTCAGCAGGGTGCTGATACCATACTGATCACCGGCGCCGTTCAATCCAATTTCGTTCGGTCTGCGGCCGCTGCGGCAGCCAAGCTGGGCATGCAATCCGTGCTTCAGTTGGAAGAGCGTGTCCCTGACATGGGGGCGGAGTACTATTCGTCCGGGAATGTGCTGCTGGCACAAATCCTTGGTGCCGAGCAAATGGGTTACCCTGAAGGTGAAGACGAAGCGGGAGCCGACGCAGCACTGCACGCGCGCGCAGTAGAATTGAAAGCCAAAGGTCACAAACCGTACGTTATTCATCTGGGGCTGGGCCATCCGCCCTTGGGTGCCTTGGGCTACGTCGTGGCCGGACAGGAATTGTATCAGCAGATGCCGGACTTCGACGCGGTCGTCGTCCCCTCGGGTAGCGGTGCCACACATGGCGGACTGCTGACCGGTCTGGCGTTAGAAGAAAGCACTGCCTCGGTGTTTGGGATTTGCGTGCGCAGAGATCGTGAAAAGCAGCAGGCCCGAATGAAGGCCGTTTTGCAGAAGCTTGCGGACTTGCTGGATATCGACGCAGGACTTCTACAGGACAAGATCGATGTTTTCGACGAAGCCTTGCCGCCGGGTTATGGCAAAGTGAATGCAATAACGCGCGCTGCATTGGAAAAGATGGCACGGACGGAAGGGGTTTTCCTTGACCCTGTTTATTCTGCGAAAACGTTCGCTGGTTTGCTGAACCTGGTCGAAAGCGGGAAGATCAAGCCAGGCGAAAAAATCGTATTGTTACATTCGGGTGGATTGCCCGCACTCTTTGGATATCAAAGTGAATTGATCGACAACCCAACTTGAAGCGTTCGCAGTCCTCATACGTTTCAGAAACTCGCTTGCCTTCATCTTTGGTGCCCAAACCAAACTCCTGAAACCCCAGCGATGAGCTATCTGTGTCTGCGTGGCATCGTGCTACAACGGCTAACCGAAAATCATAGGATCACGATTACGAGGTACACGGATCGAGGGCGAAGCTTCGGTTCTACGACTGGAGTACGGTGCAGAGCAAATTTAATCAGATTGAACGTTTGGCGATTCAATCGCCGCAACCACCGCCATCTCCTGAGCCACAATCACCTGAATCCTCGTCGGCGAAGGGGTCGTTGCATTCAAAAATTAGCGTCAGCTCACTTTTGGAGGTCAGGCTATTAAGCGTGATCACAAAAACGAAGAGAGGTACGCTTAGCCAAAGCACTCCAAACAAAAAACCGCCACTTTGAACGATGGAACTGGCGCCGATGCAAATGAACACCAGCAAGAAGATCAGCACTATGAAAGTTCCAACTCTGTTTTTCCGCTTCCAAATCCCTTTTGGGGGCGTTCCAAACAAGTCCGAATAGGCTTTGACTGTGGATTTGTAGTCATCCAGATGTTGGAGACCTTGACCGCCGGGGTTGTGATGTACTGGTTTGCCCAGCTTCTTGCAAAAGACGTCCCAATAGTCGCGGCTGTGTTGCATGTGCAAATGCCAAACCAAATCGACCGCCTTTGAGGGGACGTTGCGTTCTGGTCGGGTGGCACAAAGATACATGAACTTTTGATATTCGGCGATCGCCACATTGGCGGTATCGCGAGAGATGCGGTTTTCGGCCATTAGTTGTTCAATGAACGGCGAGCCTGCAGCATCATCAGGCATTTTATGCGTCTTAATCAGCTCCCATAGCTGAGTATTGAGAGAGGTCATCGGAGCCTCCTATGTTTTCTCTTTTTTGCAACTTTGGACTAGCGCACGAATATGACAGATATGTGACACGTGCGGGAACCAGCTTGCGACACTGAGGCCAGTGGCGAGTTCGGAGCCAAACAAACCTCCTTCTACATTCAGGCTGAGCGCCTTGAAAATCGGGCGCTACTTTTGGCGAAGTAATAGACTCCTGAGGTTTTTTGCGAGGTCACTCGACGCTGAAATTTCGCTTTTCTGCCGACAAGCTGGAAAACAAAAACTCGCAACCGAGTTGTTCAGAATTTGATCAGCACGAATTTAGATGTCAGCCACAGTGCTGCGATAAGGATTACGTAAGTTGAAAGAACCCAAGCGGTTGCTTCTCTAATAGGCAGGCTTTTCATCTGCATGTGATGATGCCCGGCCATTTGGTGCCCGTTTTGGCCTGCCATTTCGCTGTTTTCGTGGGAAACATGACCAAGTGCTGGTGCCGGGCCATCAGCACCGGGAAGTGTCATGCAACCGTGTTTCAGGTGGTTCGCCACCAACCATCGGTTCATTGGAAAGGCGACAACCGCACCGACAACAGTCGCAAGGCTCATGCGAAACCAGAATTGTGGGGTAAGCGGGTCCTCGGATCCCGGCCACGCAGCCGTAAGCAGAACCATCGTCGGGATCATTCCGGTCATAACCATGTTCATCGAAACCGTTTCTGCAAAGAGCGTCTTTCGAACGGCCTGCCCGTAACTCCCGAACATTGGCATCATCATCAGCGCCTGGAAGATAAACAAACCAGATACGAACCCAAAGGCATATTCGACCAAGATGTCCCACCCGTTTGAAAGGTCCAGGAAGTGGACGAGGATGGCAGCAAAAATGATGCCCGTGGCATCACCTGCAACGCAGTGCATTTCGCTATTGATACCTTGTTTCCAAGTTGCGCGCGTATACTGGTCGTGACCTCCCGGGAATGGGCGGCGACATGCAAGCAAGTAGAAGAACAAGCCGACCGGACCGGTGTATAACGTTACGAGTATCCAAGCGGTTCGCTGTACCCAACTCGTAACGCCGTTGCTGATCGAATCCCAAATGACAAAGCCCACGCTGACACCAGTCAAAAGAAACCAGACGAGCATCGCACCATTCAGCATATTAATTCCCTATGTTCGGCTGAAAAAACACCGCGGATCGGATTGCGCCAGTCATGTGTTGTCAATTGACCAACTGTCCGGATTGTCCCGAGTAACTCTCTATCTGCATCGATTGGGCCGACCGTTGTTTCGCGCGACCTGATTACCCCACCGCAACAGGTTGACGTTGCAATCGTCCCGATCAATCAGAACTTCGATCAGGCAAAGACCGTCATGATCCAGAGCTGTTTTGATGGCCTTGTCCAACTCGCCTTCTGTTTTCACCCTGCATCCCCAGGCGTTACCCTCTCCGGCGCCAAACACATCAATCAAACCGGCGTAGTCCCAATTCTTGATGGTGTTATATGGGCCATCGTGGATTTCTACTTCGATCGTGTAGCCGCCATTGTTGATGAGGAAAATAATTGGCTTTGCATCGTACCGGATCATGGTCGAAATCTCTTGGGCGGTCAGTTGGAACGAACCGTCGCCAATGCATGAGATCAACCGGCGCTTCCTGTTACCTAAGGCGTATCCCAGCGATGCACCGACAGACCAGCCAATGGATCCATACTGCATCTGCATCTCGAACCGCGTGCCCTCGGGCAGTTTGGTCTCTATGCCGTTGAACCATGAGTCACCCGTCTCCACGAGCAACGTGCTGTCCTTATCCAGCATCTTCTGCACGCGGGCGAATAGTTGGCGAACCGTCACCGGTGTTTCGGCTTCACCGGGTGCTGGCGGGTTTTGTTCGGTTCTGACACGTTCGAAGGCCGCGACAGCACTGCTGTTCGGCGTAAGCTTGTCAGTTAGCGCATCCAGAAATTCATCCATGCGGACATTGCTGAAATGTGTGTCACCCAACTGTATGGACGTTGGATGCACCATAACCGCTTTGCCGGGATCAAAACCAAGCTGATGACCCGTCGTAGTGTAATCGGTGAAAACAGGGCCGACAAACAGCAGCCCGTCGGCGGCATCGACAATTTCCCCACAGCCCGGCGTGCTGACCGGCCCCCAATAAATCCCCATGAAGCCTTCGCTTGTCTCAGGCAGAAAGCTCTTGGCGTTGGGCATAGATGCCTGGGCGTATTCGCAGGCCGCGGCAAGGCTGCGCAAGGGGCGTTCGGCCTGACCCGCGCGCACTTTGCTTCCCGCGACAAGTACTGGCCGCTCTGCCGTATTCAGGAATTCAGAAACTTGAGAGACCGCAGTCGCTAATGTGTTCGGATCACTGCTGGACTGCCTGGCGAAACTACGCGGTACAGGCGCGGACGTAGGTGCACCTGCAATGTTCGAGGCGATTTCGATATAGACCGGTTTGCGTCGAAGCATTGCGGTGTCTATCGCCCTGTCGATCGCGACAGGCGCAAGAGACGGATGATGAATCGTGACAGCCTCTGCAGTGACGCGGGCGAACATCTCGCGCTGGTAATCGTATTCAACCTCGCCAAGCGTGTGGTGCAGATATTCCCACTCGGCTTCTGAGTTTGTGTTCGGCCCACCGGAAATCGCGATCAATGGAAGATCTTCGGCATAGGCGCCTGCGACGGCATTCAAAAGGCTCAACCCTCCGACCGAATAAGTGACGACAGCCGCTGACGGCCCCCCGGTTGCGCGAGCATACCCGTCTGCTGCGTAGCCTGCGTTGAGCTCGTTGCAGCAACTGATCATCCGCAGATCCCGATTGCCAAGCAGCTCGTCCAGCAGCACCAAATTGTAATCGCCGGGAACCACAAAATAATCCGCAATTCCAGCTTCTTGCAGTCTCTTCGCCAGATATGATCCGACAGTCCAGCGCTCTGTTGCCATGCCATTACTCCAATACAATTTATCAAAAAGAACTTGGCACATCCTATTCACGAAAGCCGGATTCGCAAAACCAAGAGAGTTGCGCTTGGCTCTGTCACGGAGAAGCTGGAAGCCGAAATCTGTTTTGAACTAGTGGGTGCTGTCTGCGTCAAAACTCAGCTATCGGTCTGTGCGGCCACCCAGTCGAATGACATCGCGCGATAAAATCGACAGAAAAGATCCTGAGCCTGAATGGGCCTTTACATCAACTCGAACCACAGATTGGACAAATTTACTCTTTGTGGGCGTTTCTGCCGCTCCCTATTGGAAGTGGATAACAATGCAGTATGCTCGATCCACCGACCAACCAATTGTGTGTTTGGTTTCCGCTCGTTGCGCGTCCACTGAAGATTGTTGAGGGCACCCTCGGACGCGGGTCCATTTGGAGAGAAAAGCATGCCGGTAACCGGGCCACCGCTGGCCGCTCCCGCGGATTTAACGAACCTTTTTCGGCGGGGATTGTCGGCGGATCCCAAGGCGATTGCGCTTTACGCGTTGGACGGGGCTTTGACCTGGCAGGAGCTGGATACCGCCTGTACACGGCTGGCGCTTCGATATCTGAGCCTGGGGCTTAATCCGGGGGACCGAATAGCTTCGATTATGCCGAACCGCGCGGTGTTGGTGATCCATTATCTGGCCTGCATGCGGGCCGGTTTGGTGGCGATGCCGCTCAACTATCGCTATACGGCCGCGGATATCGACCATGCGCTTCGGTTGGCGACGCCGGCGGCGCTGTTGGTGCATGGCGAGCGCGCCAAGGATGTGGCCGCAGTGCCAGGCGTCGGGCGACTGCCTTTGGGGTTGATATCCTATGCAGGCGAAGTGGACGGGGCGCTCGTCTTGAAGGACCTGATGGACGGTGAGGTTGAGGGGACATTGCCGACGATTGGGGCGGACGCCCCGGCGTTTATATTTTTTACTTCAGGGACCACGGGCAAGCCGAAGGGCGTGACGCATAGCCATGCCAGCATGGGGGCTATGGTGGCAAGCAATGCTCAGGGGTTGGGGTTGGGACCCGGGGATGTGGTGCTTCCGGCGTCTTGGATTTCCCATACTGCCGGGTTGCGGCTGACGTTTGCTGGGCTTTGGGCTGGTGCCAGAACGAACGTAGTGCGGCAGTTTTCGCCCAATGAGCTCCTAGGGCTCCTGCGACAGACAAAGCCGACAGTGGCTCAGATATTGCCCGCGCCATTGGCTGCATTGGTAACGGGGCACGGTGCAGTGCGCGAAGACTTTGCTTCATTAAGAACGATGATGGCAGGTGGCGACAAACCCTCGCAGACACTGGTCGACGCCTTTGGTGCGTTGGCAGGTGTGCCGATCGGGGCGTTTTACGGAATGACGGAAATGGGGACGTCACATTCGAACACCCATGGAGGAGTAGAGAAAGTCGGTTCCATTGGATTGAACAATCCAGGCTATGTCTCGGCGCTTCGCGATGAGGCCGGGGTAGAGGTGCCCGTGGGAGTGGACGGCAGGCACTGGGTCAAGAGCCCGACTATGATGACGGGCTATTGGGACGATCCAGGTGCGACAGCGGCAGCGTTTCGGGATGGCTGGCTCGATACTGGCGATTTGATGCGACGGGATGAGGATGGCTATTTTTGGTTCCGGGGGCGGCAAAAACAGATCATTGTGCATGACGGCTCGAACATCAGCCCGGCAGAGGTGGAAGATGTACTGACAGCGCACCCCGCCGTTGCAGTGGCAGTGGTGGTTGGGGTGCGAGATGAGATGCACGGTGAAGATGTTTGGGGGTTTGTGAGCTTGGTCGAAGGGGCGAAACCGGTGCGCCCCGGAGATATCATCGCCTTCGCGCAGAAACAGATCGGATACAAGGCGCCGGATGTGGTTCGGATCGTTAGTGCATTGCCGCTGACCATGGGAGGCAAGTTGGACCGGATGGCGTTGAAGCGGATGGCGGCGAAAGAAAGCGGTGCCGCGCATATACTGTGATACCGTGGACGATCAGGTCGCAGATGCGAAATGCTGACCTGAGATAAGAAGCGGTGACGATGGGCAACGGAACTGAGGATCTCATTCCCTCAGCGCGGAATGCGGCATTGGAAGTCGAACCGCAACTTGTTGTAAATAGGCACTCTTAAGCTGCTCAAGCCCTACCGAAAGTATCCGCGCCCGAACAGTTGGGATTGCACGGTCAGGTGCCTTGAGGCACGGTGTGGTTCAACCTGGAAGGATGTTCATGGCCGCCGCAAAACCTACCAACCCGTGGCTCATATTGCTTGGCCTTGCGCTTGGCGTCAGCATATCCAACGCTTTTGGTCGCTTTGCATACGGACTAATCCTGCCATCAATGAAAAGTAGCCTTGGTTGGAGCCTCACTCAATCCGGGTGGCTCAATACGGCCAATTCGATTGGCTACATAGTGGGTTCGATTCTAACGCTTTTACTGATCCGGCATTTTTCTCCGTCGCGATTATTTGCAAGCGGAACTGTGGTGACCGCATTGTGCCTTTTGGCAACCGGGTTTGATGAGAGCCTCGTGTTTCAAACTGCTTGTCGTACTTTGGTTGGGTTGTTTGGTGCACTTTCCTTTGTGTCCGGCGGCGTACTGGCGGCATCGCTGTTCCAAACCAGCGCCCGAAAGAATGCGTTGGCCATCGCCTTATACTTTGGCGGTGGCGGTGGATTTGGTATCGCATTATGTGGCGCGATCCTTCCGAGTATGTTGGAGGTTTTCGGACCACAATATTGGGACTGGGCGTGGATCGGGGTCGGGTTGGCAGCCCTGGTCATTTGCCCATTTTCGGTTTGGGCTTCCACAAAATTGAACGAAACCGAACACGACGCCGCACTGCCTTCCATCCCGCCGGTGCGCAGAATGCTTGGCGAACTCGGCGGGTATGCGCTGTTTGGATTGGGTTACATTGTGTACGTCACTTTTATCTCGGTCTGGATGAAAGAGCAGCACTCCAGCGTCCTGTTGACCACCGCAACATGGATGGTTCTTGGGGTCAGTATTATGGCGTCTCCTTTTGTTTGGCGCGGGGTCTTGGCCCGCTTTCCATCCGGAACGCCGTTGGCGCTAATCCTTACCGGGGTCGCATTTGGATCAGCCCTGCCAATCTTGGTTCCATCTGGATATGGATTGATTTTGTCGGCACTGGTGTTCGGGCTATCGGTCTTTATGCCACCCACTGCAGTCACCAGCTTTGTCCGCCAGAACGTGGATCAGCAGGATTGGGGTGCAACCATAAGCTTTTTTACAGTTGTTTTCGCAATTTCACAGACACTGGGACCAATCGGGGCTGGTATCATTGGCGACTTAACCGGAGAAATAGGAGATAGCCTCGTCGTGGCTTCTGCGGTCCTGCTGGTGGGTGCCCTTTGTGCTGCGATGCAAAAGCCGCTCAGGCGTGAGGCGGCGTAGCCGTCGTATTCAGAACCATACTGATTCATTCCCTATTTGGACGCGGTGGGTTCTGAATGCGCAATGTGAGACCTTCCGGTCACTCCAACCTGACCTGCTTTAGGCAATCTCCTCATAATGCGGGGTCCAGAACTTCGCATCTATTGCCGCTTTCAAGTCATTCCCCGAGGATTTAGGCGCAACCCCATCCAACTGCGCCTGTTGACCAACGGCAAATGCGATAGCCTTGCCGACCTCGCGAATGTCCCCCACATCGGGCAGCAAGCTGGCTGTGCGATCGGACTTCGCAGGTGACAACGTGGCGAGCGCCTCGGCGGCGGCCATGAACATTCCGTCCGTGACGCGGCGCGCGCCTGACGCCAGCACGCCCAACCCCATACCGGGGAAAATGTAGGAGTTGTTGCACTGCGCGACATGATGCGTTTTGCCGTTGTAGACAACAGGATCAAACGGGCTTCCGGTGGCAACCAATGCATGACCATCTGACCAGCGTATAATATCCGCTGGTACGGCCTCAATTCGCGATGTCGGGTTCGACAGCGGCAATACGACAGGATGTTCTGTGTGAGCCGCCATCGCCCGAATGATCTCTTCAGAGAACAAGCCTGCCTGACCGCTGACACCCACCAATATGTTGGGTTTGGCCTGATTAATCACATCCAGCAGTGAAATATTACCATCGGACCAACTTTCCACTTTGGTGAGGGATTGGACGATTTGCGTTTGGAACGGCAGGAGGTCTTTCATCGCATCGGTTAACAACCCATTCCGGTCCACCATGTAGATACGCGCGCGCGCCTCGGTCTCGGGTAATCCTTGGCGGACCATGAGTTGAACAAGTTGCTCGGCGATACCCACTCCCGCTGATCCCGCTCCAAGAAACGCGATGGTAGCGTCCTTTAGTGGTATGCCAGTGACATTTGAGGCAGCCAGCAAAGTGCCCGCCGTTACCGCTGCGGTGCCCTGAATATCATCATTGAATGTACAGAGCTGATCACGATACCGCGCAAGCAGGGGTGCCGCATGTTGCTGAGCAAAATCCTCGAATTGCAGCAAAACATCCGGCCACTTGCGCTTTACCGCCTGTACAAAAAGATCGACAAAGTCAAAGTACTCATCGCCGCTGACGCGTTCATTCCGCCATCCGATATAGAGGGGATCTTCCAGCCGTTCTTTATTGTTGGTGCCGATGTCCAGTACCACCGGGAGCGTTACAGACGGGCTTATTCCGCCCGCAGCGGTATAAAGCGAGAGCTTTCCGATCGGAATTCCCATGCCGCCCGCGCCTTGATCGCCCAAACCCAAAATCCGCTCTCCATCGGTGACGACTATGGCCTCAACTGAGGGTAGGACGGCATTCTCAAGTATGTCATCGATCCGGTCACGCTCGGGGTAGGAAATGATCAATCCGCGTGGGTGATCGTAGATCTCACTGAACTTCTTGCATGCGTCACCCACGACGGGTGTGTAAATTATCGGCATCATCTCTGTTAGATGTCGCACCAATAGAGCGTAAAACAGAACTTCGTTGTCATCCTGCAGGCCACGCAGATAGACATGCTTATCCAGCGACGTCTCTTCACGTTCAAAGGCGGCATAGACGCGGTCAACCTGGGTTTCGAGCGTTTCGATGTGTGGTGGAAGAAGACCCAACAATCCAAACTTTTCTCGTTCGTTTAGAGAAAAGGCAGTACCTTTGTTCAGGAGCGGGTTTGCCACAAAGTGCAAATTTGCAGGATCAGTATTGGCCATAGGATGCCCTTTCGGATCGGCACGCACAGGTTGCACGCATCTGTCTGGTAAGGTCAGCATTATACGACAAAAAATGCAACGAGCTTGCGACTGGAACTTTTCGGATTGAGCCAACACACTCGCGCGCGATGGCGTGCCCGAGTAATTCGCGGCCCAGAACCGCCATTCGTCTCAGTTGCTCACGCTGCATTGCAGATTCCCCGAAGCGGATTTTGGCCGGGAATCTCATCCAACAGATAGGTCGCAAGCAGTTCGGAGTACTGCCAGTCTCTGGAGCTAGGGATAGTCAAAAGAGCCGTGTCCCAAATACGAAAATGTTAATCGGTCTACCGCTTCCATTGTGCCCGCACTCGACACCGCGGAACGATGGACACCCACAATCAATTCGCACGGAAGATGCTAACCTTTACGCTTTTTCCAACCGTTGCATTGACCAGCTAATGACCCCGCCCACCAAGATAAATCCGAGCAAACAACCAAGATAGACATTCATTTTTTCACCCGATGCATTGAACCCGGAATGCCCGAAATTCGAGATGGTTTCGATGGTCTGTTCAACACCAAATACTATACTGAGCCAGGTCAACCAGGGTGGAATATTTTTGGTCTCACCAAATCCCAGCACGGCAATTGCGCTGCCCCTTCTGACAGGCCGCTTGGATCATAAGCCAGGCCAGCCCAAGTCCACGCCTGAACTTTTGCCGTCAGAGTGAAACCAAAGACGCCGGCCAAAAAAACATAGCGATGAGGCACAGGAAGAAGGGCTGAGAACTGGCCAGAAAAAGTCATCAAACCGAGAGAGACAAATGTTGGAGACCAATGCGTTGCCGAAGAAGATTGTGATCGACAAAAACGGTGCCAACATTGCGAGCCTCAAGGCTACCAACAAATGCTGAAGAGCTTCGGTTGTCCGATGCCAATTGAGATGGTGAGCCGTTTGATGAAAGGGTGATCTTGCTCAATGATGCTATTCATGGATTTCCGCCTGACCACATCAATCAGGATCGGGTAGCCGAAACTGAGTGCCGGAGGTGGAGGAACACCGCTTGCAGGATCACTTCTTTTGGAAAATGCGCACCTTTGAATGAGATTGCCGCGGCTAGCTTCCGTCTATATCCGTAACGCCTTTTACACGATGGCCTCACCTCAGTTAGAAGGTAAAAAGTTTGCGACAAAGTCATTAAAGATCACGGTTCCTGACGCCGGACAGAACCCTTTTCACATTCAAGTTGGTTGTAGCAAACGCAGTTTTCAACGATCCCAATGGAAATGACGTCAAACAGTCGTCTCAGTTGTTGTGCTCGACGCTCAGGAAAACCAGTGTGCGCTCCTCTTGGCTCTTGTCTTTAATGGCAACCCGATAGACACGGATTCCGGCGTCCAATTCTCTAAGCTTATAGCTGTCGGGATGATTGACATGCGGATCGTTTGGAGCAGGAGTACCGTCTCGACAATGGGTTATTTCAGCCCATGTGTCGTCAAAGTAGCTTGCGGCCTCATCGCTTCTAAACTGAAATTCCCAATAGCACGAAACGCCGCGGGAATTACCTAAACCATCGAATGCCAGACATACCGACCCAAATGGCGCAACCCCGGTGTCATTAAAGCTCTCAAGTGCAGAGATTCGTGCGCATCCGGCAGCCAGTCCAATGGTCGGATGAACGAGTATAACCGTTAAAAGTGAAAGCCAAAAACACAACGAGACGCTATTGCGAGGTTCGATATCGGATGCTGGAGCGGGGCAGACAAAACTCTTGCTGTCGCGCAGTTTTGCGAAGGTCATTCTTCGCATACGATGCACCCTGACGGGAGACTCTCTGTGACCAACAGTTTTGTTAAGGAGTCGTCATTCTGCTGCATCAGGAACATCAACAATTGAATAGTTGCCCTTTACGCGTTCCTTTGTCGGGTCAAAATGAGGGAAAGGCACTATTTTGGCTTTCAGACGCTTTTGTTGGCCGTCCAGTTGCCCGATTTCAATGTCAGCTCCGACGACGGCATGAGTGACCGAAACCCGGCCTAACGCAATAACCTTGCCCAGAACGGGTGATTTCATCGCGCTGGTAATCTCTCCAACCTGCGCCTTTCCTAAACGCACACAATCGCCGGGCGAGGGGACCGTGCCGCCCTCAATCTCGAAACCGACCAGTTTGCGATGAGGATGGGTCTTGCGTTCTTCAATCGCTGTCCGCCCGATAAAATCGTCGGGCTTTGACTTCAGTGGAACGGTGAAGCCGATGCCAGCCTCGAAGGGATCGGTTTGATCGTCGAATTCGGACCCGGCAAAGATCAAGCCACCTTCGATCCGCACCATATCCAGTGCCGCAAGTCCAAGCGGAGCTATGCCATATTCCTGGCCAACCTCCCAGACGCGATCAAAGATCTCGACGGCATCTTTGGGATGGCAGAAGATTTCATATCCCAGCTCACCTGAATACCCGGTCCGAGAAATTACGACAGATGTCCCCTGCACATCACCAACCCGAGCCACGGTAAGCCGGAACCATGGCAGTTCTTCGATCGTCGGTTGCTGAGGCGGTGTCCAAAAGATCTTGGAAAGGATGTCGCGACTGTACCGCCCTTGAACCGCAATGTTGTGCAATTGATCAGTTGAATTGCGCACCCAGACATTCATATTGCGTTTGAGGGCCTGTTCCTGCAGCCACAATCCGCTCGTGTCATTCCCGCCAATCCAGCGAAAGTTTGTTTCACCCAATCGATAAACCGTACCATCGTCGATCATACCGCCGTGTTCATAGCACATCGCGGTATACACGACCTGACCAACGCTTAGCTTTTTCATGTTGCGGGTTACGCAAAGCTGCAACAGCTCTTCTGCATCGGGTCCGACAACTTCGTATTTCCGCAAAGGGCTGAGGTCCATAACCGCAACCTTGTCGCGGCAGGCCCAGTATTCGGCAATCGCGCCGTGATTGGTCATCGTGTCGGGCAGCCAATAGCCGTTATATTCGACGAAATCACGGGTGTGCCGTGCAAAGCAGTCGTGAAATGCAGTTTTCTTGGTTTCTTCCACATCCGCCTCCGCAGATTTTCTATAGCCGTAGGATCTTTTGAAATCCTCGGTCGCCTTGTAGGTTCGCACCTGAATATCGGTTGGATTCCAGCCATTTGCTGGATCAATGTCGCAGGGACAGCCGGTGCTGACGCAGACCAGATCGGTCAGCGCGCGCAACAAGACGAAGTCACCGGGGCGCGACCAGGGGTCGTCCATGCCAATGGCGTTGGTGTCGTCCAGCATCGTGTTGAAAAAGAAGTTGATTGCAGGCCAACCACCACGTGGTTTGATGCCATACTGATCCAAGTCTTTATTGATATTGTCCGAGCAATTCACGTGGCCAGGGTAACCGAGATCTTCATAATACCGCGCCGTACAGGCAAGGCCAAACGTGTCATGGCGTCCGCACGTATCCTGAACGATCTCTATCAGCGGTTCCTGATCTACTGACCAATACTTCGAAAAAATCCCCGGTTTTGGATACAAGCTGCCCATCAGGCTACGCGTTGTTGTGGGATCAATCTCGCGTTCGATCCCCTGATCCAGTGCCCGTCGGCTGAAGGCCTGAAAATCCGAGCACTCACGCCCGCGAACATCGACAATCTGAATGAACTCACCGGCCCTGACCTCGTACGAGTGGGCATTGCCCGGCTGAATATTGAAGTCCCTGAGCGGATCGGCCAGCGGTTCGGGTGGTCCCACATCGGGTTTTTCCAAACCGGGTGCAGAGCGCTGAATGTACAGGATGATATCCGTGGGAGGGTTGTTATCTTCGGGGCGCATCGCCTTGCCGGGTGCAGCCACGATCAGAAGGCCCTCACATTCGGCGACGAAATGCACCATGTCACCGGGGCGCGACCCGTCGGTAAACGCCCGGATCGCGTCACCTTTTCCGATGTCAAATCCGGCAACTTCCAGAGCGCGCAGCACTTTCTTGCCAGACGGCGATCCATTGGCCAGCGTCGCAATCAATCCCTCCGGACGTCCATGTCCCAAAGCACCCAGCATGGCCGCATCAGAACTTCGGTCAGGGGCGAAGAAGACCATCTCGGCCTGTTGCATCCCGTCGCGGTCCAACAAGGTTATCGTATCACCTTTGGAAACCGGAACAGCGCGCGACCCCATTCCGGGGACCGGGTGGCGTTCCGTTCCATGTGGCAGGATCGGAAGGCCGGGGGCCAGAACTCCGCTGCGTTCGAACGGAACTTCGAATACCGGCTTCACATTCATAGTGCATCTTCCTGAATGATCTCGGTTGCACCGCGGTGGGTGACAACCAATAGGCATCCCGCCTCGGTTCGCGAATAGTGGCTGGACCCAGCGCCGAGGCTGACAAAGTCGCCGCTGCGATAGCAAAATCCATCGTGATCTGTCAGATCGCCTTCGAGGATGAAGAACTCTTCTGGCCCATGGTGGATATGCGGGCTTGAACGTGTGCCCGCTGCCATCTTCATCAGATAGCTACCTTGCCCGGTTCCCTCATCAAAGCTGACATTCTTCCACCAGACTTGCTCGTCGGGTCGGCCTTCCATACGCATCCGGACAAATCCGGGATCGTCGAAACGGGTAACGGTGCGTGGGATTTGATGCTGTGCCATCTCAATCAAGCCCCAACCGTTTTTTGCGTTTTTCAGCCCAACTGCTGATCGCCATGTCAAAGGTCAGCGCCATCAGGGACACGTTCAGACCCAGCACAAAGTTCTTGCCCAGTTCGGTGCCCGCCAGTGTTCGCTGCAGCTCCTGCCCCAGATCCTGCGTGCCGATGAAGGCGGCAATGATAACCATAAAAAAGGCGAACATGATCGCCTGATTAAACCCGACCGCCATTGTCGGCAGTGCCAGCGGAAATTGCACCGACATCAGCTTTTGCCGACGGGTCGAGCCGGACATGTCTGCCGCCTCGGTCATTTCCGGCGGTACATTACTGAGTCCAATAATCGTGTACCGGATCAGCGGCACGGCGGCGAAGATCAGGATTGAGAACACAACTGCCACATCATTGACCCCAAACAGCATGATCGCGGGGATCAGGTAGATGAAGCTTGGGAAGGTTTGCGCGGTGTCGCAGGCCAGCAGGATGCTTTTGGACCAGCGGTTGGACCGCGCTGCAACAACGCCCAAGGGGATACCGATCATAGTCGCCAGCGCGACTGCTGAAATCACAGTATAAAGCGTGATGACCGACCGATCCCACCAGCCCGAGAAGGCGACAATCGTAAAGAAGATCGCGGCGTAGATGCCGGGCTTTCGGCCACCGACCCAATACGCAAAGGATACAACCAGCAGGATAAAAGCAGGAGTCGGAATGGCGAGTAGCGTATTCCGGAACGGGATCAAAACTTTGACGTTTAGGAACCAGCGCAGCCATTCGGTTGTGCCCTTGATCGCGTCTATGGCCAGGAATGACTTGATCACCACGTCGATTTCCTTGCCCTGGCTGAGATGCTGCTTGCGACCAACTTCAGCCAGGATCGGGAACACCTGTGCCAGCAGAGTAAATCCAACAAACAGACCCAGCGCGACCAGCGAAATCTGGTGCCGTTTCCACCACGGTGTCCCGCGTTCGAAGTGCACCGGCTGCTTGACGACCCAGGCCTTTGACATCCGATCCAACGTGACAGCCAGAAGGACGATGGTTACGCCAATCTCGAAAGAACGGCCCAGTTTGAAACTACCCATCATCGCCAGCAGTTTCGCGCCAAGACCGGGCATTCCGATAAAGGCGGTCAGAACAACCATCGCAAGACACAGCATGATCACCTGATTGACGCCGACCAGTACCTCGATCCGCGCGGCTGGAACGTAGACGTGGCGCAACATCTGCCAGCGTGTGCAGCCAGACATCTGGCCTGCTTCGATCACTTCGGGGCTGACCTTTTTCAGGCCCAGAGTGGTCATCAGGATCATCGGTGGGATGGCAAAGGTAATTGTTGCGACGGCCCCAGCTGTCGGTCCAACCTTAAAGAAGATCACTGCTGGCAAGAGATACGTAAAGAACGGCAGGGTTTGCAGTACGGACAGGATGGGTTTCAGCAACCGTTCGAACCAGCCGTATTTCCAGGCTGCGATGCCTAGTACCAGACCCAGCAAGAAAGCCAATGGTGCCGCAACCACGATGACGGACATCGTCTGCATGGCGATTTTCCACTGTCCGATTGCCGCGGTCCAGATGAAGGTGCCCGCGCCCAAGGCAGCCAACCGCCATCCACCAACGGCATAGCCGACGACGGCTGCCACAGCGGCAATCGCGGACCATGGGATCGGGCCCAGATAGGGCCAGCGACGCTTGCCCTCCAATAGGTTCGCCGAGGTATCCAGCAGAAACTCTAGCGGGCCTTCTGCAATAAAGCGGGTGACATAGATCAAACCGAGATCGTTTTGAATGAAGTTGAAAATCGCGTCCAAAACCTGTGCCGTTGGCGGGATTGCAGCCTCCGGAATGCGATTCAGCCACTCGGGCAGAATGCCAATTGCCTTAGCCAGGATCAGTGCAAGAGCGGTGACCAGCAGCGCGGTTAGGACTTTGGTTTGCCCCCACGGGCCGTCCCTTGTGTCCGATATGTCGGTGGACAGCGTCGCCATCATTCCGCCCCAAGCAGAACATTCAACGCGGTGTCACGTTCCAGAACCCCGGTGACAACGCCTTTGTCATTCGCGACCGGCAATAGGATGCGCTTGTCATTTACCAGTACCCGCGCCAATTCGTGAATAGTCGAGCCGCCATTGATCGGCGCGCCCTCCAAAGCATGACCATTCACAGGCTTTGCAAGCCCCTTCGCATGTACGACCCGGGCCTTGTCGACATCTTCGGTAAATTTGGCCACATACTCGGTGGCAGGGTTCATCACGATCTGATCGGGGGTGTCACACTGTTCGACCGCGCCGTTGCGCATGATGGCAATCCGATCGGCCAGACGCAGCGCCTCATCGAAGTCATGCGTGATGAAGACGATGGTTTTGCCCAGCATTTCTTGCAGACGGAGGAATTCATCCTGCATTTCACGGCGGATCAACGGATCCAGCGCCGAGAAGGGCTCATCCAGAAACCAGATATCCGGCTCAATCGCCAGTGATCGGGCGATACCGACCCTTTGCTGTTGACCGCCGCTGAGTTCACGCGGGAAATATTCTTCCCGACCTTCAAGGCCCACCAATTTGATGACCTCCAGTGCGCGTTCGCGCCGGTCGTAGCGATCTTGCCCGCGCATTTCCAACGGGAAGGCGACGTTGTCCAATACCGTGCGATGTGGCAACAGACCGAAGGATTGGAACACCATCCCCATCTTGTTGCGGCGCAGCTCAATCAGCTCGCGTTCAGTCAGGCTCATGATGTCCTGACCGTCAACTTCAATCGTTCCGCCTGTAATATCGTGTAGGCGTGAAAAACACCGCACTAGCGTGGACTTGCCTGATCCTGACAGGCCCATAATGACCAGCATCTCGCCACGAGCGACCTCAATCGAGACGTCCTTGACACCGGCGATGTACCCATCCGCGCGGATCTCATCGAAACTGCGGCCAGCGGCCAGAGATTTCAGATAGCTCTCTGGCGAGGGCCCAAACAGTTTCCAGACGTTTTTGGCTGAGATGACAGGCGCTGAGGCGGACATGGCTGCCTTTCTTTCGTGTTGAGCGCGGCCTTGCATCGCTGAGATGTTCAAGGCCGCGCCAGTTTCGGTGGATGCAACCGGATTATGTACTGCAGGCACTGATCCAAGGATCAATGACGGCGCGGTTGGCGTCCAGCCATTCTTCGGCTGCCTCTTCCGGCTCAAGCTCATCAGTGTCGACCAGCTTCGCCATCTCAGCAATCTGCGGGTTGGTGAAAGAAATCTCGGTCAGGGCGCAATACGCGGCCGGCCACTTGTCTTTCATGCCATCCCAAGCCGCCTTTTTCAGGTAACCCTCGGCAGGGTTGCCACAATCATACAGCGCTTCCGGGTTGGGACCCTTGGCTGGATCCTTGTCGCACCCATCTTCCCATGCCGGGAATTCAACGAACTCACCTGGCCAAACAGCTTCGGCGAAGTTTGGCGTCCAGTTAAAGACCAAAACCGGCGTTTTGTCTGCCTCTGCCGCGCCAATCTCAGCCCAAAGGGCTGCGGCTGAACCCGCATTGATCACCGTAAAGTTCAGATCCAGTGCTTCGGCGCGTTCTTTACCATGCTTCAACCAGTCGACCGGCCCATCCAGATAACGGCCCTTGTCACCGGTTTCGGCTGTGGCGAACAGGTGCGCACAGTCGTTCAGTGCCTGCCAGTCAGGCAGGCCCGGGCAGGATTCCTTGGTCCACATCGGATACCACCAATCCTCGCGCGTGACCGCATCATGATCGCCCGCATCATGCAGACCACCTTTTTCCAGTGCCGCGCGGTAGGATGCACCAAAGGCACCTTCCCAGACTTCCATCTCCAGCGCGACATCGCCCAAACGTACCGATTCATAGACGGCCTGACTGTCGGTGGTGACATATTCTACGTTGTTGCCCATCTCTTCGAAGATCAGGCCTACAACGTTCGACATCACGATCTGGCTGGACCAGTTGTGAATGGGGATTACGATCGGGTCGCTGCTGTCTTCGGCAGCCGCGCCAGTTCCCGCTACTGCTGCCAAGGTTGCAGCAGAAAGTAGGTTTGTAAGTTTCATGTTTGCTCCCTGAGTGACATTCATTTTTGAGTTGAGGACTCTTCCGGCCCCGAATTCATGCATTCTGCCTAAGATCGTCTAATGTGCAGAACAGAAATTTGAGGGGCTTTGACCATAATTTCTTGAGGCTAATCCGACTTTTTGCTATCTTAACAGACAGTTGCCTGATCGAATGTTGCCAGATGCGGGCAAATGTTTTTGATCGCGCCGTCGTCCAGCTCGGGAAAAGGCCCCCAAATGCCAAAAAAAGCGCCAGTCACCGGGAAAGTCTTGCCGCCGCTAGACTATTTGTTGGCATTTGAAGCCGCTGCCAAGGCACAGAGTTTTGCGCAAGCCAGCAAGGTGCTGAACATCTCAGAGACCGCAATCAGCCGCAAAGTACGCTTGCTGGAACAGCACTATGACGTGCCCTTATTCGTAAGGGGTCATCGTTCTGTTTCCCTTACTCAACAGGGTGCCATCCTATTGGCGACCGTGGAAAAATCACTGGACCTGATGCGGGATGTCAGCCGAGACATGCTGGCCAAGCATCAGGCAAATACGGTTTCGATCTCGGCGACCAATTCTGTTGCGTCTCTTTGGCTGATGCCGCAACTTCGCAAGTTCAACAAATCCAATGGCCGAATACGTATCTCTTTAGTGTCTTCTGACAGTGACGCAGAATGCCTGTCAGATTCTATGGACCTGACAATTCTGCGGGGGGATGGCGACTGGCCGGGGTACGAGGCAAAGCTTCTGTTCGGAGAAACCGTTTTTCCGGTTTGCAGCCCCGAGTACCTCAAAAGTAATCCCAATGCCGCGGATCTTTCTGCGTTACCGGAACTTGACCTTATTGAGGTCACCAGCGCGCATGCAGAATGGATGACGTGGCGTGCGTGGTTCAGCGGCAATGGTGTATCAACATCATCAATGGAACAGGCAGTCGCGTTCAACACTTACCCATTGTCAGTACAGGCAGCGGTTGATGGATTGGGCATTGCGTTGGGATGGGCCCATCTTGTTGACCCATTGCTTGAAAGCGGCGCTTTGGTCAGGCCAGTCCAGGGCGCATCGGTGCGAACGGAGTCAGGATATTACCTGCTGAAAAGGCCTTTCAACAGTGCTTTTCCAGAGCAGTTGATAGTCGAAGATTGGCTGCTGGGTCTTAGTGAAGGTCGGAAAAGATACGCCTGAATTGGGTTGTTGGTGGCTGGGCATTGATGGTGAGTTTGGCAACGGGCTGTTTGACCACTACAACTCACGTATTGACCCACGGGAATAATTATTTACCTTAAAGAAAAATGGACGAATCTGGGTTGGTGCGCAACCGATCCGGCCAAGACGTTGTCAGACTTTTCCAACCGGGGGTTTTGCCCAATGAGCTATAAATCGGACATTGAAATTGCGCGCGAGGCGCAGAAGAAGCCTATTCAGG
>NZ_JBXWOM010000009.1:0-198668 GCF_059610905.1 Ruegeria sp. CDSC002
CGCGGGATGGAGCAGCCCGGTAGCTCGTCAGGCTCATAACCTGAAGGTCGTAGGTTCAAATCCTACTCCCGCAACCATTACTGTCGAACAAGCCGCCCACGGGCGGCTTTCGTCGTTCTGGGACGCCCCTAACGCCAGCAATCCCAAAAGTTCCCCAACCAACTCAATCGCATACTTCCATTCTGTAAGCGTTGCATCTGACCTCCTAAATGAGCACCTCATCAGCCAACAACTAGAAGTCTATGATGTCTCCAAAAGGATACAGGCATCATGAATTCTCAAGCTTTAGGTGAGCTCGCAAATGACCAGAAAGTCAAAAACGTCTTCCACGCCTACTGTTACTCAATTCCCGTTGGGAAAGACGGCCGTCGTCTGTGGACCCGAAGGTTCAAAGATTAAATGGGGCAAAAAATGAAGTCGGGACGTTTATCTGTTGGCGAAGTTGCAAAGACATGTGGTTTCAAACATGAGACCGCCTTCAGGTGGAAAAAAACGTCCGAGAAAAAGGTTTCGGGTCCTCATTCAACACTAGAATCCAAATCTCAGCAGCCCTTTGAGGAGATTAAAGTCAGCTCACGTGAGCAAGCTGCCACAGCCGAGTCAGAAAACAACATTTTCAAGCGCAGTGGCTGCGAGGTCCTATTTCCCGCCAGTTATAGGGGGCTAGATTTCAGTAAGAGCTTTCGAGAATTCATACCATGAGGCCCCTTCTATCAAGGTAAGAAGTTCAAGGGCATGTCAATTGGGGAGCTCGTATGCATTTCGTACGGTTCTCGCGAGATCGCCTGCATCGTCTAAGGTGAATACTTGGATGAAAAAATTACGAAGTTGGAAGCAACGAGAAGCTGTTCACGCGAAGGCCAAAGCTCCGACCATTCGGGTGCTATGAGGAAGATGAATTTGAAGACGGACTAAAGTACCTACCCAAGATCGATGATATTGCACGCTTTTGTCCTAGCAGTAAGTCGGCAGCATCTTTGAAAGCATATCTCCTGATGGCTAAGCCATTGGTAAACTCTTGAAGGAAGACTTTCCGGTTTCCCTTCCCTGGTAAAAGGTCTTCAACTCGCATCTGGATTTCTCCGGCAATTCCGGGGCGGAAAACTATCCGCTAGATCATGAAAGACGGTGTCATCTACAAAAACACGTTGGAGTGAATTATAGTGGATGCATCGAATTGGGCGATGTGACGGAATCTGTAAATGAGAACTTTGTATGGGATTGCTACTGTGGTTGCGCTGGCCCTGACCAGTCCTACCGCAATTGCGGCTCCGGGCATTGCGCTTGATTGGTCAGATCTGCCTGAACCGTCGGTTCAAGTCTATGAAGACCCATACCGGGACCTCAGTCCGGAACAATTTGACGACGTTCTTTTCGTGGTTCGAATGCGCAGCAGGCTGCAGCAGGATGTTGGAACCGCAGTGGAACGGCACGAATGGCAGAAGCTTCTGACCGAGACTGAAGACGCCCTGGTAGACAGTGGAGTTAATGTCGACTGGTTGTTGGATCAGCGGCAGGTCGTAACCGAGCGACGCAAAATGGCTGCGACCGCGGGCAATCAGAAATTCGATGGTCAGACGGTCACATTGGCCGGGTTTGCAATTCCGGCACCGGCAGATGCGGATGGCCGGCCCGTGGTCTATCTGGTGCCGGAACGGGGTATGTGCAGCCACATGCCTCCGCCGCCGCCAAACCAGATGATCCGGGTGCGTTTGAACGGGGACTGGACCCCCAGCTATTTTCACGAGCCAGTGCGGTTGACCGGAACACTGACCATTGATCCGACGGATCAAAGTATGATGGTTGTGGATGGGTTGATGCCCATGCGCGCAACCTTTCAATTGGATGCCGATAACGCCGAGACATTGGAAACCCGTGGTGACCGCCTAGAATGGACCCAAAGCGTTGCCGATCGCCTTCGCGCCGCAGGCAATCGCAAGACCGGGGGCGTTAAGACGTCCGAATGACACGGCTGTCGCTTTGTCACCCTTGTGCCCTCTGTTTACGCAGGCGGCGCTTTGGTTCAGGGGCTGTCCGGACCTTCATCCGTTGAGGCCGCGTTGGATTCCGGTGAAGGCCTGACGAATCCGTAGTACCGCTTGCACTTTCCACGCACTGACATCCCGTGATGGTTTCGTTGGAAGGATAGTTTGATCGGGTACGGGTTTTGGGTCAGTTTCGACGATCTGCCATTGAGGCAATCCACGAATGCCAATTTGGGAACTGGTGATGCGGCCGGCAGATCACACCGTCTTTTTTGTTCCTCGAAAACCCATTGCTGAATCCGGCGCAATCCAGCGTCACCCTGATCGGTCTGCGAGCTCAGACCGCTTTCTGTGGAAGGGCTGACTAATTTTTGTGGCAGTTTTGGCTTGGAGTAGAGTTTTTGCCCCTCAGATGGATGATTCTTGGGGTCAGCCATGTGTCAAAACGCGAATTTTATATTTTGGGTATTTTTTGTCATAAAAATAATCGAAATTTCAATTAGTTACATTCACCTACGGGAAACCCCCAATTCCTGAAGGCAGGGCGATTCGTTAATGTTAAATCATCCAAAGAGTTACTGCGGACAATACCACTTTTCCCCGATGAGGGGCTGGCTACTTACCCCCTCGGCCGGCCCCTCAACCGCCTTCCCAAATCCCCCTGCCAGCAAACTTCTCCCCTATCCCTGCAATGCCTCCAGGACGAGTGCGGGTAGTTTATGCGTGTCATCGTAGCTCAACCTGTGCGGGATCTCTTCCACCGGAGTTTTTCGGTAGCCTTCCGAAAACAAAAGAAAGGGCACGTTTGCACGGCGCGCAGTTTCGGCATCCACTTCGCTGTCTCCGACATAGAGCCGGGGTCCAGCGTTCGGGACCGCGTTGAAGCTTGCCTCAAGGTGCGCGGGGTCTGGTTTGCGAACGGTTAGTGTGTCGCCGCCAAACACTGTTTCGAAGTGATGCGCCAGATCCAGTGCGTCCAGGATATGACGTGCGGGTGCCTCAGGTTTGTTTGTGCATACGCCCAGAACGCAGCCCATTTCGCGCAGTTGCGTCAGAGCTTGCGGGACGCCTGGGTAAGGGATCGTTTTGTCGCTGGAGGCGGCAGAGTAATGGGCGAGTGTGAGTTTGGTCAATTCGCTATGCTGCTCGATCGGCAGGTCGTGATGGCGGATCATGCGTTCGACCAGTTTTGGCAGGCCGTTGCCCACAAATTGTTTGATCGTGCTTTCCGACAACGGGTCGATGCCGATATCTAGCAATGTCCGGTTGGCGGCCGCTGCAATGTCCGGAAGACTGTCCACCAGCGTTCCGTCCAGGTCGAACATGATTGTTGCGGTCATCGGTTTCCCCGTCGGTTAATGCGCGTGAGCCAGACCTAACCTGCATAAAATCCTTGCGCAATCACCCCACATCCGCGGTTTCCATCGAATAGGGTTGACATACCTGACTAAATTAATCAGATTAACGGAAAGACCCCCTCAGCCAACCCAGTTCGGGTCAGCCATATTGTTGAAAGCGCGAACAAATTAAGGCCCTTCGCCCGAGAACCTACTGGAGTTGTCCTGATGAATGTGCAGACCCCGAATCCCAGCCAGTCCTATGCGGTGTCCATGCTTCCGGCACATAAGGCCGAAGATCTGACCAAGGGTGGTAACCTGGCCCATATCGAACTGGGCGATCAACTATATACCTTGCGTATCACGCGCGCCGGCAAGTTGATCCTGACAAAATGAGCACAAATTCCTCGCGCGGTGGCGCTGCGGTTGGGCGTCTGTCCGACCTCAGCCCAATCGAAGCCGGTGCTGTGATGTATCTGCGATTGTGGAGCGAAAGTCCCGAGGCCCGTTCGGATGCTGCAAGCGATTTCGAGATCGCTCTTGGTCTGGATCAGGGGCGGGCTGCAATGATGACGCTGGATCGTTTGTGCGGGCTGTGTGCCCATCACGGCCGTCGTCCGTTGGTGCGGCATGGTCTTGGCTGTTCCTGCCTTGGTGCAGATGAAAACTGTTTCGCCCAGATGATTGCTGCCGCCTCGGAAGGGGCGCGTGAAGACGCGATGATGATGGCAACGCTGATCGTTCGACCAGACTTTGCCCCGGCACTGGCGTCACTGTCCGAAGAGATGGGTATGGTGCTGCGCCGGATGACTGCGTCAGTACCCTTGCCGACAACCGGGCACAAAACCCCCTCGGCCGTGCTGCATTAAGCGGCAGGCGGCTTCAAAACCCCGACTCTGGCGAGCCGGGGTTTTGTTGTTTCAGCAGCACCCGCAGCCCGCGTGATGATGATCATGATCGCAAGTCGGGGCAGGGGCAAAGTCACCGACTTCGGACAAAACCTCGCGCAGGGTCCAAAGGATCATGTCGACGTCTTCCGCCTCGATGGTTAAAGGAGGGCGGACTTTCAGGATGTTGTCCTTGGGTCCTTCGCTGCCGATCAGGATACGGTGATCGCGCATCCGGTTCTTGACGTAACTGCAGATTTCGGTGCCCTCGGATCCGTCTGGATTGATCAGCTCCACACCAAGAAACAAGCCCATGCCGCGCACGTCACCGACACAGGTGAAATCAGCCTCGATCTGTCGGAGCCCATCCATCAGCTGCCCACCCATGACACGTGCGTTGTCCTGAAGGCCTTCGTCATCGACGATGTCCAGCACCTCTTTGCCGATCCGGCAGGACAAGGTTGAACCGCCAAAAGTCGAAAAGAACTCGATCCCGTTGTTGAAACTGTCGGCGATGGCTTTGGTCGTGACCAGTACGCCCAACGGATGCCCGTTTCCGATGGGTTTGCCCATGACAACGATATCCGGCAACGCACCCTGGTGTTCAAAGCCGAAATAGTAGTCACCAAGGCGACCGAGACCCGTCTGTACCTCATCAGCGATACAAACCCCGCCGGCCGCGCGGATTTTTTCGTAGACGGCTGGCAGATACCCTTTGGGTGGGATGATCTGGCCGCCAACCGAAGGGAAGGTCTCGGCGATGAAGCCGGCCAACCCTTGGCCTTTATCCTGTAGCGCGGCAATAGCCGGATCCACAAGATCGGCGAATTTCTGTACCCGGTCAGGATCATCGCGCTTGAATGAGCCCCGGAAGTCGTCTGCAACCTCGACCAGTTCGACCCAATCGGCCTGACCAATCCCGCCCGGTTTGTTGAACTTGTAGGCAGAGATCGCCACCGCCGCATTCGTATTGCCGTGGTACCCGTGGTCAGGCGTTACGATGCCTTTGGCCCCGGTATGCGCGCGCGCCAGACGCAAGGCTAGCTCGTTGGCCTCGGTGCCCGAGTTGACGAAAAAGCACACCTCGAAATGATCCGGTAGCTTGGACAGGATTTTGTCAGCAAAGGCTGTTTGCGCCGGGTGCAGGTAGCGAGTGTTCGAATTCATCCGCTTCAACTGATCCGCCGCCACCGATTGAATGCGCGGATGCGCGTGGCCCACATGGGGGACGTTGTTATAGGCGTCCAGATAAGGACGGCCCCATTCGTCGAACAGATGATGCTTCCACCCGCGCACCAGCATGACCGGATCATCGTAGGTCAGGGATAGGTTGCCACCGAAATGGTCATGCCGACCTTGCAGGATCGCCTGCTTGTCGGTTGGGCGATAGAACACTTTTTCGTCCGGCAGGTTCAATAGCGCTGCCGGGTTGGGACAAACGGCGTGCCACAACTCCATCTCGTCCGGGTCGCCGACACCGGGCCAGTCGTTCTCCATCCCGTCAGTGGTCAGAGCCAGTTGGAAATGCACATGCGGGGCCCAGCCGCCATTCTGCGTGGCGTCCCCCAGCCGTGCAAAGGCCGCACCCTGCGCGACCGGATCGCCTGGTTTCAGCCGGCCACAGACCTCGGGGTCGAGATGACCGTAGAGCGTATAGAACGGATCACCCTCGGGTGTTTCATGGTGCAGGATCACTACGCCGCCATAATCCAGATGCGTATCGCGGTTTTCGACTGCCTCGACCCGGCCACTCATAGGTGCATGCAAAACAGTTCCGTCAGGGGCGAATACGTCTACGGCCAAATGCACCGTTCGCCTGTCAGAGGCCTTCCACGGTCCTTTGCGGAACGCCGGCTCGGCATAGATCAGGCGCGGTTCGTTGTAGTAACCCAGCCAAAGGCCTTCTCCGAACTCTTCGCCCACGCGCGCGGCTTCGTCTAGCGGCATGTGGAACGGGTTCTGGGGCCAGGTCGAGATTTCAACCGACAGAGATCCCATCGGAATATCGCTCAGGTCCTGCTCGAACATCTGCGCGAATTGTCCGCGATGCTCGGACAGATAGGCGTGGATGCGTTCGGCCCCGTCGGTCACCGGCAACCCGCAGGCCGCGCGCAGCCGGGCGGACATCAAGCCGCCGTTCATCGTATCGTTCTCTAGGAAGCGCCACGCAGGGGCCTGACTGATAGTTACATAAGGATCGTCCGGATTGTCCGCGGCCATCAAGGTCGAGTTCACCACGGACACGGCCAGCCGCATCCGCAGCAGCGGCCAGATCAGATCGACCTCGTCAGCACGCAGGCGATTGGCGGCGTGATAACCACGCACCAACGCCGTCAATGCCCGCTCGGGTTTTGGGTGGTCCAGAACGATATACGCCCCGGCAATTGCCAGATCGCAGATACGCGGTGCGGCGCACATATCACCAAGATCGATCAAGCCAGAGACGGTTTGCCGCTGACCCAGTTCACCGTCGACCAATATGTTGTAGTCGTTGGCATCATTGTGGATGGCTTGTTTTGACAATCCAGCCAGAGGGCCCGAGATGGCATCGAATTCAACGCAAATCTCTGACAACATCGCCCGCCGTGCAGGATCGGCAATGGCATCCAGCTTGTCCGAAATCCAGCCCGCTTGTGTCAGATCCCATTTGAATTCCGTGCGGTGCAGCCCGTCATGGGTAAACCGTTCCATTGCCCGGTCGGTTGCCCCCAGAATGCGGCCCAGTTTCAGGATCAGTTCTTCGGATTTCGGCGCAGCCTTGGCATAGCATTGGCCGGGCAGGCATTCGAGCAACCAAACCAGTCGGGGCTGCCCATCTTGATCAGAGATTTCCGGCAGCAGCGCACCGTTGATATCCGGAAAAACACTGGGAAAGGGCAGTCCCGGCGCCTCGGCGGCGATGTGTTTCAGCGCCTTGATCTGCAGGTCAATGAACTCTGCCTCGCAATCCGCACGCATGACTTTCAGCACGTAGTCCTGACCATTGGTGGCCTTGACCAGAAAGTTGAGGTCATATTCGCCGTCCAGCCGGTTCAGTTTGGTCTCAAGCCCCCAATGGGTGCGCAGGGCGCGGGCCCAGAATTCGGTCAACTCGGTCATCAGTGCGACGGTCCTTTAATCCAGCGCGCGCAGGCGTTTGATCAGCGAGGATGTGTCCCAGCGTCCGCCGCCCAGTTTCTGAACGTCTTTGTAAAACTGATCGACCAGAGCGGTCACAGGCAGTGAAGCCCCCGTTTCATTGGCCGTTTCCAGACAGATGCCAAGATCCTTGCGCATCCAGTCCACCGCAAACCCATGTTCGAAATGATCGTCCAGCATCGTCTCATATCGGTTTGCCATCTGCCAACTGCCTGCCGCGCCCTGACTGATAACTTCAACGACTGCGCGGCCATCAAGGCCCGCCTTCTCGGCAAAGTGCAGCGCTTCGCTGAGGCCCTGCACCAGACCGGCAATAGCGATCTGGTTGCACATCTTGGTCATCTGACCTGCACCGCTGTCGCCGATACGACGGCATATCTTGGAATAGACCTGCATAATCGGTTCAGCCGCGTCATACGCCGCCTGATCCCCACCGCACATAATCGACAGAACCGCATTTTCTGCCCCTGCCTGACCGCCCGAGATCGGAGCGTCCACAAAAGCGATGCCTTTTGTTTGCCCAGCTTCGTACAACTCGCGTGTCACCATGGCCGAAACAGTGGTGTGATCAACAAAGGTCGCCCCATTGGACATGCCGCTGAATGCGCCGTTTTCACCTGTGCAAACCATCCGTAGGTCGTCGTCGTTACCGACACAAGCCATGACGAAATCTGCACCCTGCGCGGCCTCTCGGGGCGTCGTCGCCATGGCGCCACCATGTTGGGCGACCCAAGCTTCGGCCTTATTGGCGGTGCGGTTGTAAACGGTCACCTCATGACCTGCGGCCTGCAAGTGACCGGCCATGGGGTATCCCATGACGCCCAGACCCAGAAACGCGACTTTTGCCATTTGGAGATCCTCTCTGCTGTCCGGTACCCGTTTCTTTCACCGGGCCGGATTGTTTAGCAGAGACAAAGCAAAGCTGCGTCCAAAGGGCAACCCCGCGTCACGCTTTGCCGCCCAAATCCTGTAGGATCGGGCAATCTGGCCTGTCGTCCCCGGCGCAAGCGTCGATCAGATGGCTCAGAGTATCCCGCATGGCGTTCAAGTCAGCGATCTTGGCTTCGATCTGGGCCATATGCGCGCGGGCCACCTTTTTGACATCGGCGCTGGCACGGGTTTCGTCCTCGTACAATGCCATCAGCGTCCGGCAATCCTCGATCGTGAATCCCAAGGCACGGGCGCGGCCCAGAAAATTCAGTTTGTGTACATCCTGACTGCGAAATCTGCGGTATCCGTTGTTATCGCGTAGCGGTTTCACCAAGCCGATATCTTCGTAGTATCGGATTGTCTTGGCGGGTAGGCCGGTCTGGTTTGAAACATCGCCGATATTCATGAGGTCACCGTTTGCGCTGAATGGCCTAGCGGGGTGTCAGGCAAGCTGGCCCGGACGCGTCGCAAACGCAGCGCATTCGAGACCACGAAAACACTGGACAATGCCATGGCCCCAGCGGCGAGCGCTGGGGACAGCAGATGGCCGCCAAAGGGGTAAAGAACCCCAGCGGCAACCGGAATAAGCAAGATGTTATAGCCGAACGCCCAACCCAGGTTCTGCTTGATGTTGCGCATGGTTCTGCGGCTGATCTCGACCGCGTTTGCGACGCCGCGCAGATCGCCCGACATCAGCACGACATCCGCAGTTTCAATCGCTACGTCTGTGCCGGTTCCGATGGCGATGCCGATATCCGCCGAAGCCAGTGCCGGGGCATCGTTGATGCCATCCCCGACAAAGGCCAGTGCGCCGAACGTGTCGCGCAGCGCGTTGATCGCGGCAAGCTTACCATCGGGCAGTACCTCGGCCGTGACATGATCAATGCCCAGCTTGTCCGCCAGAGCCTGCGCCGTCCGGGCGTTGTCGCCTGTCACCATCGTCAAAGTTAGCCCCATTTCGTGCAACCGCCCAAGCGCCTGCACAGTGCCGGGCTTGATCGGGTCCGCGACCGCAAGCATTGCAGCGGCCTGACCGTCGATCGCTATAAACAAAGGGGTTGCGCCCTCTTCGGCGCGCTGGTTGGCCTCGGCCATCAGGTCCGTGACGGTTATGTCGTTCTGCTCCATCAATCTGGCCGAACCGATCAGCAACTTATGCCCCTCGACCACAGCCCGAACTCCCAGCCCTGTGAGAGACTCAAATTCTGATACCTTGGGCAATTCAGATGGTCCGGCACGAGTGATGGCAGTGGCAACGGGATGCTCTGACCTTGCCTCGACGGCGGCGGCCAAACGCAGAACACTGTCGCGGTCAAAGCCGTTTGCAGTCGTAACACTCTCCAGTTCCGGCCGGCCCAGCGTCAGTGTCCCGGTCTTGTCCAGCGCGACCACCTTGGCTTGCTGCAACTGCTGCAACGCATCGCCTTTGCGGAACAGCACACCCAATTCTGCCGCGCGGCCGGTGCCGACCATGATCGAGGTTGGTGTCGCAAGGCCCATGGCGCAGGGGCAGGCGATAATCAGAACTGAGACACCGGCGACCAGCGCCAATGGCAATGCCGGTTCCGGGCCGACGAACATCCAAATGGCGATCGTCAGCAGCGCAACAGCCATTACAACGGGCACAAATCGCGCAGTAATCCGGTCGACCAGCCCTTGGATCGGCAGCTTCGCCCCCTGCGCCTGTTCGACCATGTGGATCACCTGGGCCAACACCGTATCGGCACCAACGCGCGTTGCGCGTACCCGCAGCGCTCCGGTGCCATTCACCGTACCACCAACGACCTGATCTGATGGCGACTTGCCGACCGGTATCGGTTCGCCGGTGATCATGCTTTCATCCACATAAGAGGTGCCGTCCAGAACCTCGGCATCCACAGGAACCCGTTCGCCCGGGCGGATCTGCAGGGTATCGCCTACTGTTATGTCGGCGATGGGGCGATCAATGAAATTTCCGTCTTGTTCGACCCGTGCCGTTTTGGGCTGCAACCCGACCAGCTTGCGGATCGCGGACCCGGTCCGACCTTTGGCCCGTGCTTCCATGACCCGGCCCAGCAGTATGAGAACCACGATGACAGAGGCGGCCTCGAAATACACATTGGCGCTACCCTGCGGCAGGATCTGCGGGGCGAAGGTTGCGGTGACGGAAAACAAATAGGCGGCCCCCGTTCCTAAGGCGACCAGCGCGTTCATATCGGGCGATCCGCGCATCAGTGACGGAATACCCTTGGCGTAGAACACGCGCCCGGGGCCAATCAGTATGGCCGAGGTCAGTGCGAACTGGATGAGGTGGCTGGTTTGCGTGCCGATCGTGGCCTGGACCCAATGGTGGAAGGCCGGGATCATATGCCCGCCCATTTCCAGAATGAATACAGGCAGTGCCAATACCGCTGCGAAGATCGTCGTGCGGGTCAGCGCATGCGCTTCGTCGGATTTCATGTGGTCTGTTTGGTCAGCCGTCATGCTGTCTGCCACGCGCGCAGGGTATCCCGCTGCCTCAGACAAACTGGCCAGCTTTTGCGGGTCGGTGGCCCCGTCGATAAACGTGACCACAGCGGTTTCGGTCGCAAGATTGACTTGTGCGTCGACGACCGCAGGATCAGCGGTCAGCGCGTTCTCGATCTTTGCCACGCACGAGGCGCAGGTCATCCCGCCAATTTTCAGGGTCGTCTGCTTGCTGGCCGCCGGGTACCCGGCATTGCTCAGGGCGTCAGTCAGTGCGTTGATCGGCCCGGTATGTGTGACCTGCGCCGTTTCGGTCGCAAAGTTGACCGAGGCGTCGGTCACTTCTGGCACCGATTGCAATGCGGCTTCTACACTCCCCACGCAGGACGCGCAGGACATGCCCGAGATTTTGAGTTGTGTTGTTTGCGGCGTAGCCATGCGACTCGTCCCGATGTGTTATCTGCCCTCCAAATGGGGGTTCCAGTCACGGGAAGGTCAAGAGGTATCGCGGATTTTCTTTTTTGCAACCCGCGCGTCGGCGTCACCTGTTCGCAAACATTTCTAGCAAGAGAGAGTTGTAGGTATCCGGCGGCGGCGATCTGACAGCCTCGGGGGAGACAAAGAACGCAAGCGACACTGCGGCCGTGGTCAGCGCGATGCCTACAAGAATGAAACCGGCCATATTCAATGAAGATCGCGACATGGGCAAAGTCCTGGTTCGAGAGGTTCGTTCGGCGCTGTTGGGTCAGGACTGTTTTGCCAGCTCTTGCTTCAACCTGTCATTTTCGGCCTGAAGTTGCGCCAATTGCTGCCCTAGCGAGTTCAGATGTGGGCGAAGCTCGGCCTCGGTAAAGCGGGGCGTGATGTGGCGCGGGCAGTTCCAGTCCAGCGCTTCGACCCGGATGATCACGGCGCGTTCAGCCGGGGCATCGGCACCGTCAGGGTATAGGCTGGTCGTGGCATCTTCGCCCTCGGTGAACGCGACCCGGCCAAGGATTTTCAGGCGTCGCCTATTAGCGTAATCCATCAGGATCATTGCAACCCGGTCATTACCGTCCAGGTTACCGCGCGAGATATACTGCTTGTTGCCCGAAAAGTCGGCATAACCGATTGTCTGCGGTCCCAGAACTTTGAGAAACCCGGTCGGTCCGCCACGGTATTGCACATATGGCCAACCCGTTTCGGACACGGTGGACTGATAGAACCCGTCCCGCGCTTCGATAAAGGCCTTTTCAGGCTCGCCGATTTCGTGGCCTTGTTGCGGGCCACTTTTGATGAATTTGGCATAGGTCTTGGCAGACCCCATCCGTTCCTGATGGGCTCGGACGGCAGGGGTGAAGGTCAGTTCGGAAAAGGCGCGAGGCATGAGATGTCCTTTCAAAGTCCCAGATCGGACAGGCCGGGGTGATCGTCGGGACGGGGGCCTTGCGGCCAGAAAAACAGACGTTCGGTTTCCGCAATCGGCAGGTCGTTCAGCGACGCGTTGCGTTCGGCCATTCGACCATCTTCGGCAAATTGCCAGTTTTCGTTGCCATATGACCGAAACCACTGACCGCTGTCGTCACGCCATTCATAAGCGTAACGAACCGCAATGCGGTCACCGGAAAAGGCCCACAGCTCTTTGATCAACCGATAGTCCAGTTCCTTGTGCCACTTGCGTGTCAGAAAGGCATGGATGTCTGCATGGCCGCTTAGGAATTCTGCCCGATTTCTCCACTGGCTGTCTTCGGTATAGGCCGGGGTCACGACATCCGCATCACGGCTGTTCCAGGCGTTTTCCGCCAATCGCACTTTTTGCGTTGCGGTTTCCAGGGTGAACGGGGGCAGAGGAGGACGGTTCATGCGCGGGTCTTTCAAGTCAGAGAAGCCGCCATCAAGGCGATAGTCAAAAGAAGGGGGATGTACTGGTGCGAGAGAGGTCTGGTGCGGGGTCTCATATGTTCGCTCCTGAGTTTACTGATCGGTACACTGTGCCTTGAATGTGTACAGATCGGTAACCTTTTTCAAGTGTTGAGTTGGTATTTTTTGAACCCACATTTTCGTCTCCTAAGGGGAGCAAGTGAAAACAGCAGGTTAGGCTGTGTCTGTTGCAGCCATCGCTGCGGTGTACTATGTACCGATCAGTACATACAGGAGCTGGCAGATGCGCCCGAACAAACGTGACGAGCTGGTCCGCAAGGCATTGCAGGTCTTCTATCGTGACGGATTTCACGTCACCGGCATGGACAAGTTAGTGGTCGAGACGGGCGTGTCGAAAACGTCGATGTACAAACATTTCCGTACCAAGGAAGAGCTGATCCTGGCGGCTTTACAGTTGCGGGATGAGAACTTTCGCAAATGGTTCCTGCAACGGGTAGATGAGCTAGCCGATACACCGGCCGAACGGCTGATCGCCAGTTTCGATGTGCTGGGCGAATGGTTCCTGGAGGACAGCTTTCGCGGATGCATGTTCATCAAAGCGGGCGCAGAGTATCAGGAACAAGATCACCCGATCCATGTGCAGGCAGCCGAACACAAGCATCTGATGCTCGAATTTCTCACCAATTTGGCCCGCCAGGCAGGCGCACGTGATCCCGAGGCATTGGGATGCCAGCTGCTGCTCTTGCAAGAGGGCGCAATCGTAACGGCCGTCCTGGTAAAAAGCTGCGATCCTGCGCGAGATGCAAAGGCAGCGGCACAGGTTCTGCTGGATAATGCCCTGGCTTGACTAGGTTTAAACCTGTGAACGTAAGGTCTTGTGCGAAAAAGACGTTGCGTAGCAATCCGGTGGATGGGTTGGTTTGCGCGATGCCCAACGCTACCCTTATCGAAATTCGATTTGGGAGAAGCCTACATGTCGCTATTCAAGCCAACCGCCAACTGGGTCACTGACGAACATCAGATGTTTGCCGAAATGGCAAACCGGTTCATGGACGACGAACTTGTGCCCAATATCGAACGCTGGAACCAAAACGGCATGGTCGATCGCGAATTCTGGAACAAGGCCGGGGACATGGGGCTGATGGCCGGCGCTATTGCTGAGGAATATGGTGGCGTTGGCGGCGGGATTGGGTTCGACGCGGTCACGATGTACGGGCAAGCCGCACGCGGTGACTCGGGTTGGGGTTTTGGAATTCAGTCGATTGTTGTCCATTACCTGAACGCCTATGGCAGCGAGGATCAAAAGCACAAATGGCTGCCCCGTTTGGCATCCGGTGAAATGGTTGGCGCTTTGGCTATGACTGAGCCGGGAACAGGTTCGGACGTTCAGTCCGTTCGCACTACGGCAGACAAGGACGGAAATTCCTATCGCCTGAACGGATCCAAGATCTTTATCACCAACGGCCAGTCCGCCGATTTGATCCTGGTGGCCGCAAAGACGGATAAATCGCAAGGGTCCAAGGGCGTATCGCTGATCGCAGTAGAAACCGAAGGCGCAGAAGGATTTCGCCGGGGCCGTAACCTCAAAAAACTGGGGATGAAGGCCAACGATACGGCCGAGCTGTTCTTTGAAGACGTCAAGGTTCCGATGACGAACCTGATCGGACCTGAGGAAGGTCAAGGCTTCTATCAGATGATGAAGCAACTGCCGTGGGAACGTTTGACCATCGGTATCATGGCGCTGGGCGCGATCGACTTCGCGATTGCCGAAACTGTACGCTATACGCAGGAACGCAAGGCCTTTGGCCAACGCGTTATGGACTTTCAGAACACGCGTTTCAAACTGGCTGAGTGCAAAACCAAAGCCGAAGTTCTGCGCAGTTTCGTCAATGACTGCATCGCACAACTCGAGGCTGGTACATTAGATGCGGCGACGGCTTCTATGGTGAAATACTGGGGTTCAGAAGTGCAGAACGAGATCATGCACGAATGCCTTCAGTTGTTCGGTGGTTACGGGTTCATGATGGAATACCCGATCGCCCGGCTTTATGCGGATGCGCGGGTGCAGATGATTTATGGCGGCACCAATGAGATCATGAAAGAACTGATCGCCCGTTCGTTGGACAAGTAACGCACCCAAAGGGCTCCCGCCTTTCGTCAACGTTTTTTTGGAAAAACGTCTCCTCCCGTTGGGCCGGACAGGTGCGAGCGCAGCCCGCACCTGTCCGGCCCCTCTGCCATCCGCAGGACGCAAAGTCGGAGGCTGCGCAGTGTTCGGCTGTGCAGTTTTGGATCAGAATGGGCCAACCTGACCTTGCAGCCACATTCGAAACGACCGTAGCGGTTCGGATTCCGGTCGTGACTGTGGCCAGACCAAAAAGAATTGCCCAAGGCTGATGTGGGGTCCGTTCCATGCTGGAACCAACCTTTCGGTTTTCAGCTCGTCTTCGATCAGATAGCTGGGCAATAGCGCCGCTCCCAACCCGTGGATCGTGGCCTGCACCATGGTCGAGAACTGATCGAACAGCATTCCCCGCATCCCCGATGTGTCACGCCCTTGTGCCGCAAACCATCGCTCCCAAGCGTCCGGTCGGGTCTCAAGATGCAGCAAAGGGGCTGTCATCAGCCAGCTCAAGTCCTGCTCCTGATCGGGCAACAGGCCCGGCGCGCAGACCGGAACCACATCTTCACGCATAATCGGCAGGTAGTTGACGCCCGGCCAGTTCTTTTGGCCGAAGTGGATGGCGGCATCAAAATGTTCGGTCTCGAAATCAAACGGCTTGAGGCATGTGCTCAGGTTCACGGTCACTTCGGGGTGGCGACGGGCAAAATCCTGCAGGCGCGGCGCCAGCCAGTGCATTCCAAAGGCGGGCAGGATGGACAGATTTAGCGACCCGCCGGTTGGGTTGGCCTTCAGTTTCAGTGACGCTTGCGCAATTTGGTTTAGCGCTGTTCGCGCCACCTGAACATAGTCTTTCGCGGCGGGGGTCAGGTGCAATCGCATCTGGTTTCGCTGAATGAGCGCGACGCCCAGTTGTTCCTCCATGGACTTCAGCTGTCGGCTGATAGCGCTTTGGGTCAATGACAGCTCCTCGGCTGCAGCCGAGGCACTGCCGAGGCGATCAACCGCCTCCAATGCCAAAAGAGAGGGGATCGAGGGGAGAAACCGACGTGGTGCTATCATATGATAAATCCTCATACCTTTCACACGGAATATCACTGGCAATTGCCGTTCACCAGCCCGATACAGAGGCGTGGATTCCAATGTGGATGTGAACCAATGACCATAACGACCAGAATTCAAGAGTTTCAGCCCGCCGACCGGCTGGACGGTATTGAGCTGTCAGAGATCGTTCGCATTTCCGAACAGGCCGCGCGCCTTCGGGCGCAGGGTGTCGACGTAATCGCGCTCAGCACTGGTGAGCCTGATTTCCCAACGCCGTCGCATGTCGTTGAGGCAGCCAACCGCGCAGCTATTGACGGGCAGACGCGATACCCCGCAACGGCAGGAACGCCCACTTTGCGATCAGCGATCGCTACTGAGGCTGGCGCGCGCCCAGAAAACGTAGTCGTTTCGACGGGTGCCAAGCAGGTTTTGTCCTGCGCAATGATGGCAACTCTGAACCCCGGTGATGAAGTGATTATGGCCGCGCCGTTCTGGACGAGCTATGCGGATATGGTCAGTATGGCTGGCGGTGTCCCCGTAGTCGTCAGCTGTCCGGCGACGCAGAAATTCAAACTGACGCCGGATCAGTTGGAGGCCGCGATCACCCCGCGCACGCGTTGGCTGCTGCTGAATTCCCCGTCCAATCCAACTGGCGCGGTCTATTCCAAGGCGGAATTGCAGGCACTGGGCGCGGTATTGCAAAACTATCCTCAGGTCTGGGTGATTTCTGACGAGATTTATCAACACCTATCTTTTGTGCCTTTCACGCCCTTTGCGCAGGCTGTTCCCGAGTTGGCGGATCGAACGTTGATTGTAAACGGCGTGTCCAAGGCCTATTCCATGACCGGCTGGCGTATCGGGTGGGGTATCGGCCCTGCTGAGTTGATCAAGGCGATGGTGGCTGTGCAGGGGCAAATCACGTCGGGGGCGTGTTCGATTGCCCAGGCTGCAGCATTGGAGGCCATCACCGCGCCGCAAGGTTTGCTGGCAGAACGCCGTCGGGCAATGCGAGCGCGCCGCGATCTGGTTGTCGAAGGGCTAAACGCCGCTGGTCTGGAATGTGCCGTACCGGACGGAGCGTTTTACGTCTTTCCCAAAATCCATGCGAAAATGGACACAGACCATGAATTCTGTCGCTTTCTGCTGGATGAGGCGGGTGTGGCGCTGGTGCCGGGGCGTGCGTTTGGGATGCCGGGGCATTTGCGGCTTTCTTTTGCCTATGCCACTGAAAGCCTGCAAGAAGGTATGCGCCGTATCGCGGATGCTACCGCCAAATTGTAACCAAGTAAGACCGGAAGACACCCAATGGACCGCGCCCAGATCGTTCACGAGAATTTCCTGACCCGGGTCGCCAATCGCGACTTTCCCGACGGAGCAAAGCCGCGGCAGGGTCTGAGCAATACCGATGCGGTGTCGCTGTTCCGGTCACAGGTCCTTAGCCGAGCGTTGGACAGAACCAGCCGGGCCATGCAGAAGGCGGGGCAGGGATTTTACACCATCGGATCATCCGGCCACGAAGGGATGGCCGCCGTGGCGCATGCCTTGCGCCCGACCGATATCGCCTTTCTTCACTACCGGGACGCGGCGTTCCAGATCGCGCGGGCTGAGCAGGTGCCGGGCCAGCAGATCGCGTGGGACATGCTGCTGAGTTTTGCCTGTTCGAAAGAGGATCCGACCTCGGGCGGGCGGCATAAGGTACTGGGGTCCAAAGCGTTGACGATCCCACCGCAGACCTCGACTATCGCTAGCCACTTGCCCAAGGCGGTGGGCGCTGCGTATTCGCTAGGTGCCGCGCGGAGACACGATCCTGAACACCGTGAACTGCCCTTGGACGGGATTGCGATGTGTTCCTTCGGGGATGCCTCGGCCAATCATTCTACAGCGCAGGGCGCGATCAACACCGCAGGCTGGACCAGTGTGCAGTCGACGCCTTTGCCGCTGTTGTTTGTGTGTGAGGATAACGGGATTGGAATCTCGGTCAAAACGCCAAAAGGCTGGATACAGGCGTCGATGGAACACCGCCCCGGAATCAAGTACTTTCAGGCCAACGGTCTGGATATCTATGAGACCTTCGCGGTGGCGCAAGACGCCGCCGAGTATGTCCGTACCCGCCGTAAACCGGCCTTCCTGCATCTGAAAACCGTGCGTCTTTACGGCCATGCGGGCGCAGATGTGCCGACCACGTACCTGCCGAAGTCCGAGGTTGAGGCGGATGAGGCCAACGATCCCCTGCTGCACTCGGTGCGCTTGCTGGAACAGGCCGGGGCGTTGGCGCCGGAACAGGCGTTAAAAATCTACGAAGATACCTGCGCCCGCACGGACCGCATCGCGGCAGAGGCCGCAACCCGCCCGCACCTGACCTCCGCCTCTGAGGTTATGGCCAGCCTGATCCCGCCAAAACGGGCTTGTAAGCCCACGAACGGTCCCAGCGCCGAAGCGCGCGCCAAGGCCTTTGGCGGCGACACGCGGGCAATGGATGATCCGCAACCTATGAGCCGCCTGATCAACTGGGCGCTGACCGATCTGATGCTGGAACACGGCGAGGTCGTCTGCATGGGCGAAGATGTCGGCCGCAAGGGCGGCGTCTATGGCGTGACCCAGAAACTGCAGCAACGCTTTGGCCCGGACCGGGTGATCGACACGCTGTTGGATGAGCAGTCCATTCTGGGATTGGCCATTGGCATGGGGCATAACGGGTTCATTCCGATCCCCGAAATCCAGTTCCTCGCTTATCTGCACAATGCCGAGGACCAGATCAGGGGCGAAGCCGCGACCCTGCCATTCTTTTCGAACGGGCAGTTCACCAACCCGATGGTTCTGCGCATTGCGGGGCTTGGCTATCAGAAAGGGTTCGGCGGCCATTTCCACAATGACAACTCGCTGGCTGTCCTGCGCGACATTCCCGGCGTGATCATTGCATGCCCGTCGACAGGCGCAGATGCGGCTAAGATGCTGCGCGAATGCGTACGGCTGGCGCGCGAAGAACAGCGGGTCGTGGTCTTTCTGGAACCTATTGCCCTTTATCCGATGCGCGATCTGCACGATGCAAAGGACGCAGGTTGGATGACGGCGTACCCGTCGCCTGACCAGAGTATCGCGCTGGGTGAGGTTGGCGTGCATGGCGAGGGTAAAGATCTGGCCATGGTCACTTATGGAAACGGGCATTACCTGTCGAAACAGGCTCTGCCCGAGTTGGAGGCAGCAGGCGTGAAAACCCGTATCATCGACATGCGCTGGCTGGCACCTCTCCCAATTGAGGCTCTGCGTCAGGCCACAAAGGGTTGCAAACACGTCTTGATCGTCGACGAGTGCCGCCGGACGGGCAGCCAGTCTGAGGGGCTGATGACCTTTTTCACTGAAAACAGTCCCTCTACCCCTAGCGCGCGCGTCGTGGCCGAAGATTGTTTTATCGCAACTGGTCCCGCCTATGCCGCTCCGCTGCCATCGAAGGACGGGATTATCACCGCCGCGCTTAAACTGACGGGTGGCCGCTCATGACTCGCACAGCCGTCGTCATCTGCCCTGGTCGGGGTACATACAACAAGCCCGAGCTTGGCTATCTGCATCGCCACCACGCGCAGCAGACTGCGATGTTTCGGGGCTTCGACGCGATACGTGCCGAAGCAGGGCAAGAGGCCGTTACCGCATTGGATGGCGCAGCGCGGTTCACAGTTTCCAAGTATTCAAAAGGCGATATTGCTTCACCGCTCATCTACGCAGCTTCGCTGGCAGACGCGCAATCGCTGGCCGATGATATCGAGGTGGTCGCGGTCACCGGGAACTCGATGGGGTGGTATATTGCGCTGGCCGCTTCCGGGGCGTTGTCGCCTGACGACGGGTTCCGCGTAGTGAACACGATGGGAACACTGATGCAGGATCACCTGATCGGCGGTCAATTGGTTTACCCCTTTGCCGACGACGATTGGGCGAACGACGCTGTTCGCAAGGCAGAGCTGCTGGCGGATGTGAAACGCATCAATGCGATGGACGGTTATGACCTTGCTTTGTCCATTGATCTGGGCGGAATGCTGGTTCTGGCAGGCAATGAGATGGGGCTGAAGGCTTTCGAGGCGTCACAACCCACCGTGCAGGACCGTTTCCCGATGCGCTTGCCAAACCATGCCGCGTTTCACACATCCTTGCAGGCACCGGTCGCTACCGAAGGGCGAACGCTATTGGGCGCGGATTTGTTCCGACAGCCTGAACGCCCCCTGATCGACGGTCGCGGAAAGGTTTGGTGGCCGGGTGCGACGGATACGCATGCGCTTTGGGATTATACCCTGGGCCACCAAGTGACCGAACCCTATGACTTTACCCGTGCGATCCAGACCGCCGCGCATGAGTTCGCGCCCGATATGTTCATTGTTACCGGCCCCGGCGCGACCTTAGGTGGCGCAGTGACGCAATCCCTTGTTCTGGCGAACTGGCGTGGCATGGGTAACAAGGCTGATTTTCAAGCGAAACAGGATGCGCAACCCTTCCTGATCGCTATGGGGCGCGAGGATCAAAGAGCGCTTGCAACCGGCTGACACTGCCCTGATGATCCGCGCAATTTCAAGGAGCGCGACGTGAGCAACCACAACCAGTCCCTTTGGCTGAATACATGCCGTGAACATGTCGAACCCAGTGTTTCGACCGGTGATATCACTGTTGATCTGGCGGTGATCGGTGGTGGTTATACCGGCTGTTCTGCGGCACTGACCGCGGCCAAGGCTGGTGCTTCGGTCTGTCTGCTTGAGGCGCATGACATCGGTCACGGCGGATCGGGCCGCAATGTCGGGCTCGCGAATGCGGGGCTTTGGTTGCCGCCCGTTGAGATTCGCGCGCATCTGGGTGACATGGTTGGGGATCGGCTGGTTGACCTTCTGGCTGCTGCTCCATCAGAGGTGTTCAGCCTGATCGACCAGCATGGGATAGACTGTGAACCTGTGCGCAACGGAACTCTGCACTGTGCGCATTCGGCTGCGGGTCTCCGGGATCTGCAGGTCCGTCACGCGCAACTCAGCGCTTCTGGCGCACCGGTTGAGTTGCTGTCTGCAGAACTGACAGCCCAACGCACCGGCAGTGCGGCCTTTGGTGGCGCCCTGTTCGATCCGCGCGCCGGAACCATCCAGCCATTGGCATATGTGCGTGGATTGGCCCGTGCCGGGGTTGAGGCTGGTGCGTTGGTTTCCACGCAAGATCCGGTTCTGTCCATGCAGCAGATGGATGGAATCTGGGTGATGAAGACTGCTCGGCGCACAGTGCGCGCCAAATGGGTCATTCAGGCGACCAATGCCTATCACCGTGATCTGACCGCATCGGCCCCCGCCTATGTGCCAGTCTATTATTTCCAATATGCCACGGCCCCATTGTCGGACAATCTGCGCGCCAGCGTTTTGCCGGGGGATGAGGGGTGCTGGGACACAGACCTGATCATGACCTCGTTCCGAATGGATCAAGAGGGGCGGTTTATCATCGGTGCCATGGGTGATCTGGATCAGGCAGGCGGCGGGATTCACAAGAGCTGGATCAAGCGCAAACTGGCACAGCTGTATCCGCAACTGGCCGATCAGCCATTGGTCGAAGGGTGGCATGGCCGCATCGCCATGACGTCAGACCACATCCCGAAGATTACGCAGATCGGTCCCAATGCTCTGTCCGTTCATGGATTTTCGGGGCGTGGAATCGGGCCAGGCACTGTCTTTGGCCGCCTTGTTGCCCAAAGTCTGTTGCAGGACGACCCAAGCCTTTTGCCGGTGCCCGCAGTCCCAGAGTATCAGGAAAAGTGGATAGGGCTACGCCGCGCCTATTTTGAAACCGGCGCGGCGCTGACCCATTTTGTCAAAGCGCGGTTATGACCTCAGACCGCGCGGGTGATGCCGCCATCCACCCGGATGTTCTGACCGGTGATATAGCCGCCGCCTTCTGACGCAAGCATTGCAACGACCGAGGCGATCTCGTCATAGCTGCGTCCATAGCGGCCCATCGGGATGCGCGCGCGGAATTCCTCTTTCTCTGGCAGGCTGTCGATGAACCCTGGCAAGACGTTGTTCATCCGGATGTTGTCAGCCGCGTAATGATCCGAGAACAGCTTGGTGAAAGCGGCCAAACCTGCGCGGAACACGCCCGAGGTCGGGAAGACAGGGTCGGGCTCGAACGCGGCGAAGGTTGAAATGTTGATGATCGATCCACCACCTTGCTTCTGCATAATAGGTGTCACCAGCCTGGTTGGTCTGACGGCGTTTAGGAAATAGACGTCCATACCGGTGTGCCAATCCTCGTCCGTCAGCTCCAGCACTTGCGCGCGCGGTCCGTGACCGGCCGAGTTGACCAGCACGTCGATGCGCCCCCAATGAGTCATCGCGGTATCGACCAGTTTTTGCAGATCATCCGTCGACTGGTTTGACCCGGTCACACCAACGCCACCCAGTTCGTGCGCCAGCGCCTCACCCTTGCCCGAAGACGACAGGATACCTACCTTAAATCCATCTGCGGCCAGACGTCGGGCTGAATCTGCGCCCATTCCGCTGCCGCCCGCTGTTATCAGCGCCACTTTGGTCATGTGATTTCTCCATTCATTGATGGCATGAAGATGCGCTTTGGCGATCTGATTGACCAATCAGTTCTGCTGGCCTTATGATGTAGAAAAACTACAGGGTTCTACGATGGCGGCTCTTCCCCCTCTGAACGCATTGCGGGCTTTCGAGGCTTCGGCGCGGCATCTGAACTTTCGCTTGGCTGCCGAGGACCTGGGCGTCACCCAAGGTGCTGTCGCCCAGCAGGTACGCGGACTTGAGGCGCGATTGGCTGTGACGCTCTTTGATCGCCTGCCGCGTGGCCTTGCACTGACCGAGGCCGGGCGCAGGTTCCATGCGCCCTTGCGCCGGGCCTTCCGACTGATCGAAGAGGCCGTCGAGGATCTTTCTGGGGACAGACAAATTACCATCTCTGTCACGCCTAGTTTTGCCTCGAAATGGCTGGTTCCCCGTCTTCAGGACTTTACGCGGCACCACCCTGACATTGCCGTGCAGGTCGACGCGCGGGAACGGCTGGCGGATTTCCAGGGGGATGGTGTCGACATTGCTGTTCGGCAGGGGCGCGCGCCTTTTGGGCCGGGGGTGGTCGCAGTGCCTCTGTTTTCTACAACTTTCGTTCCGGTTTGCGGTTCTGAGATGGCGGCCAGAATTGCGCATCCTGCTGACCTGACAAAGCACACTCTGCTAAACGACACCCATGGGCTGTGGCCTTTGTTCCTGCAGCGGGCAGGGATCACGGGCAAGCCGAAGATGATGAGTTTCAGCCAGACCAGCCTTGCCATCGATGCAGCCGTGTCGGGCCAGGGCGTTGCGCTTGCTAACGAACCGCTTGTTTCTGCCCAGTTGGCCGCCGGTCAGTTGGTGCGCCCGATCCCGGACGAGCTGGTCGAGGACCTGGGCTTTTACATCGTGACACCCAAACAGCCTCGCCAACCCGCCCTGGTCGCAGTGATGAAAGAATGGTTGCTGTCTCAATCCTGAAGCGTCGTTGCGATAGCTTCGATCCTGTCACGCAACCAGCGATGTGCCGGGTCGTTGGAAGATCTTTGGTGCCAGACCATGTAGATAGAGACAGGGTCGCACGCGAAGGGCAGAGGTGCACAATCCAACGCATGTAGCGGCCCGTGTTTCATCAACGCCGTATCGGTTGAAATCAGGTCGCCGCCTTTCACAAATGAGGTAATGGCATTGAAATGCGGCAGGGTAACCGTAGGTGGCCTGATCTGGTTTTGATCGACACCCCGCATAACAGCGCGCGAGCTGCGGCCATCCGCAAAGCGCACTTCGACATGTTCGGTTTCGCAATAGGTTTCCCAACTGTCCGGAGGAGATCGTCGCGTGCTATCATAGTAGATCATCAACGGGCTGCTGAGGATGCGCTTTTGAAAGATGTCCGGCCCATCCGGCGGCAAAGGCGTCAGCATCAATTGACACCGATCGCTGCGCAACAGCTCAGGGTCTGGAACACCTGATGGGATAAACCCCAACCCCAGCCGCACGCCTTCGGCCCGAACCTCTTGCAGCAATTGCGGGAAAATCAATTCCCTCGGCATGTCGTTTGTGGCGATGTGAAAGACCATCTCTTCGGACAGCGGGTCGAACGGGCGGTCCTCGGTCAGTGCGCGCATATTGTCCAGAACCTGCTGAACAGGATCTTTCAGGGACAAGGCGCGCTCAGTAGGCGTCAGACCCTGCCCTGATCTGATAAATAACGGATCGCCCAGAACCACCCGAAGTTTGGACAGGGTGTGGCTGATGGCCGATTGCGTCACGCCAAGCCGATCTGCGGCCTTGGACACCGAGTTTTCTTCGAGAATGGTTAGAAAGACCCTCAGGACTTTCCCGTCCAGATCCATAAAATCTATTTTGCTCATACCGCTTATGATTATTCATGAATGGATTTACTGTCCACGCCGCATTAGGTGAGACCTAGAAATCAGGAGGCGCACGATGGGGATCCGCTTTTTCTCGGACAAGAACCGGCCGGTCCACATGGGGCCTTATCCGTTGGAGCGGTTGGCACGTCAGAGCGTTGTGCCGGACCTGTCTGCCGTGCCGCCGATGCCCGTACTCAGTTTTCACCGGCCGGATCAGCCTGAAAGCATCGTCAACGCCATGGGTGAGTTTCAGGCGATGATGGACGCTATTCGTGATGGGTTCGTGAATGCTGTGCCCTCTGAAATCCCGGCTGATCCGAGCGCGCGCGCCCATCACTTGAAGGCTTTTGGCTATTTCAATGACGCGTCGATGATGGGGTGCGGACCTTTGCCTGCCGAGGCGATGCTGCCCCAGCCGCGTCATAACCCCGACATAGATCGACTGGCCCATGCGCTGAAGACCCGGCAGACCAAGACGCTGGCGTCGGGTATTGATGTCATCATGGCCGACCTGAAAGAAAGCATGGAGGCCGCGCCCAAGCCGATGGACACCCACCGCCACGCCATCGTCTTTGTCTATGAACACAACCGTGATCCGAACCCGGATGAGCCCGGCTCTGATTGGATTATGGACGCGCAGGATCACCGTTCTTGTTTGCTGGCGACCGAAAATGCGGTGGTGATTGCCAATTATATCCGGTTGTTGGGGTTCGATGCGCGGGCGCATACCGCGATGTCCTCTGAGGTTGATCTGGGCAAGCTGGCGGTGGCGGCTGGTTTGGCCTCAGTCGAGGATGGTGATGTCGTAGTGCCGTGGCTAGGCAAACGGTTTGGTCTGGCAGCTGTTACGACCGAGATGGAGATTGCGCATGATCAACCCCTGCAATCCATGGCGCAGCAACCGTGGTTTCGCACTCAGGGTCCGGCGTGGTGGTTGGGAACAGGGTTCGCCAAGAACGCGCTGAACCGGGATGCATACGCCAAACGACGCTACGTGGACGGGGCGCATCCGTTCGAGAAACTTAAGCGCGTCGAGGACCCGACGACCTACATTGACGAAGAAAACGTGGCCCGCGTTCCCAAACGCACCGACATGTTTGCCCGCGCACAATTCGGGGATATGGGCAAACCGCTGCAAGATGCAGCCAGGGGGGGGCACTATGTGCGCAAGGCCGCCCCCAGTTTCGCGCAACGCCGTTCACTGGGCGCATTTGTGCTTTTGCAGGATGGCGACAGCGCGGATGGCTTGCGCCCGACCGATCCCTCCCGAAATGCCGCGAATATCAAGGCCGCGACCTATTTCATTGGAGGCGATGCCGTGGGCCTCAGCCGTTGTCCTGAATGGGCGTGGTACTCTCACGACGCGACCGGAGAAGAGATCAACCCGACCCACGATCAGGCCATCAGCATGATCATCGACCAGGGCTATGAAACGATGGAGGGGTCCAGCGGCGATGACTGGATCGCAGTTGCCCAGTCGATGCGCGCTTATCTGCGGTTTTCGCTACTGGGCGGTGTAATCGCGCAGCAGATCCGCAACCTCGGTTACAAAGCCAAGGCGCATACGGTCATGGATGGCGAGGTGCTTCAGCCGCCGCTTTTGCTGCTGTCCGGATTGGGCGAGGTCAGCCGGATTGGCGAGGTCATCCTGAACCCTTATCTCGGGCCCCGGCTCAAGTCCGGCGCGGTGACAACCGACATGCCGATGGAGCACGACAAACCGATTGATTTTGGCCTGCAGACTTTCTGTGAAAGCTGCAACAAATGCGCGCGCGAATGTCCTTCTGGGGCAATCACCGCGGGGCCGAAACTCATGTTCAACGGCTATGAGATCTGGAAATCCGACAGTCAGAAATGTGCGACCTATCGCGTGACCACCCCTGGCGGTGCAATGTGCGGGCGTTGCATGAAGACCTGCCCGTGGAACCTTGAGGGTATCTTCAAGGAACGCCCGTTCCGCTGGGCCGCGATGAACATCCCGAAAGCCGCGCCGGCATTGGCGAAACTGGACGATGCCGTGGGTAATGGCGGATTGAACGACACCAAGAAATGGTGGTGGGATATTGAATTGCAGGCGGATGGAGCTTACCGCCCGACGAAACATCCGCTGAACCGGCGTGACCTGCAAACGGATCTGGACCTGCAGTTCGAAGATCAGACATTAGCCGTCTATCCTGCCTATCTGGCCCCCCATCCGTGGCCATATCCCTTTGCGATGGACCGCGAGGCCGGGATTGCGGCCTATCAGGCGATGGTGTCAGCCGAAGAATACAAAAACCGCAAGGCAGCAGGGGATACTTCGATCGTGCATCGTTACTCGATCGCGGGCGATGCGCCGGTGATGCGAGTTGCGCTGACCAAGGTCGACAAGATGACGGCGGGTGTGACCAAGTATGAATTCTCGGCCCTGAATGGCGCGCCGTTACCGGATTGGACCGCCGGGGCGCATCTGGATGTGCTGGTCGCGCCTGAGTTTCTGCGTCAGTATTCTATGTCGGGGGACCCGTCGGACGGGTCAGTCTATCAGATCGGCGTTCTGCGCGAGGATGAAGGTCGCGGCGGTTCGGCCCTGTTGCATAGAATCTTCAGCGAGGGGCGCAAGGTCTTCATCTCGAAACCGATCAACCATTTCGAACTGGATGAAACTGCAACAAAGACCTTCCTGATGGGTGGTGGGATCGGCATCACCCCGATGATTGCATTTGCTCATCGGTTGCATGCGCTGGGCAAGCCGTTCGCGTTACACTATTCCGCCAGCACCCGTGCTGGGGCCGGGTACCTGAACGATCTGGCGGCGATGCCCTGGGCCGACCACGTGCATTTTCATTTCTCGGATGAAGGAACGCGCGCCGATCTGGATGCAGTCCTGTCGGGTTATCAGGAAGGGTGGCACGTCTATACCTGCGGACCGGATCGCTACATGGACGGTGTCATACAAGCGGCCGACCGGCAGGGATTTCCCGAAGAGGCCCGGCACCTGGAGTATTTCTCAGTCCCCGAACAGCCGGATTATGAAAATCACTCCTTCACGTTGAAGCTGGCGAAGTCGGGTAGGGAACTGACCGTCCCCAAAGACAAAGATGCCGCTCAGATATTGAACGAGGCGGGTATTCATGTGGATGTGAAATGCGCCGACGGCATATGTGGCGTCTGCAAATGCGGTGTGGTTTCCGGCGATATTGAGCATCGTGATTTCGTTCTGTCCAACAAACAGCGCGAGGGCGCGATCATCTTGTGTCAAAGCCGCGCGGCTGAACCTGACGGTGTGATTGAACTCGACCTCTGATCTGAGGTCTGAAAACGACTTCGATTAACACAAAAATTGGTCGTTCCAGCCATGGACGCCGTGGGGCTGCTGCACTAACGTCCCCCGCGAACCCCAGTGAATCCTGATCAACAGGTGCGAGGTATTTTCATGGATTATCACAGCCCCGCCAGCTTTGCCGAGGCGTCGGCTCTGGCCGCGAATGCGACGGGCATTACCCGGTTTCTGGCAGGAGGCACCGATGTTCTGGTGCAGCTGCGCTCGGAACTTGTGACCCCCGACACGCTGATCGACATCAAAAAGATCGACGGCGTCAGCGACATCATCAGCAATGCCGATGGCAGCTGGACGATTGGCGTCGCGGCCACCGGTGCCGAGATGAGCGAACATTCCGAATTGGGCGGCGATTGGCCCGGCGTGGTCGAGGCGATGGACTTGATCGGTTCGACCCAAGTGCAGGGTCGCGCAACGCTGACTGGGAACCTGTGCAATGGCTCTCCTGCGGCCGATTCTGTGCCTGCTATGGTCGCCGCCGGAGTGACCGTTACTGTCACAGGACCCGAAGGTACGCGCGAGGTTGCTGTCGAAGAAATTCCGACCGGCCCCGGCAAAACGTCGCTGTCCAAGGGTGAGCTGGTCTCGGCCGTGCACATTCCCGCACGGGGTGAGGATGGCGGCGACGCCTATCTGCGGTTCATACCACGGACCGAAATGGACATTGCCGTCGTTGGCGTGGGTGTAAACCTTCGTCTGGACGGCGACACTGTCACCGAAGCCCGCGTGTCGTTGGGTGCTGTCGCCCCGACCGTTCTGCTGGTCGAAGACTGTGCCAAGGCCATCGTCGGCAGTACACTGGACGACGCCGCGCTTGATGCGCTGGCTGCTGCGGCATCCGCTGCGTGCAACCCGATTGACGACAAGCGCGGCACCATCGCGTTCCGCACCGAGGTCGCTGGCGTTCTGGCCAAGCGCGCCGCGAAAATCGCCTATGCCCGTGCGAAGGGAGAACAAGCATGAGCAAGTTCCACGTATCCACCACTGTAAACGGCGACTCGGTTGAATACCTCTGCGACCCGCGCGAAACCCTGCTGGACTGTCTGCGCGACAAGCTGAACCTGACCGGCGCGAAAGAAGGCTGTGGTACTGGTGACTGCGGCGCGTGTTCCGTCTCGGTCGACGGGCGCCTGGTCTGTTCCTGCTTGATGCTGGGCGTCGAGGCCGATGGCAAGCAGATCGAAACGGTCGAGGGCATCGCGGATGGCGACGTTCTGCACCCGCTGCAGCAGAAGTTTATCGAACACGCCGCGCTTCAGTGCGGCATCTGCACACCGGGCATTCTGGTCGCGGCCAAGTCTCTGTTGGAAAAGAACCCAAACCCGACAGAAGAAGAAACCCGGTACTGGCTGGCAGGGAACCTGTGCCGCTGCACCGGTTATGACAAGATCATTCGCGCTGTGATGGAAACAGCCGAAGAACTGCGGGAGGCTTCGTAATGGCACTCGACGATCGCAAATCTGAATTCACCTTTGTTGGCACGCGACCTAACCGTCCCGATGGGTTGGACAAGGTTACGGGCCGCGCCAAGTTCGGGGCCGATATGTCGGCACCTGGTATGCTACACGGCGCGATCCTGCGCTCGCCTCACGCCCATGCGCGGATCGTGAAGATCAACACGTCAATGGCCGAGGCGCACAAGGACGTCAAAGCCGTCGTGACCCGCGCGGATTTTGCCGATGTGCCGTTCAAGCCCGGGCTTGAAGGCGAGTTCTGGAACGTTCTGGAAAACGTTATGGCGGGCGAAAAGGCCCTGTATGACGGTCACGCCGTTGCCGCTGTTGCTGCTACGTCTGCCCTTGCAGCGCGTGATGCGCTAAAGCTGATTGAGGTCGAATACGAAGTGCTGCCCCACGTCACTGATGTGGACAAAGCGATGGCCTCGGATGCTCCAGTCATTCGCGAAAGTGCTGCGGACTATTCGGTGCCCGAGGGCATGCACCCCAATGTCGTGCGGTACCACGAAAGTGGTCATGGCGATGTCGAGGCCGGCTTTGCCGAAGCTGACCTGATCATCGAAGACAGCTTTGTCACTGAGGCGACCCATCAGGGCTATATCGAACCGCATGCCTGCCTGGGTATGCTGGGCAATGATGGCAAGGGTGAGCTGTGGTGCACGACCCAAGGCCACTGGATCGCGCAGAAAACCTGTGCAGCGCTGTTGGGCATTGAGACCTCACAGCTGCGCGTGACTGCGTCTGAGATTGGTGGCGGCTTTGGCGGCAAGACAACCGTCTTTATCGAACCCGTTGCGCTGGCGCTGAGCCGCAAGGCCAACCGCCCGGTCAAGGTTGTGATGACCCGATCCGAAGTGTTTCGGGCAACCGGTCCCACTTCGTCGGCGTCGATGGACATCAAGATCGGGATGAAGAAGGACGGGACCATCTCTGCCGCGCAGGGCGTTTTCCGCCTGCAGGGTGGGGCCTTCCCCGGAGCGCCTGGTGACATGACCGCCATGTGCGCCTTTGCGCCCTACAACCTGACCAACGTCAAACAGATCGGCTATGACGTGATGGCCAACCGCCCGAAACAGGCGGCCTATCGTGCACCCGGTGCGCCGATGGGGGCTTTTGCGGTTGAATCGGTGATTGACGAGCTGTGCAAAAAGCTGGGCCTCGATCCTGTTGATGTGCGTCTGAAGAATGCCGCGCATGAGGGTACCAAAGCCAGCTATGGCCCGCGTTACGAGCGCATCGGGCTGGTTGAGACGTTGGAAGCCGCCAAGGCGCATCCGCACTACTCGGCGCCGCTGAAACCAGGGCAGGGGCGCGGCATCTCCTGCGGGTTCTGGTTTAACCACGGTGGTGAAACTTCGGTCTCGCTATCTCTGTCCGAGGACGGTTCGGCCCAGTTGATGGTCGGTACGCCGGACATCGGCGGCTCGCGTGCATCTATGGCGCTGATGGCGGCTGAGGTGCTGGGCATTCCCTACGAAAACATCCGGGTGACCATCGCCGATACAGCGACGCTTGGGTACAACGACGTCAGCCACGGCTCTCGCGTGACGTACGCCTCCGGTCTGGCGACCATCAAAGCAGCCAAACACGCGGTCGAAAAACTGTGCGAACGCGCGGCGGCCAGCTGGGGAATTCCGACGGACGCAGTCAAATGGGAAAACGGCTGTGCGGTGCCCTCTGGCCCCAATGCCGGTGATTTCGATCCGCGGCCACTGGCTGATATCACGGCTCATATGGGCTCGACAGGCGGACCGATCTCAGGCCATTTCGAAGCGACCCCGGAAGGCGCAGGCGTGTCCTTTGGTACCCATATCGTCGATGCCGAGGTTGATCCGGAAACCGGCAAGACTGCGATCACCCGCTACACGGTCATCCAGGATGCCGGTAAGGCGATCCACCCAACCTATGTGGAAGGGCAGTATCAGGGCGGTGCTGCGCAAGGCATAGGCTGGGCGCTGAACGAGGAATACATCTATGGCGAGGATGGTCGCCTGCAGAACTCGATCTTCCTCGACTATCGCATACCCGTCGCCAGTGACCTGCCGATGATCGACACGGTGATTGTCGAAGTGCCCAACCCCGGTCACCCCTTCGGTGTACGAGGCGTCGGCGAGACCGGCATCGTGCCGCCTCTGGCCGCCATTGCCAACGCCGTGTCCCATGCGGCTGGCGTGCGCATGCGTCAGTTGCCGATGTCGCCGCCGCGTATTCTGGCCGCGCTCAAGGACGATGGTTGAAGTTCATCTCTGGTCCGGCCTCCGGTCATTGACCGGGGGCCAGCAGGTCGTCGAGGTTGAAGCCAAGACGACCGGAGATCTGTTACGCGCATTGGTGCTCGCCCACCCACAGCTTCAAGGCCCTATTGATGCCGGGGTGTCTATTGCAATTGATGGCCGTGTTATAGCCACAGGGCTGACCGAGCCAATCCCTGAAGGCAGCGAAGTTTACCTGATGCAGCGGTTAAGGGGCGGTTAGGCCTCTGGCGACCACGGTTCGCGCCCGACCATGCGGTCGGCTTCAGCAGTGATATCGTTCATATGCTGCTCAAGGCTTTGGCGCAGCTCCTCGATTTCCTCTTCGGATGCTTTGCGAGGCACGGTCTCGGTCCACTCGCGGCACAGAAAGACTCCCTTGTTTCGCCAGGGGCGGGGCATCAAAAGACGATCCCATGTACCCGCTTCGCTGCCATAATGTGCAGAAAAGGTGATCCCGAAGATTCGTTTGCCAGATGTGCGCGCCCAAACCAATGGCACCGTGGAAAGCACACGCTCGGGTCCACGTGGTCCGTCAGCAGCGATGCCGATGGAAATCCCTTGTTTGATCTTGCCGATCACTTCTCGCGAGACGGCAACGTTGCTTTTATGTTTGCTGGCCATGGCGATCGTGTCCATTCCGAACAATTTCTGCACCCGACCCACCATGCTGCCTGCGCGCGCAGACGAAGTGATTGAGCAGATGCGTCCTTTGTCCAGCGGGAAGAAGTACGGCGACTGCGCCAGCCTTTGATGCCACAGCACCACGATCACCGGCTCACCTTGTTCGGCCAACTGATCCAGTTCTTCGTATCCGATACGCTGCCATTTGGTGTTGCGATTGACCATCCGGATATAACTTGCGATGCGGCGCGCGGCCCAGTTCAAAACGGCTTCGCTGTCGGCGATCTTTTTGCGGATACTCACGGATTGGGTCCCTCGTACTGACCAAACCGTGTCTTATAGAACTAAACGCTGCACGCAACTTGTTTGTCGGGTGCATTAGTCGCGCGGAATTTGAAAAAGCCTCTTGAGTCCGCTGCGCGGCTGGCATATTTGATGCGCACCTTAGGGGTATAGCTCAGTTGGTAGAGCGACGGTCTCCAAAACCGTAGGTCGCGGGTTCGAACCCTGCTGCCCCTGCCATTTCTCCAATGAAAACCTAGAATCGGTGGAAGCCTTGTGAATTGCTCTCGTTCGTCGGGGCGCACGACTGCAGGCCGCTTCATGGAAAATTATCGGATCGCTATGGTCAGACGAGCGAGGATTTTCGAGAGATTGGATGTTTATGAATGCTTTTCAGAGCCCAGGCGCCGAGCCTGCCGTTAGGTTAACCCGGTAAGAACCCAGTGTTTTTACTTGATTTATTCGGCTTGTGTCAAAATACTGGCGAAAGTTTGTCGACTTAGCGATGTCAAGTTTGAGGTAGTAGTGATGGCGTATGGTGAAAGTTCGGAACTGACGGAAGACCAAAAGAAGTGGGCCGAATGGACGATGCATCCTAAGAAGCGCAAGTTCAAACTAACCGACTATGCGTCTGTCGTAGTCATTGCTGCGTCTGTCGTTGTCGTGACCGGTGTCCATCACTACGTGATCTTCTAAGTAGTTCAGAAATAAAGATTTTTGACCTTTACCTGCCTTGTTTTTGGGGAGTGAAGTTCGCAATCTTACTTTGTCCAGACATCGTTCTTCCCGCGCCCTGCTGTCAAAGGGTCAATCCCGGTTTCCTACGCCAGTAGAATGGCCTATGGTCCTGCCCACAACAGACAGGCGGAAGAGGGTTCATGTCGCGCTTTGATGGTTACTTCCTGCGGCAACTGCTGATTCTGTTCGGCTTTTTCACCTTGGTTCTGGTGGGTGTATTCTGGATTACCCGTTCCGTCAGCCTGTTTGACCGGGTGATCAGCGGCGGCCAACCCGCGATGGTGTTTCTGGAATTTACCGCACTGACCCTGCCGACCCTGATCCGCACTGTGATGCCAATGGCGGTGTTTGCTGCAGCCGTCTATGCCACCAACCGCCTGAGCCGTGAAAGCGAGATGACAGTGATGCTGGCCACCGGGACCAGCCCCTGGAGATTGGCGCGCGCAGTGTTCGTATTTGGCATCGTAACTGGCTTGATGATGGCCGCGATCAGTGTCTTCCTGCGCCCCGCGTCAGTTGAACAATTGGAACAGCGTCAGGCCGAGGTCGCGGGGGATGTCACCGCTCAGCTTTTGAATGAAGGTGAATTTCTGCATCCCGCGCAGGGTGTTACGGTTTACATCGGGAAAATTGATCTCGACGGCACGTTATCCGAGGTTTTTGTTTCGGATCGTCGGGATGAAGAGAGCCCGGTCAGCTATTCCAGCAAGACGGCCTATCTGGTCAACAATGGCTCCGGCATTCATCTGGTGATGGTGGACGGGATCGCATTGCGCCTGAACCCGGAAGGCAGGACGCTGTCTTCGACACTTTTTGCGGATGCCTCTTATGACATCTCGGAACTCACAAATTCAGACACCAACGCCATGCGCAGTCTTGAGGCGATCCCAACGCTCGAGCTTTTGCAGGGCCGGGAAAGTATTCTTGCGACCGAGCAGTTCTCGGAAGGGGAACTGATCGAAGAGCTGCATCAGCGTTTTTCATGGATCGCCATTTGTATCGCGGTGGCGATGGCTGGTTTTTCAACGCTGATGCTGGGCAGTTTTTCGCGCTTTGGGCTGTGGCCACAGATATTCGGAGCTTTCACGATTTTGGTCCTGTTGGAGGGGGTCCGGGGCTTTGTGTCCCCGGTCGTGATTGATGATCCAAACCTGTGGATTTTGCTTTATCTTCCGGCGATTGTCGGCGTCTTGATTTCATGCGTGTTCCTGTTGATCGCCGGGCGGCCATTGCTGCGCACCCGATCGCGGGGGGCGAATGGAGCCTTGTCTCAAGCTTAATCCGCCGCACGCAGTTCGGTCAGGCAGGCCACCACGTCATCGAAGGCTTCGCTGTCCCGCCGGGTCACCAGATAAAGCGGCAACATCAGGTCTATCGCTTCGGTAACCGGCACAAAGGTGCCTTCGTTCAATTGATCCCGAATAACATATTCGGGAAAGTACCCCGTGCCGCCGCGCTGCAAAACATACCGCAGGCCCATCATGCAATTGCCCAAAAAAAGCGTCTGTCCTGCCGCTTTGCGCGCTGCTGACCGCACGTGGTCCTGATAAACTTCGCCTAACTCGAGATTTACGAAAACTGGGTCTTTGCCCGCGCCGAGGGTTTCGACCAGCAATAAACGTTCCGGTGCCAGTTCGTGATATAGAACGCGCCGATCAGATGGTTTTTCGTGGGTCAGTGCGGCATCCAATACATGCGTCGCCACGGCCTCGACCATGTTGAGGTCATGATCGTAGTTCAGGGTCAGTAATAGCTGGCCATGGCGTTGTTCATAGCGAACGGCCAGATCGACCAGTAATGGATCCCAAACGCTGAGCTGTGCACCAAGGCGAAGGGCGATCCGGTGCGGTGTCTGCCCCGGAAGGTCACGAGAGGCGAAGGACCACAATGACAACATCTGCTCGGCATAGGGGCTAAACTGCCGTCCGAATTCTGTCAGGTTGGTGCCGCCTGCGCCCCGAGTGAACAGGGGCTTTCCGGTTTCCTCTTCGATCAGTTTGATACGGGCGCTGACCGCTGTCTGAGTGATGTTGAGGTGTCGTGCAGCGGCATGGAAGCCACCGGTGTCTGCAACGCACAAAAATGTCTCAAGGGCTTTGATTTGCATGTCGAAAGTATTTTTTGATCGAAGTGATAAAATCAATTCATTTTTTTCAGCTGTTGCCTTCGGATATGCTGGCCGTAGCAGATCAGCCAGAGGAAACACCATGCTGGACAAAAGCCACAAACCCACCTGGACCAGTTTTGAAGAGGCGACCAAAGCCGATTGGGACGCCGTCATGGAGTATGAAGAGGCGTTCAACGCTGCCCTTCCTGACCGAATCCTGGACGCGATCCGTTCCCTGGACGAGGCGTGGACGCCATACCCGGTCAACCGTTACCAGCACAGCCTTCAGGCCGCGACGCGTGCCTATGAGGATGGTGCAGATGAAGAACTGGTGGTCGCGGCACTGATTCATGACACCGGAGATATTCTTTCACCGTATAACCACGGTGAGTTGTCGGCAGCGATGATGAAACCTTATGTCAGCGAAAAAACCCACTGGATTTTAAAACACCACTGCGTGTTCCAAGGCTATTACTACAATCACCACCTGGGCGGTGATCGCAACGCCCGCGACAAGTACCGTGACAGCCCCTATTGGGAGGACTGCCGTTACTTCTGCCATGAATACGATCAGAAGGCGTTTGATCCCGAGTATCCGACCAAACCGCTTGAGTTCTTTGAACCCATGCTGCGCCGCGTCCTGAACAAGGGCGAAGGCCATATGGAACTGAACGAAACGTCCGAGGGTTAACAGGCAGCCATCAGGCGATAAACGATCTGCGCGGCGGTGAAGTCCCAGGCGGCATTGCCGTTTGGGGCCAGTTCCACCACGTCGAAGCCTATGCATTTGCGGCCTTTCAGGGCGTGTTCTACCAGCCGTAACGCCTGATAATATCCCAGGCCACCGGGCACCGGAGTTCCGGTGGCGGGCATGATCGCCGGGTCCAGCCCGTCGACATCGAAACTGACATAGACCAGCTCGGGGAAATCCTCTGGCAGGTCGACAGTGTGGATATTGCCTGTGACCAGATCTTCTGCATCTACGTGGAAGATGTGGTTTTTCAGGCGGCTCTGTGCCTCTTCAGTCGAAAAGGCACGGACACCGAACTGAGCCAATCGAACGCCTTCTTCGGCCAGCAGGTGCATGACCGAAGCATGGGAGTGTTTTTCCCCCTGATAGGCGTTGCGCAGGTCAGCATGGGCGTCGATCTGAACTATGCCGATGGGTTGACCTAACGCGCGGGCCACTCCCATGACGGCGCCGTAACTGAGGGAATGCTCTCCGCCCAAAGTCACTGGAACCCTACCAGCGCGAACAGCGGCTTCGGTGCGCTGGGCAAGGCGCTCCATGATCTCGGACAGGGCGGCGTCGCAATCCACCGGTTCTTCGGTGAAGATCCCCTCGACGCATGGCTCGGCGTGCCCGGTGATGCGTTCCAGCTCATTGCTGGCTTCGATGATGGCATCAGGCCCTTTGGCCGTGCCCGAGCCGTAAGAGACCGTGCGCTCTAGCGGCACCGGGATCACGCGAAAACGGGCATCCTCGGTGCGCTCAGATGCGGTTAGTTCACTGTCGAGGAAAATGCTCATGAGAGTCTGTCCTTAAAGTCGTCATAGCCGAACTGCTTGATGATCTTCAGCTCGTCCGTTTCGCTATTCCACAGGGCAATGGTGGGCAACGGTACGCCGTTGAATGTATTGGTCTTGACCATCGAATAGTGCGCCTGATCCAGAAAGGCAAAGCGTTGGCCGATTTCCAGTGGCTGATCCCACGTGTAATCCCCGATCACGTCACCGGCCAGACAGGAGGGGCCGCCCAGACGGTAAGTATGGCCTGCTTCGGCCTCATCCATCAGGGCGGGACGATAGGGGGCTTCGATCACGTCAGGCATGTGGCAAGTTGCGGAGATATCGGTGATTGCAAGGTTCATGCCATTGGTGGGCAGGTCGAGGATTTCGCCGACCAAGATACCTGCGTCCAGAGCGACCGCCTCACCGGGTTCGAGATAGACATCGATGCCGTATGTCTCGCGGATGCCCTTGATGAAAGTCACCAGCCCATCGCGGTCATAGTCGTCGCGCGTGATATGATGGCCGCCTCCAAAGTTCAGCCATTTGAGTTGGCCGAGGAAGGGCTTGAGTCTTGGCAGGACGGCTTCCCAAGTGCGTTGCAATGGCGCGAACCCTTGTTCGCAGAGCGTGTGCATGTGCAGGCCATCAACCCCGGTCAGTTCGTCGATCGTCAACTGACTGATTGGGGTGCCAAGGCGAGAGCAGGGCGCACAGGGGTCATATTTTGGGATCTCGCCTTCGGAATGCTCCGGGTTGATGCGCAGACCGACCTGAACGCCAGCGTTCCGAGCTTTGGCAAGAAACCGTTCTTTTTGCGCTGGTGAGTTGAATATGATGTGATCGGATAACGACAGAATTTCATCGACGTCCGCGTCCTTGTACCCGGCGCAGAAGGTCGCGACCTCGCCACCATATTCTTCGCGACCCAACCGTGCTTCGAAAATGCCGGACGCGCATGTGCCGCCTAGATGTTGGCGGACAAGCGGGGCGAGCGAGAACATCGAGAATGCCTTGAGCGCGCTCAGCACATGTGCGCCGGATCGGGTTCCAATATCGGCGAGAATGGTCAGGTTCCGCTCGACGGCTTTTTCATCAACCACGAAGCATGGGCTTGGCACGCGGCTCAGGTCAAAGTTGCGAAAGGCTCCGGCGTCTCCGGCCTGTGTGGTCATCATGTCGGACATGTCCGGCGCCTCCGAATTGTGGAGAGGCCGGGGGCTCTGCCCCCGGACCCCCGGAGTATTTGGGAAAAGATGAAATTAGAACTCGACCGGACCGTCGAGTTCGTGGACCTGCCATGGCAAGCCGTGTTCGTTCAGCATGTCCATGAAGTTGTCCGGATCCAGCTGTTCCATGTTCCACACACCGGGCTCGGACCAGTTGCCTTTCAGCACCTGCGCCGCACCGATCATGGCGGGGACGCCGGTGGTGTAGCTGACGGCTTGGCTGCCGACTTCTGCGTAGCATTCTTCGTGATCGCAGATGTTGTAGATGTAATAGGTCTTCTCGCCGGAGCCGTCCTTGGCCTGACCCGTGGCGATGTCGCCGATGCAGGCTTTGCCTTTAGTTTCGGCACCCAGATCGCCGGGATCGGGCAGCAGAGTTTTCAGGAACTGGATCGGGATGATTTCCTTGCCGTCATGCATCACCGGATCGATGCGGGTCATGCCGACGTTTTCCAGCACCTTGGCATGCATGATGTAGGCATCGCCGAAGGTCATCCAGAAGCGGGCACGCTCAATCTCGGGGAAGTGGGTCGTAAGCGACTCCAATTCCTCGTGGTACATCTGGTACATGTTTTTCTGGCCGATGGCGGGGAAATCGTATTCGACCTTTGTGGTCATCGCCGGGCTGGTATGCCATGCGCCGTTTTCCCAGTGGCGCACTTCGGCCAGCACTTCGCGCAGGTTGATTTCCGGGTTAAAGTTGGTGGCAAATTCCTGATCGTTCGAACCGCCATTGGCGTCCAACACGTCGATCTGGCGGATGGTGTCCAGCTTGTGTTTCTTCAGCCATTTGGCGAACACGCTGGTTACACCCGGATCGAAGCCCGAGCCGAGGATGGCGGTCAGGCCAGCCTCTTTGAACCGGTCCTGATAGGCCCATTGCCAGTGGTATTCGAACTTGGCCACGTCTTCGGGTTCATAGTTCGCAGTGTCGAGATAATGAATGCCCGCCTCAAGACACGCATCCATCAGCACCAGATCCTGATAGGGCAGGGCGAGGTTCACCAGCAGTTCGGCCCCGGTTTCCTTGATCAGCTTGACGGTATCTTCGACCTTGTAGGCGTCCAGCTCCGCCGTGGCGATATCAACGCCCACGCGATCTTTCACTGCTTTGGCGATGGCGTCGCATTTCGATTTTGTCCGGCTGGCCAGAGTGATTTCGGTGAAGATGTCCGAATTCATTGCCATCTTGTGCACGGCCGCGTGCGATACGCCGCCCGCGCCGACAACCAGTGTTTTGCCACTCAAAGTTCCCATGGGGGTCATCTCCTCTCTGGAGTTATTCGTAATAGGTGTAGCCGTTGATGGAGTCGCGATAGGCGCCCATCAGGGTTTTGCGGTCCTTGGCCATCAGAGTACCGGTCGAGATCGCCTCGTCCACCATTTTGCGGAACGCGGCGACACAATCGTTGGGGTCAAACTCGACATAAGACAGAACCTGGCTGATCGTGTCGCCCTCTTGCTCGTGCAGCAAGTCAAAGCCACCGTCCGCGCGCAGGTCGATGGTGACAACGTTGGTGTCGCCGAACAGGTTGTGCAGATCGCCCAGCGTTTCCTGATAGGCACCGACGAAGAAGACGCCCATGAGGTATTCCTGATCTTCGGGCAGGGAATGCACCGGCAGGCTGGGCGAGACGCCGTCGGCCAGAATAAACCGGTCGATCTTGCCGTCGCTGTCGCAGGTGATGTCGGACAGCACCGCGCGACGATCTGGCGTCTGGTTCAGGCCCTGCAACGGCACGATAGGGTGCAGTTGGTCAATGGCCCAGACATCAGGCAGCGACTGAAACAGCGAGAAGTTGCAGTGATAAATATCGGCCACTTTCTCAAGCTGATCATCCACATCCGTGTCCAGATCATCGCTTGCGGCCAGCGCCTTGAGGCGGGCCATCAGCGACAGGTAGATCCGTTCGGCGCGGGCCATCTGGCGCAGGTCCACATAGCCGCGGCGGAACAGCGCGCGCAGTTCGTTGCGGTAGAAATTCGCATCGTTCCAGCATTCCTGCAGTCGGTCGCTGCTGAGATAGCCGTTGATTGCAGCCAAGTCTGAGACCAGATGGTGATCGTCCGCTTCGACCTTTGGTCCGTTGGGTGCGTCATACAAAGTGCTTTCCAGCACGTTGAATACCAGCATCGACGATGTTGCCACCACGGCGCGGCCGCTTTCAGTGACCAGGGTAGGGTGGTTCACTTCTGCCTCATCCATCGCATAGGCGACGGTTTCCACGACATTGGCGCAATATTCCTCGACAGTGTAGTTGATCGAGTTCTCCGCGGCCTTCTTCTCACCTGTGTAGTCCACGCCCATGCCACCGCCGAGATCCAGATGGGTAAGCGGCACGCCTTCGCGTGTCAGTTCAGTGTAATAGCGGCAGGCTTCGCCCACCGCGCGACGTACATCGTTGACGTCCTGCACCTGCGAGCCAAGGTGTGAGTGCTGCAGCTTCAGGCAATGCAGCAAGCCCGCCGCCTTCAGCTTGTCCACCGTAGCGACCAGCTGATCTGTATTCATGCCAAAGGCCGATCGATCACCCGAGCTTTCTTCCCACTTGCCGCTGATCTGGTTGGTCAGTTTGACCCGCACACCGATCAGGGGTTCGATGCCCAGTTCGTTATAAACTTGGATTACTGTGTCAGCCTCTTTCGGGCTTTCCAGAACAATGACCGTGTTGAACCCGATCTTGCGGCTGAGGATGGCCAACTGAATGAACTCGGCATCTTTGACGCCGTTGCAGACAATCAGCGCCTCGCTGGCCAGACGATGCGCCAAGGCCACCACCAGTTCAGGCTTTGACCCGGCCTCAAGTCCATAATTGTATTTCTTGCCGAACTCGACAATCCGGTCGACCACCTGCGCTTGCTGGTTCACCTTGATCGGGAAAACACCGCGATAGCTGCCCTTGTAGCCGGTGCGTGCAATCGCATCGCGAAAGCTCTCGTTAATGTGGACAATCTCGTGTTCCAGATAAGAACTGACGCGCAGTATCATCGGCGCTTTGATGCCGCGTTCATCTAGATCACTGAGAATACCCGGTAAGCTGATCGCTTCGGCCTCGGGGGCCATCGGATTGCGCAGACCGATTTCGCCCTGCTCCGTCACCTCAATGAGACCTTTGCCCCATTTCTCAACTCCGTAGATGGAATGCGGTGCGTCGGGCGTGTGTTTCAATCAAGTCAGTCCTTTTAAGTCAGGGTGCCAGTTTCGCGCCCGCCAATACGGCAGCTATATGATTCTTCCAAGTGTAATCTATGAGGCGGAATTTTCCGAATTCATGCAGCTGTGCGAATTGGGATCAAATGGTTGTCCCATTGGCAATCAGCCCGGTTGGATATTTGGGCCTTGTTTGTGGACAATTGCCCGATGACTCCAGTCCCGGTTGTGAACACAAACCCGTTTGATGCGGTGCCAAGGCCGCAAACATCCTCGTGCAGGAAGACGCCATCAAGCTGTCCGTCCGCGACCCGAAAACGGTGCACGGCATTGCCGCGGGGGCAGGTGATAGCGACTGTTTCGCCTGCACCGGAAAAGGCGATGCTGCCCGCATATCCCTGCAACGTGCTTTGGTCAGCGTCGGGCGCTCTGAGTAGCAGGGGCTTTTCGCCACGGCGATGCAAACCCAAAAGGGGAGGATGTTGCGATGTATCGCCTTGCCATTGCATCGCGAACCCGATCAAACCGTCAGGTCGCACGGCCAAATGGCGGATCGAGTTTTTGTGAAGCTTTTGTGGCAGTTCTACCTGCTCAAGAACCCCGCCATTTTGGTCCAGATAGGTCAGGCGCGGTTGCATCACAGGCAGGTTGAGCTTGGTTCTTTCTGTTTCTGGGTGGGTTTCGATCCCGCCATTTGCCACAACCAATGTGCGACCATCTGGCATGAGACGCATGTCATGGGGACCGACACCGCCCGAAGCGAACTCGCCAATTCGTGTGTAGTCATCTGTGTTCCAGACACCAATCACGCCCTGACCGGTCTCATAATCGTTTTCGGTGGTGAACAGCCGCGTTCCATCGGTTGAGAACACACCATGCCCATAGAAATGGCGGCCTTTTGGGGCTTCTAACACAGCGGTCTGTGTGCCGGTCGCGCAGTCGATGATGATTGCAAATGTTCCCGGACGGCGTGCAAAAGCCACCGCTTGCGCGTGGTGGGGATGCGCCGCCGCCGCGTGCCCGCGCGCGGGCAACGGCAGAGAAAACAGGATGTCACCGCCCATATCCAACCCGGCCAGCCGAAAAGTCCCATCCGGGAACAGTGCGGCGGCCAGATAATCCGGTGCGCCGACAGCGGACCATCCACGTAAGGGCGCAAGGCTGGCAGCAGCCAACCCAGCGAGAAAGCTTCGACGGCTTTTCACGGTTCAATCCCCGTCCAGTGAGTTGAACCCGGCATTGATGCCCAGTGTGGGGCCAAGCTCGGTCGAGGCAATGGCGCGGATATTGTTGATGGATTGCTGTAGTGCCTCAAGGCGGAACCGTCCCTGCAGGTTTGCCACCCCGGCATACGCCGGATCGTTCAGCGACTGCGCCCGGTCGATGGCTGCAGCGAATGCGCCGTCCAGATCTGCCGCGATGTCCGGATGATCTGCCGACAGGCGCGCGGCAAGGTCACGCAAGGCGGTCAGAGACAGCTGCACGTGGCGCAGTGAACGTTCCGAACGCCGCGCCTCGGCGCGTTTTGGGCGGGGGCGGTCGAACGTACCCATCGGGCGGCCAAGGCGGGTATCGGCCGTGAATTCCAGACCAGTAATCAGGGTTTTATAAAGCTCTTGCATGGCTTCGTCTTCCGACCGGTATGGGCTGTTTTCGCCCGGATTTGCCAATGCCGGCGCGTAGCCTACCCAATCCGCGTCAATTGCCATCGCGTTGCGGTTAATATCTGCGGTTATGGCCTGCATCAGCGCGCAGCGATACTCGGCGCTGCCCAGATCGGTGAACCGTGGATCGTAGAGCATCAGTTCCAGCGCGAAAAAACCGCGTCCGGCTACGGAGGTTTCCGCAAAGGCATCCTGGGATTGAATGGCTGTATCCTCAGCAGCGATCAGGCCGGACAGGGCTTTGGGCGTAAAGCCCTTGGTGTCGGGCCAAAACGCCAATGCAAACGCGCGGTCTTCTGCCTCAGATGGGCCAAAGCGCAGATGACTGACCAAAATCCAGTCGTCAAACGCCGCGTGGTATGCAGTGCGAAGCGCGACCGAGGTTGGGTTGCAATCTGTCTGCGCTGCCTCGGCCAATTCGTCGGTGGCCTCCGTCAGTCTGGCATAGCCGGGTAGGATGTGCGCCTCGATGGTGTCGGACAGGATCGGGCCGCGCTCTTGGGCAAATACGCCCAGCGGCAACGTCAGGGAAAGGGCAAGTACGAAGGCGCGCATGGGTCAAAGGCTTTCTAGAAAACGGATAAGGGCATCGCGGTCGGGTTTTGGCATCCCGACGACGGTGTCACGCGCTGTCTGCGCCTCACCGCCGTGCCACAGGATCGCCTCGAGCAACGATTGCGCCCGCCCATCATGTAGAAACTGCGTATAGCCCGACACCTGTTGGGTTAGGCCGCCCCCCCAAAGTGGTGGTGTCCGCCATTCACGACCCGTTGCACGCGCCTCGGGTCGGTTGTCGGCCAGCCCTTCACCCATGTCATGCAGCAGCAGGTCTGTGTATGGCCAGATCAGCTGAAAACTGTGCTCGGGGCGATCTTCCATGCGATGCGTTACGAACGAGGGCGTGTGGCACGATGCACACCCGGTGTCGTGGAACACCTGCTTGCCGCGCAACACGTCAGCGTCGTTCATATTCCGCCGGGTCGGGACACCCAGATTCCGGCTGTAGAAGGCGACCAGATCCATGCCGATTTGATCGATTTCGAAGGTCCGGTCGTCGCCATCACCATGCGGCGCGTTCACGCAATCGACTTGCGCATCAGTGCAATCGCCGTGCGCCGCTGGATAGAGCGGGCTGGAAATGCCTATATCCCCGGCGAAGGCCGCCGCGGATTGCTCCATGATCGTGGGCATGCCTGCCTTGTGGCCAAACCGGCCCACCATCGGCGCGCCATATTCAATCGCCCATACGATGTTGGGGCGGCCGGAGATTCCATCGCCGTTCCCGTCTTCGGGGTCCGCGTTCGCCAACAAGTCCCCGACCGGGATCGCTTCGAGCAGACCCAGGCCGATCATCTGCGGGGCTACGCGTGGGCTTATCATGGCGTCGGGGTGCAGCGGGCCATAACCCAGATCCGCAGCCTCGTAGGTCGGGCGGCGCAAGGTAATGGTTTCCCCATCAGCCAACGTGACGGGAACGTCCTCGTAAGTGATATCCAACCTGTATTCCGCCGGGTGGCCGGGAAGGGCCAGATCCTGCATCTGCCCGCCGTAATTCGGTTCGGGCAGGGTGGCGATGTAGTCTTCGATCTCGGCGTACCCGTCTTCGGATGTGCCAGGGATGGACACGCGCAGGAACATCGAAATCGCGTTGTCATCTGGCCCGTTGGGCGTATGCCCGCGCCCGTCTTTGATGTGACAGCGTTGGCAGGATCGTGCGTTGTAGAGCGGCCCCAACCCATCTGAGGCCAGTGTGGATGACGGAGATGACACCCAGATTTTCTTGAACAGGCCGTTGCCGACTTTGAAGTCAAGCTCCTGCTCGAAACTCAGGTTGCCCGAGGGCTGCGAAAACGCATCTGCGTCGGTGCGCACGCGGACAGTTGCGGCACCACCGGGCAACTCTTCAAAGCGCTGCGGCGCGCTGAAATCGTCAGGTGCGGCGGTTACGCGCGCAATCCTCGCTTGTTCGTCTTCGGTTCTGGGAAGGTAGTTCAGGTGAAGATCCCGTAGCTCGGCTGACAGGGATTGGGTGGCCGCAAGGGCGGCCACCGTCACCAGCGAAAGCTTACGCGCCTTCGTCCATTTTCGATGCGTTGAGTTGCGCATAATTGGCTTCGCCAATCCTTTCGTACAGGTCCAGCTGTGTTTCGAGGAAATCGATATGCCCTTCCTCATCCACCAGCAATCCTTCAAACAGAGACATAGTGACGTAGTCCCCAGCACTCTGACAGTATTCGCGCGCTTCCTTGTACAAGGCCCGGGCGTCGATCTCTGCCGCCAGATCGCATTCCAACGTCTCTTTTGGAGTCTGGCCAATGCGCAAAGGATCAAGCTGTTGCAGATTCGGGTGACCACCCAGGAAAATGATTCTCTCGATCAGCTTGTCTGCGTGCCCCATTTCTTCGATGGATTCTTCGCGGCTTTTCTTGGCCATGTGGCCGAGGCCCCAATCCTCTTGCAGGCGGTAATGTAGCCAATACTGGCTGACCGCCATCAGTTCATGCCGCAGAGATTTGTTGAGATATTCTATGACCTTGGGGTCGCCCTTCATCTGCATTCTCCGGTGTTACCTCGCTGCGAAGAGCGCGAAGCTGCATCGGGACCTCCAACTTATCGCTGGAGCGCATCGAGTCTAGGAAAAGCGGCATGCACCCGCCACAATCTGCTGATTTTCCAAGGGCATGGTAGATTTTACCAGGGGTAATGACCGCGTAAGGATCAGACGTGCGCATCCAGTCGATAGCTGCGCGGATATCGTGATCCGAGATGTTTGTGCAGTGGCATACGATCATAGCAATCAGGGCTCTGAGTTGTATTTCTTACTGTATTAGTAAGTTAATTTGGAAACGTCCAGAGGCAACAGATCAAAGGTACCTCACAAGATTTGGAGGCGGCGTGCACCTGCCGCCTCCCTTGGGTGTAGGCCCGGTGTTTTAGTGGAAAACCGCGTCTGGGTTGTCCAGGCTGTCCGAACCTTCGAACGCGATTTGGTCAAGTTCCAAAACGGTCACAATGCGCTCGATCGTCTTGGTCTGATCGACCAGTCCGTTTACGCCGCCCATGATCAGCACTTCGCCGCCCTCGTTGCCGCGTTCCAGCATCTGGTCATAGGCAAAACCGGCCTCTGCGGTCGATTTCAGACGTCCCAGCGCCTGCATGGTGTTGGCCAGTTTCACCTTCATCTCGGCATCCAGAGATGGGTCGCTGGCGATCACCAGATCAGACAAGGATGCGCCGCTGACCGGGGTGCCGTCGATACGGGTGTAGCTGCCGAGATAGACGTTCTGAACACCCAGACCATCGTAGTAGTGGCTGTTGTGGGTGTTGTCCGAGAAGCAATCATGCTCTTCTTCGGGGTCGTTCAGCATCAGGCCCAGACGCATACGTTCACCGGCCTGCTCGCCATAGGACAGTGAACCCATGCCGGTCAGAATGGCGCTGACGCCTGCGGTTTCATCGGCAGTCAGGGCTGCGCGTGCTTCGCCACCTTCGGCCCATTGCGTGGCCATCCATTCCAGGTCGCTGACCAGCAGGTCAGTCGCAGCGCTAAGGTATTGTGCACGGCGATCGCAATTGCTGTTGGTGCAGTCATCACCCTGAACGTAATCGGTATACGGACGGTCGCCTGCGCCCGCGCCATGGCCGTTCAGATCCTGGCCCCACAGCAGGAACTCGATTGCGTGGTAGCCTGTGGCAACGTTTGCCTCGATCCCGTCGGCTTCGTGCAGGGTTCCGCCCAGCAATTCCGGGGTGATTTCGCTGGCGTCGATGGTTTTGCCCGACAGCTCAAAGCTGGGGTTGGCGATGACATTCAGCGCGGCGAACTCGTTCTCGTCAGTCGGACCGCCATAGGTTGCGTCCACATAGTCGATCAGCCCTTCGTCCAGCGGCCATGCGTTTACCTTGCCTTCCCATTCGTCAACGATCGCGTTGCCGAAACGGTAAACCTCGGTCTGCTGGTAAGGAACACGTGCGGCAACCCAAGCGGCGCGTGCTGCGTTGAGTGTGGCGTCTGACGGATCATCGATCAGCGCGTTTACGGCGGCCTGCAGCGACTTTGCCGCGATCAGGCTGTCGTCATATTTGGCTTCGGCGATGTTCGCGTAGGTGGTCAGAACGTCGATCTTCGCGGGGGCATCGGCAAATGTTGCAGTCGCGATTCCAAGGGTCAAGACGCTGGTGGCGGCAAAAAATTTGGTCATGGAGGTGACACTTTCCTGTCAGAAAAAACTCACTAGCGCCGCCTTGGCGACGCGCATGGGCTAAAAACTGAGTGAATTAGTAAGTTAAGTCAACCTGAGTCTTATTGTCAGAAATAAATGTCGCACCCTTTCCCCATAATTAGCGGGGTAGGTGGGCCGAAGCCGCGATTGCACGGGGTATTAATCACATTAGAATGGACGACGTGATTCCTTGTTGGATGGTGCTTTGTTTATGAAATGTGCAGCCATTGCTTTGATGCTGACACCGGCGATTGTTCTATCGCAGGTGCAAGGCCCTGCCCATGAACATGGTACGGGATATGTGGATATCGCCTTTTCTGATCAGGCATTTACTTTGTCCCTCAACGTGCCTTCTGCAGACATCATTGGTTTTGAAGGGCCGGCCGAAACCGATGACGATCGCGCGCAGGTGGCGGTTGCGGTCTCAGACCTGTCCAAACCTTTGGGCTTGTTTGTGCTGCCGGAAGAGGCCGGATGCGTTACCGCATCAGCCAATGTCACCCTTACGGGTGAAGGATTGGGGCAGGACAATACCACCAAGTCTGCTGATCAAGATCAACATAGCGATTTTTTGGCCGACTACCTGATTCAGTGCCAGGATATTACAGCGCTGGCTAATATTCGGTTTGCGTATTTCGAGCGGTTCGAAAATGCGCAGACGTTGATCTTGCAGGTGACCCGATCCGGTCAAACCCAAACGTATGAGATAACTCGGAACCAACCGGATCTGGCAATGTGAAATGCCAAAACGCGGGCCATAACGGTCGGCCCGCGCCCATATACGATGCAAAGGGCGCAATCATGCGGGCGCGACGAAAGCGCCTTGGATAGCACCCAACGTGCCGTCAGTGCAAGAAATGCAGTTTTGAAAAACTCTGCCGCCACTCTGCAACCTCGGCGGCGATATCCGCGCCCGCCAATCCAGAGGTGATCAATGCCGCCAACCGATCAGCGTCCTGCGACGACATCCCCCATCTGACCAGTTCAGGCGTCCCGAACCGAAGGCCGTTCATGTCCCCTTTTACTTCGGGTGCAGGCAGCCCAATTCCGCAAGCAAGAAACCCAGCGCGGCGCAGCGTTTTGGACGCCGCTTGCCCGCCGCCGTAAGATTCTGCCAACACAGCAAACTGGTGTGAGTTGGTAAACCCTTCCCGACCCGCAAAGACGGGAACGCCACGAGAGTCCAATCGTTCCGCGAGCGCTTGCGCCGTCGAGATCATTTCGGCCGCGTATTGTTGGCCGAAGTCGCGCCAGTCCAGCATTGTTACGGCCAACGCTGCGGACTTGGCCGCGTCGAAGTTGGCCGTCATTCCCGGAAAGGCAATCGCGTCGAGTTTTTGCGCAATTTCAGCGTCATTGGAGACGATCAAACCACCAGCGGGGCCGCCCAGGCTTTTGTAAGTGCTCATCGTCATGAAATGCGCGCCCTCGGCCAGCGGATTGCTCCACGCTTTGCCTGCGATGATCCCGCATTGGTGCGCAGCGTCGAACATGACCTTGGCCCCGATCTCGTCAGCGATCTGCCGGACCTCTATTACGGGATGTTCGAACAGATTGAGGCTGCCCCCGATAGTGATCAGCTTGGGCCGTTCTTTCAGAGCCAATGCGCGTAGCTGATCCAGATTGACGGTATAACCGTCAGCATCCGTCGGCGCCTCAATCGTGCGCAGACCAAAGAGACCGGCACATCCCGCTAAGTGATGGGTCACGTGCCCACCGATGGAGGCTGGGGGCGCAATTATTGTATCGCCAGGTTTGCAGGTGGCCATAAAACCATAAAGGTTGGCAATCGCGCCCGACGGCACCCGGATTTCGGCAAATTTGGCATCAAAGACCTCGGCGCAGAGTTGGGCAGTGATCACTTCGATCTCTTCAATGGCCTCCAACCCCATCTCATATTTGTCGCCGGGATAGCCCAGCGACGGCCGCGACCCGATGCCCGACGATAACAGGGCCTCGGCCTTTGGGTTCATCACGTTGGTTGCGGGGTTTAGGTTGAAACACTCTCGCTCGTGGATCTCGCGGTTTCGGGTCGCAAGATCATCGATCCGTTTGATCAGTTCATCAGACGAGGCCTGAGACGCCTTAACGGCGATTTGTTGAACCCGGGTTTCGCACTGATCCGGGACCCAATTTCGGTGTGTGATTGTCATGTCTGTGACCTCCTGCTTGTCACCAGATTGAACAATTGAGGCGACATCGCAAATCAGAATTGCTATTTCTTGGCGTAGAAAAACTGAGTCTAAGGCAATGGCTGTTCTCCCAAGACGCCCGAAAGGGCCACCTCTTAACGCACTCCGCGCTTTTGAAGCTGCGGCAAGGCTGGGCAGTTTCGTAGCTGCTGCCGAAGAGCTGAGCGTCACTCCCGGTGCGATTTCGCAACATATAAAGACAATTGAAGCGTGGGCGGATGTGCCTCTGTTCCGGCGAAACGCGCAAGGGGTTGAGCTGACCGCGCCCGGGCGCCAACTGGCCGGTGATTTCACCCTGGCCTTCGATCAGCTTGCCGCCGCAACGCAGAACCTGCGGAACCTGAGCCCGAGCGTTGAGATCCACATCGCCGCCCTGCCTTCGGTCGCGCAACTTTGGCTGCCGGCGCGTTTGGGGCGAATCCGAAACACTGGGCCGGACATGAAGTTTTCGGTAACGGCCATGGAAACATCGCCTCGCCTATCACGTGATCTGTTTGATCTTTCGGTCTTCATTGCCGAACCTGACGGGGCGGCTGATCAAATTGTAATCGCGGAGGACGTCATTTTCCCGGTTTGCGCGCCGGAACTGGCCGAGAGTTTCAATTTTGAATCCACACCGCTGCTGCACGATCAGACGTGGCATGATGACTGGCGGCGGTGGTCCGAGGAGACGGGGACAATCATCAGCGATCCTAACAAAGGGCCGAAATATTCGCTTTACGGTCTTGCAGTTGAAGAGGCAAAGTCCGGGGCTGGTGCTTTGATGGCGCATGGATGTCTGATCGAACCTGCGCTCAAGGCCGGGCATTTGGTGCGTGTATCGGCGCAGGCCTGCGAAACAGGCCGGTCGCTGGTGATAAACCTTCCACATCCATCGAGGCGACGCGCGGAACTTGAAAAAATTGTCGCACTATTGCGGGAAGGTTAGCGACGATGGGGCGATGACTACTGCCCTTATAAAGTAACTGAACTTTGCGAGGATGGTTTCGGAGCGTAATTGATATCTCGACCATGCAAGGTCCGACTAACGAGTTTCCTGATACGCCGGGATGCAGCGCAATTCTGCCACAGCGACAAGATCACAAGCGGTGTTTGGGCCTGTGATTGCGACGGTATAATTTGAATGGGAATTTGGTAGCGGAGGAGGGACTTGAACCCCCGACACGCGGATTATGATTCCGCTGCTCTAACCAACTGAGCTACTCCGCCATGAGTGAGAGGCGATTTAAGCGAGGGGCCGGAAAGGGTCAAGGGGGAAACACCGCCTTACAGAGATTATTTTTGCCCCGATCAATCTGCTTTGGTTGCCTGTTGTGCAGCGACCCCAGCAGTATCAGCAATTCTACGAATGAAGGCTGCGCAGTCGTCGGGTGCGGTGATCGGGATCATATGGCCCAACCCTTCTATCTTTTCGTCGCTCAGCCCGAACCGGGTCATGGGGGCACCGTTGGCGTTGGGTGAAAGTATGGTGTCTTGTGCCCCGTACAGAATGCCGCCGGGTACGGACAAGTCGGCATAGCGGTCTACCTGGGCTCCGATACTTTCATCCACCCCTACAACATCCTGCGACGCGGTAATGAAGGCCGAAGGGCGCAACCCCAGCGCACCGCCGGCGCGGTCCAGAAAGTCATCTGGCGCGGGTTCCGGATAGAAAACGGCTCCCAATGTATGCGGGGCGGTCTTAGCCGATATGGGGACAGCGATCGTGTTGCCGATAAAGTTGCGCAACCACTCGGTACGTATTTCCAATGGTTTGAAAACTTGCGGCGTGTTCGACAGCTTTTGCGTCAACGGGGCGAGCAAAGCGAGCGCTTTGGTTTTCTCCGGGTGTTCCAACGCCATGGCCAGCGATACGGCCCCGCCCAATGAGTGCCCGACCAGAACGGCGTTGGAAATGCCTTTGGTGTCCAGAAACTCTTGAATCATGCGGGCCTGTTCGGGCAGGCGCCCAAGATCGGCGCTATCGCGGGTTGAGTATCCGCAGCCAGGGCGGTCGACTGCGATGACGTGATAGTCGTCCGCCAACAGGTCCATCAGAGAATAGGTGAAATGCTGCAACTGCCCCGCAAGCCCGTGGATCATGATGACTGTCTGCTTAGTGGGGTCGCCCATTTCCACGTAATGAATGCTGCCGCCGCGCACCGGGACAATCTGTCCAAGTTGCGGGACGCGCTGCAACCCCTGCCGGGTCAGTCGCCGGGTCCACAGGTTCATGCCGACAAAGAAGCCGCCGACCAGAAGGGCGATAACTAGAATTGTGGTCATCTCATCACTTTCCGCCTGAGAAAGGGGCAGGTTGGTATTGTTCCAGCCCGGATTGCGCCATGCGCTTTTCATACTCTGAAACGGTCCCAGGCCAAAGCGTCGTGTTCCGGCCCTGTGCATCCTGATACCATGAGGCGCAGCCACCCACCTGCCATACGCTGCCTTCGTGCCGTTCGCGCATCTCCTGTTCGAAGGCTTCCTGGTAGTCCGGGCGGGGTGTTATGATTAGTAGTCCGTCGCGGTTCATCTGGTCCAGCACTCGGCCGATGTGGCGAACCTGTGCTTCGATCATCAGCACAACCGAGTTGTGACCGAGGCCAGTATGTGGCCCGAGCAAGATGAAAAAATTGGGGAAACCTGCGATGGCGGTGCCCAGATGCGCTTTCATCCCGTCCGACCATGCCTGGCGCAGTGTCAAGCCATCGGATCCCGTTATGTCGAGGCGCTCAACAACATCTGTCACATGAAACCCGGTGCCCCAGATCAGAACGTCGGCCTGTGTACGGCTTCCGTCAGATGAAATGATCTGATCGCCCTCAATTGATGCCACACCGTGCGGGAGAACCGTCACGTTTTCACGCGCCAGTGCCGGGTACCAATCGTTTGAGCTGAGGATGCGTTTGCAGCCGATCCTATAGTCTGGCGTCAGCTGTTTTCGCAGGCCGGGGTCGGCGATCGCGCTATCCAACGAATTGCGCCACATCTTCATGGCAAAATTCACCATCCGTCTTTCGCCGCGGAACACGCGGTGGCGATACTCGAAGACCACGTAAATCAGTTTCCGGCGTGCCCAAGGTAACACCGGGATGCTGCGGTAAAGGCGGCGTAACCACGGCGCGATTGGGCCATCCGGGCGGGGCAGGACATAGGGCGCGCTGCGTTGAAAGATTGTGACGTGTGCAGCAGTTTTCGCAATTTCTGGAACAAACTGGACAGCGGATGCGCCGGTTCCGACAACTGCGACGCGTTTTTCCTCAAGCGGCGTGTCGTGATCCCACTCGGCAGAGTGAAAGCAAGGCCCGGGAAAACTGTCCGCACCGGGTAAATCGGGGATGCTGGGCAGATGCAGTGCCCCTATGGCCGAGACTAGAAACCGCGCCGACCAGCGCTGCCCACTTTCGGTTTCCACCTGCCAGCGCATGCCGTCCCAGCGGGCAGATTTCAGCTGCTGACCGAAATGGCACAGCTGGTAAATCTCCTCATCAAGGCAGACCTTTTTCAAGTAGGCCTGAATTTCAGCGCCGCCCGCGTAGGCCCGACTCCAGTCCGGGTTCAGATGCGTTGCCATGGAATAGAGGTGCGATGGGATATCACATGCGACACCGGGATAGGTGTTCTCGCGCCACGTCCCGCCAATCTCGTTCGCTTTTTCAAGGATTGCAATGTCCTTGATGCCGCGTTTGCGGGCCTCAATCGCCATCGTCAGGCCGGAAAACCCAGCGCCGACGATCAGCATATCGGTTTGATATTCCATGCGCCCGTCCCTCCCAAAACGACCGATATGGTTGAGTCAGACTATAGGCGCTGAAATGCGTGAGAACAGCCTCCCGTAGGGTCAGGCACCGTTCACGGTTTATTCAGCCGCGTAGGATTTCGCCATTTGGATCAAAAGGCGGCTCGGACAGAATGGTCGCCTTGTGCGGACGTCCCAATACCATCACCTCGACCTCATCCCCTGCTTTGGCATCGGTTACAAAGCCAAGCGCCAGAGACATGCCGACGGAATAACCATAAGCGCCTGAGGTCACGCGGCCGATACCCTGACCATTTTTGAAGATTGGCTCACCGCCAGTCGCGTCGGCGTTCGACGCGCTGGTGTCGGCCTCATCCAGATGCAAAAGGACAAGCTGTTCGCGGGCAGGGTTGGCTAAAACGGTCTCGGCTGCGTTCTTGTTCAGAAAGTCTTTGCTGAACTTGCACAGCCGATCCAGACCTACCTCATGCGGCCAGTATTCAGGGCTGTATTCGCGGCTCCACGATCCATACCCCTTTTCGACGCGCAAAGACATCAACGCCCGGCTGCCAACTGGACCCGCGCCGAACTCCTGACCGGCTTGAAGCAGCGCGTCATACAGGCCGGCCTGATCTTCGGTGGTGCAGTGTACCTCCCAGCCCAGATCACCCGTGAACGAGACCCGCAGGGCCAGCACTTCGATCCCGGCCAGTTCGATTTTCGCTGACCGCATGAACGGAAAATCCTCCGTGGCGAGTGAGGTATTAGTGAGTCGTTGTAAAATCTCGCGTGATTTTGGGCCCGCGACGTTGAACCCGCACACAGCTTGGGTCTTGCTTTCGAAAGTGGTGCCCTTGGGCAGAGGAACCTGCTTGAAGAACCGCTTGTGATGGCGTTCCGCCATGCCTGAACCGATGATCCAGAATTCGTCCTCGGCCACGCGGGTAACGGTGAAGTCCCCAGCGATTCCTCCGCGTTTCGAGATCAGCGGCGTCAGGCAGGACCGACCTACAGCCTTAGGCATCGTGTTGGCGAAAACTGCGTTGAGCCAACCCTCGGCCCCGGGGCCTTTGCAGACATATTTGGCAAAGTTCGAGATATCGATGATCCCTGCGCGGTCACGCAGCATACGGCATTCCTCGCCAACCGTTCCCCACCAGTTCTGACGCGTAAAACCATTGGTGTCGTTGGCGCCCGGAGTGCCTGCGAACCATAGCGGATGTTCCCAACCAGCATTCAGGCCGAAGACGGCACCCATTTGAGCCTGCGTGTCGTAGACAGGGCGCGTACGCGCCGGACGACCTGCGCTGCGCTCTTCGTTGGGGAAGTGAATGGCGAACCGGTGGGCGTACTGGTCATGAACGCGGGCCATTGTGAACTCTTTCGTCGCCCAGTCATCGAACCGAGCCATATCCCAGGCGAACATATCGTACTGCGTTTCACCCTCGATGATCCATTGCGCCGCCATCAGGCCCATGCCGCCAGATTGTGAGAAGCCGGGGATGATACCGTTGCAACAGAAATAGCCGTCGACCTCGGGCACTGGTCCCATCAGCACGTTGCTGTCGGGCGACCAGATCATCGGCCCGTTGATAACCCGCTTGATACCGGCTTCACCCACGGCGGGCAGACGTTCGATGGCGTTCATCATATTCTCTTCGATCCGTTCCAGATCGTCGGGGAAGAGATCATGCGCGAAGTCGAGTGGCGTGCCGTCCTCGGCCCAGAATTTCATGTCCTTTTCATAGGCGCCAACCAGCAGGCCCTGACCTTCCTGCCGCAAGTAATACTCGCCGTCACGATCACTGACCGAGGGCAGCCGGGTGCCATGCGCTGCCACGTCCGCCATTGTTTCGGTCACGAAATACTGGTGCTCAGTCGGTTGTAGGGGCAGCTCAATTCCGGCAAGTTTGGCGACTTCTCGCCCCCACAGACCGGCGGCATTTACGACCCAAGGGGTGTGGATGTCGCCCTTGGGTGTTCGTACGATCCAAGTGCCATCTTCTTGCTGGTCAGTCGCCGTGACGGGGGTAAATCGATGGATCTCGGCTCCGCGTTGCCGGGCGCCCGCCGCATAGGCGTTTGTGACGCCCGATGGATCCACATTGCCACCGTCTGGTTCGTACATCACGCAGCGGATGCCATCGTAGTTGACCAGCGGGTTCAGTCGCTGGGCCTCTTCGATGCTGATCTCATAAAAGTTCATGCCGTAAAGCTTGGCCTTAGCGGCTTGCAGCTTCAGCTGATGTTCGCGTTCTTCGGTTTGAGCGAGGTAAAGCGAGCCGGGCTGGAACACGCCGCAGCTTTGGCCGGTTTCGGCCTCAAGCTCTTTGTACAGGTTCATCGTATAGTGCTGAATGCGGCTGATATTGGTGCTGTCATGCAGCCCGTGGATGTTTGCCGCCGCATGCCAGGTCGAGCCTGACGTCAGCTCATCCCGTTCCAGTAGCACCACATCCGACCATCCCAGTTTGGTCAAATGATAGAGGATCGAGCACCCGATCACCCCGCCGCCAATCACCACCGCCTGTGCATTCGTTTTCATGAGCCTGCCGTATCAAAGTTGGTCCCGCGGCCATGTGTCATCATCGTAATGGCATCGGCAACGGACATAAATTTCAAGTTGGGTTGAGTGAGTTTAATCTGAGGCTAAACTCAGAAATCCAGCTTATGCGCCCGGCCATATGCGACCAGCCGTTGGTTCAGCGCATCAGCTTCGGGCGCGCCGGATTCCAGCGCGAAAATGAAGGCATGTGTCAGGTAGAAACAGGCGGCGTCGATGTCTTGCATCGCTTCATGCTCATCCGCGGCTATCGTATAGCATCGGATCAGATCGGCATGATCATTTCGATCATGTGCGTCCAGCAAGAGGCGATCCAGCTCCTGTTTGTTCATGGGCGTCCCCTTCTACGGGCAACCGGTCAGCCACCCGGCGGCTGAACAATCCAAAAGGGTTACTCCGCGCGGCCGTTTTCAACTTGCGTCGCGACCCAATGGTGGAAGTTGTGCGTCGGGCCGTCCATCGCGGGCGAGAACCGACCGCCATCGAATAGCATTCCATGCCGGCCCTTTTGCATGCCTTCGACCACAAAGACATCCTCTTCGAATACCGTCTTCCACAGCTGCGCGTTCGAGGCACGCAGTCCATCATGCTGCGGAGTGTCATCAATGCTTTTGGCGTAGTACAGCTCGATATGTTCGACCGTGTTTTCCTGATCGACCGGCTCCAGCACAATGGCAAATACGTGATCGCGTTGCACACCCAACAGAACGTTTGGATAAACCGCAATATACTCTGCGCCTTCGTTCCACTTGTCGCTCAGCCCGTCAAAATCCGGGAAGGTTGCGCCGTCCTGATCTGTCAGTTGGCGGTAAACCAGGGTCCCTTGGCCCGAATACTGACCGCGCTCTTCGATGTTGTAGTGATCCTCCAGCCGCGAATAACTGTTCAGACCGGGATGCACCCATGGCAGGTGATAGCTTTCGCAATAGTTCTCGACCGCAAGCTTCCAGTTGGTCTTGACCTCAAGCTTGAATGAGGACGTTTCACCGCCGTGGAAGACGGGTTTCTCAAATTCCTTCCAACGTTCCAGCAGGGGGCCGTGGACCTCTTCGAACTCTGGCGCATTGCCATCGACATTCACAAAGATCACATCCCGCCAGACATAGGAGCGTACGCGAACGAGACCCAGGTCTTCGCGATTGACGTCTTCGTGCTTGTTCTGGCCGGGACCACCCACATGCGGGGTTGCGCGCAGCTCACCTTTCAGGCTGTAGCACCAGCTGTGATAGGGGCAGCGGATTGCGCCGCCGATTTTGCGCGGCGTGTCTACCAGAATCATCCCGCGGTGGCGGCAGGTGTTTTGGAAAACGCCAACCTCGCCGTCCTTGTCCCGGACAATCAGCAGCGGCATGCCCAGAAAATCGACTGGTTTTGCATCGCCTTCTTCCGGAACATCCTTGCCGAAGCCGATCCCGGACCAGTTGGCATACAGCACAGAACGCTTTTCTTCGTCAAAAACGGTCGGATCGATGTAATGTTCGTTCGGCAGGCCATTTGCGACGTTTACATCGGCCAGAACGGAAGACAGCGCGCTATGCTTGTTCATCGGGCTCTCCTGAGGTTTTGCTGGATGCTATTAATCCCTATTGGCGGATTGCACCTGTTAGTCTCAATATCAGAAAAGCTCATCAGAGAGTGATTTCACCTAAACCGAACCTTCCTGAACCTCTTGAACGATCCAGTTCTTCAGGGCGCGGGCACTGTCTGAGAGTTCTTCATCCGGTCGCCCGACCAGGTAAAACTGGTTCGGAGCGGGCACTTGATGCGTGCCGATAGGAACCAGTTTGCCTGATTGCAGCATGGGTTGGATCAGCCGCTGCCAACCCAGCGCCAGCCCGGCACCCTTGCGCGCAAGCTGCAGCGCGACTGAATAGCTGTTGACGCGGGATTCAATGGGCACTGCGCCATTAAATCCCAACTGCTGGAACCATTCGGGCCAGGTGGTCCAGGTGCGGTCTTCTGACTCCAGATGGATCAGCCGTTCAGAAGTCAGATCCTCAAGACCGGCATCCGCAAGCCGTTTTGCCATCTCCGGGCTTCCGACCGGGACTAGCTGGTCGCGAAACAGCGGGGTGTGTGACAGGTTGGGATCGCTGTCCCGCCCGTAGCGGATGAAAAAGTCGACGTCGGGCCGGTCACGAAAGGGTCGGTCCTGCGACAGCTGATCAACATTGACCTCGGGCATGTCCCGCCAGAACCGAATGACGGCCGGAGATAACCACAACGCGGCAACCGCGGTTGTCGATCCTACGGTCACCTTTCCGGCTGTCGATCGGTCGCGGATCATGCTCAGCGTTTTTGAGATGCGGCCGAAGGACGTGGACAGCGCGTCATAAAGCGCCTTGCCATCCTCGGTCAGATCAACGCCGCGATGCTTGCGTTGAAACAACGGTGTGTCCAGATCGCCTTCTAGTGCCTTGATCTGGTGACTGACCGCGCCGGGTGTGACAGACAGTTCAACGGCGGCGTTCTTAAAACTCAGATGGCGGGCGGCGGCCTCAAAAGCTGACAAGGTTGTCAGCGGCGGCAGGTTGTAGTGGCGTCTGGACATCGAAGCTGGTGAATCGTTTTTCGGTTTAGTTTAATTTTTATCAACTCAGTTTTAGTTTTTTTGAAGGTGAAAGCTATAGCGCTTTTGATGATTTGATGTTTTTCTGGCTCAAGTTAAAGGCGGATGTCGCATTTTTCGTCAATGCGTCGGTTCTGGCCGAATTTAGAACGGAGCGCCACTATAGTCAGTTCTACCAACAAACGTTGTGTTTTTCGGGCTTTTCGAGAGAATTTTCCGGACGTCGCAAGACGGTACTGCGACACAATGATGTCCCGAACTGACAAACGGGAAAGGTCGAAAGGGGAAGTGAAGGAGGCGCGAACCCATTCCCAGTTGGTAAGACCGAGTATCGCCTGATTGCACGGTGTGTTGAATTCAATGCAACTCAGAAGGCGTAAGACCATGCGGCGGTGCCGCATTTCTGAAACACAGAAACGAAACAAGAAAGAGCCGATACGTCTGCTGCAGCACCTTCCCCATCGTTCGAGGCGATTGGGCGAATTGCGTGAAATGCAGAGACAGTTTCGCAATTGATACAGCACCACGGAGGAGCAACATGTCGATACCCGAACCCTTTACGGATCTAGAAATAGAAACGGCCGATGCCGGATTCTATGAAAATTACAGCGTCCCAATCGCCCTAATCAGTAAGGGCATCATGGTTGCCCTTGTACTGTGGGCACTTGTCTTCCCGGCCAATGCCAACAGCACACTTGGCAGCTGGAATGGAAAGTTGCTGGAAATCTTCAACAGCTTCTACGTGGTCATTGTCGGCCTGTTTGTCATCTTCCTCGTCATTGTTGCCATCCTTCCAACGACCGGAAAGCGGGTTATGGGAACAGCGGGCGAAAAACCCGAGTTTTCGAACTTCTCCTGGTTCTCGATGATGTTCGGAGCAGGTCTGGGTGTCGGCCTGATGGTTTTTGCCACCGCTGAACCGTTGGGTCTGTGGGGATCGAACCCCGAGGTCGTGGCCGGTGCAGTTGCAGGCAATGATCCAGAGTCCGTTCAATCCGCGTATCGGTATACCTTCCTGCATTATGGCTTTCATGCCTGGGCAATTTACGTGGTGACCGGCTTGTCGCTGGCCTACTACGCCTATACTCGTGACATGCCTCTGACCATTCGCGCGGCTCTTACCCCGCTTTTCGGTCGTCTGATGAACGGTTTCCTCGGCCACGTCGTTGACGTTCTGGGCGTTGTTGCAACGATCCTGGGTGTGTCCGTTACGATCGGGTTTGGTGTCAGCCAGTTCATCGACGGTCTGTATGCAATCACCGGCATGGAATGGATCATGGATTTTGGCGGTGAAGTACCCACGCCAAGCAAAGTTGGTCTGATCGCGGGTCTGGTTGTCATCATGGGTCTGTCGATTATTTCGGCGGTCTCGGGTGTTGGTCGCGGTGTTAAATACCTGTCGAACCTGAACCTTGTTCTGTCGATCATCCTGCTGGGCACCTTTGTGATCTTCGGCTCTTTCGTATTCGCCATGACAACCTATGGCACAGCACTGTTTGACTACCTTCTGCACTTCCTCTCGCTGAGCTTTGGAGCATACGGTCCGTTGTCGACCGAAGCGTTTGCAGCGGCTCTGCCTGCAGAAGCGCAGGCGCATGCGGCTGATCTGGTGGGTGGCGCAACCAACGCATGGGGCAGCTTTGACGGCTTTAAGAGCGGTCTTGAAGGTGCTGCGGCTGAGTTGAGTGACGACACGCTGGCGGCTGTTTATGCAGCAGGTGAGCAAGGCCGTCAGTTTGGCTGGCAGTCGGGCTGGACCACCTTCTACTGGGCTTGGTGGATTGCGTTCTCACCGTTTGTGGGCCTGTTCCTGGCGCGCATCTCCAAGGGTCGGTCTGTGCGTGAGTTCATTCTGGGCTGCGTATTGGCGCCGGCGCTGGTTTGCTTTGCGTGGATGACTGTTCTAGGTGGTACTGCGATTGATCTGGAATTGGCTGGTGCAGCTGAAGGCGCGATCATCGGTGCGTCGAACACCAACAAGCTGTTCGTGACGCTGTCTTACATGATCGACGGTGGGCTTCTGTCCATGCTGAACGTCATGTGCGTGATCCTGATCATGACCTTCCTGGTGACCTCCGCGGACTCGGGCATTCTGGTTATGAACACCATCATGTCCGGTGGCAGCCAGGAAACCGGCGTCAAGCACCGTATCATCTGGGGTGTTATCCTGACCGCCGTGATCGGTGCGCTGATCTTGGCCGCTGGTGAAAACAACCCGATGGACGCGTTGCGCAATGCGATGATCATTGGTGCTCTGCCCTTTACTGTTGTTATGGGGCTGATGATGGTTTCGCTGACCAAGGCGCTTTATCGTGATGGTCGGCGCGACAAGCATGCTGATGCAAGCACGCAGGCCGCTGAATAAGCGCAGGTCTTAATGCCAAAACAGACGCCGCCCCAGTTGGGGCGGCGTTTTTCGTTCCGGGTTCCCGTGTCGTTTCCTGCAAACAGATATCGCAATCAGTGAGGCGCGCCGCCGCCGAATCCGTCAATCTGAAAAGTAAGATTGGAGGATTGCCCCGTGAACATTCGTACTGCGACGCGCTCGGGCGGACGCTCTGCCCGTCGCGCCCTGCGCACTGCCCCGAACTTTGAAATGCTGCCCGGCCTGACCAGAGGTATCCCCTTGTGTGAGGTGATGGATGGTGCCCAGGTCGAACGCATCGACAGTGCCTCGATGGACATCCTTGAGAACGTTGGCGTTCAGTTCCGAGACCCCATCGCGCTAGAAGACTGGAACAAGGCCGGTGCCAAGGTCAATGGCGAGCTGGTTTACCTCGACCGTGGTTTGGTGCGCGAGTTGATTGCCACCATACCCAGCGATTTCACATATCACGCGCGGGACCCGAAAAAGAATGTGCGGCTGGGCGGTAAGCACTCGATCTTTGTGCCTATGACCGGCGCCCCATTTCTGCGCGATCTGGACGACGTGCGCCGAAATCCGTTGCTGGAAGATCTGGCGATGTTCCACAAACTCAGCCACATGATGCCTGCGCTGCATTCCTCGGCGCACCACATCGTGGAACCTTATGACCATCCGATCAGTCAACGCCACCTGCGCATCACCTATTCGTCGATGAAACACTCGGACAAGACGTTCATGGGCATGACCACCTCGCCCAAGAACGCCGAGGACGTGCTGGACATGTGTGCGATCCTGTTTGGGGATGACTTCCTTGAGGATCACCCCGTCACAACAGGTAATTGCAACGGCAACTCGCCTTTGGTTTGGGACGAAACCATGCTGGGCGCTTTGCGCGCCTTCTGCCGTCGCAATCAGCCGGTTTTGTGCTCGCCCTTCGTTCTAGGAGGGGCCAATACCCCGGCATCCGTTCCAGCCACGGTGGCGCAATTGAATGCCGAGGCGCTGAGTGCGCTGGCCTACACGCAGGTCATCCGCAAGGGGGCTCCGGCGATCTATGGCCACTACCTGTCGACAGTGTCCATGAAATCAGGCGCGCCGATGGCAGGCACGCCCGAGATCAGCCTAATGAACTTCATGATTGGCCAGATGGCGCGGCACTACGATGTTCCGTGGCGCACCTCCAACACGCTGGGTGGGGCAAAAACGTTCGATGCGCAGGCCGGGTATGAATCCGCGACCACATTGCAGGCGGTCATACACGCTGGTGCCAACTACATCTGGCATTCAGCCGGATGGAATGAGGCCGGGATGCACTGTTCCGTCGCCAAGTTTATCGTCGACGCCGAACAATGCACGATGGCTTATTGCATGGCTGAGGGGCCGAAATGGCACGATTTCGATCAGGCCCTCGCAGCGGTTCCGGATGTTGGACCCGGTGGTCACTATCTTGGTCACCCCCATACACAGGACAATTTCCAGAGTGCATTCTTCATGCCCGAGCTGTTCGACAACAACTCGATCGAACAATGGCAGGCCGAAGGCAGCGTCGAAATCACGGAACGTGCCCTGAACCGCGCCCGGTCGCTGTTGGCCGAGTATGAGGAACCTAAGTTGGACGAAGCTAAGAACGAGGCTCTGCTGGACTATATCGCACGGCGCGAGCGTGAGATCCCCGCGGCTGATGAGCTGAACCAAAGTTACTGATATAATCTCCCTGAAACTCACCCGCCCGGACCATTGGGCGGGTTTTTTCCTTTCAATAACAGTACGGAATGCAAGCCGTGAAAATCGCCGAAATTCATATCTATAGCCATGATCTTCCGGTCAAAAACGGCCCATACACAATGGCCAAGGCCGAGGTCTGGGCACTGGACACCACCTTGGTCAAGCTGGTGGCCGACAATGGACTGGTCGGTTGGGGAGAGACGTGTCCAGTCGGTCCCACCTATGCCGAGGCGCACGCCGCGGGTGCCCGCGCCGCGCTGGTGCAGATGGCCGAAGGTTTGTTGGGGGCAGAGGTCTCTCCACTTGGGCTGCACAGACGGATGGACGGTCTTCTGAACGGACACAACTATGCCAAAGCAGCCCTCGACATCGCTGCACATGACCTGCTGGGCAAGCAATATGGAATCAGTGTTTCGGATCTGCTCGGCGGGGCCGAAGTCGACAAGGTACCTTCATACTATGCTACAGGCGTCGGCGCTCCGGATGATATCGCCCGTCTGGCCAGGGACAAACTGGCGGAAGGTTATCCGCGCTTGCAGATCAAGGTCGGTGGCCGGCCGGTTGAGTTGGATATCGAAACGATCCGCAAAGTGTGGGAGGTCATCGGTGGGTCCGGCATGCGTCTTGCCGTGGATGGGAACCGCGGCTGGACAACCCGCGACGCGCTGCGCGTCAGCCGCGAATGCCCGCACATCCCGTTTGTCATGGAACAACCTTGCAACACGATCGAAGATCTACAGAAAATTCGGTCACAAGTGAGCCACGCGATCTATATGGATGAGAACAGCACCAGCCTGAATACGGCGATCACCGCGGCGGGCACCGGTCTGGTGGATGGCTTCGGCATGAAAGTCACACGCATTGGCGGACTGCACCCTATGCGCGCATTCCGGGACCTTTGCGAAGTGCGAAATCTGCCCCATACCTGCGATGACAGCTGGGGCGGGGACATAATCGCCGCTGCCTGCACGCATATCGGCGCGACTGTTCGGCCTGATCTGCTGGAAGGCGTCTGGTTGGCCGCGCCATACATCGAAGGTAATTATGATGCCCAAAATGGAATCCGCATTGACTGTGGGTATATCCCAATTCCGACCGGGCCGGGGCTGGGTGTCGTGCCAGACGAAGATTGTTTTGGCGCACCAGTTGCGTCTTTCTGATGGAGCAGGTCATGGGATTTGAAGGAAAGTCGGCTTTGGTCACGGGGGCTGCTGGCGGAATCGGAACCTCTCTGGTGCGCCGCTTGCGTGCCGCCGGCGCGCAGGTTGCCGTTGCTGACCGCTTGACCGACGGGATTGAGGCCGAGGCTCATCTGCCTGGCGATTTGATGAACCCGGCCTATGCAGATGCTCTGCCGCAAAGGGCAGCGGATGCGCTGGGCGGGTTGGACATTGTTGTTAACAACGCAGGTGTCATTACGCGGGGTGCCGTCACTGAAACCTCGGATCAGGATTGGTCTCTGTCTCTGGGCGTGAACGTCGAAGCCCCCTTTCGCATTTGCCGCGCTGCGATCCCGACTATGGCTGCCAACGGAGGCGGTGCGATCGTAAACACCGCATCCTGCTGGGGCCTGCGCCCCGGTCCAAACCACGCTGCCTATTGCATGACCAAGGCCGCGATTGCCTCTCTGACTCAATGCATGGGGATGGACCACGCCCATCAGGGCATCCGCATCAACGCGGTTTGCCCGAACGAGGTGAACACGCCTATGTTGCGATCCGGTTTTGCCAAGCGCGGCTTCGACCCGGACACAGCTGTCGCCAAGCTGGGGCAGACTGTTCCCTTGGGGCGAATTGCTGAACCCGAAGACATTGCTGATGTAATCCTGTTTCTGGCCTCGGATGCGTCGCGCTATATCTGCGGCGCGGTGCTTGAGGTGAACGGAGGCAAGCCAGTATCATGACCCGATTTGAAGGCAAAACCGCCCTTGTCACCGGCGGACGCAGCGGGATCGGTCGGGCTATTGCTGAGCGATTGTGTCAGGACGGGGCGCAGGTGTTTACCGCGCAGCGCGGGCAAGATCCCAGGTTCGAAGGGATCGAGGCAGATTTTGGTGATCCGAGCAGCCCGCAATCTGTGGTAAATCAGGTCGTTGAGCGGGCAGGGCGTCTGGATATCCTCGTCAACAACGCGGGCATGATGCAGGAAGTCCTTGTCGAAGACATGAGCCTGGAGGATTGGCAGCGCAACCTGACAGTCAACCTGACGGCTCCTTTTCTGCTGATCAAGGCGGCGCTGCCCCATCTGCGGCAGACGCAAGGGAACATCGTCAATATCGGCTCAATCGAAGGATTGGGCTGTAATCCTGGCCATGCGGCCTATTGTGCGACCAAAGCCGGGTTGCACGGATTGACCCGTGCCGTCGCCGTGGATCACGGGGCGGAGGGGGTCCGGTGCAACGCGGTGGCGCCCGGCTGGATCGACACTGAGCTGAACATGGGTTTCATCGACGCTCAGCCGGATCCGGATGCATTTCGCCGCGACATTGGCCTCATTCATCCCGTCGCCCGGACTGGCCGACCAGAGGAGGTCGCGGCAGTGGTAGCGTTTCTTGCGTCCGAGGACGCAAGCTTTGTCACCGGTCAGATTTACACGGTGGATGGGGGTCGCATGACCAAGCTCAGCCTGCCCTGACAGGTCATTCCTTTCCTGAACGCCACTCTTTCCAAATCAGATAGCTATTTGCACCCAATGATGCGAACGGCTCTGGCGGCAGGCGCGACGGCATCGGTTGGGTCAGGAAATGATCCGCGATGTCCGATCCGCCCTGCGTGAACAATTCCGCCACTGCCATGCCCTGCAATGTCCCTCGGGCAATTCCCAAGCCGTTCTGACAACAGGCCGAGAAGACACCCTCATCCAACTCTCCGAATGCTGCTGATCCGTTTCGGCTAAGGCAAAGCATTCCGGCCCAACGATGCTCCATTTGCACCTGGGGCAGATGCGGGAACCGTTCGCGAAATTTGCGGTCGTGCACCCAGCCTGCATTGCGCAGGCGCATTGGGCTGGTCTCGATGGTCGGGTGAAAAGTTGAACAGGACCGGATCAGGATCCGGTCGCCATAGCTGCCCGAGACCCGCCGGACCGAGGTGCCCATCGGATCAGCCGGAGTGACCGACCAGCGGGATTGACCGCCCAATGTCGTGATCTGTTCAGGCGTCAAACGCTCCGTGATCGACGCGTAAAGGCAGATATGCATCAGTCGGCGTTCGAAAAAGCCGAAACTCTCCAGATGGCCGTTATTGGCCAAAATGACCTGGCCCGCCGAAACCTGCGCTTCAGGTGTTTTCACCAGCCATCCCGCGCCTTGTTTTTCAAAGCCGGTAACGGGAGAGTTTTCGAACAGATCAACCTGTGACGACAGGTGAGAGGACAGAGCCCGAATGTAACCGGCGGGCTGGATCATCACCGTGCCGGGCGCATAAAGGCCCGAGGAATAGTGCGGACTGCCCGTGATCTCTTGCATCTGTTGGCGGTCAAAAAGCGTGCTGGGCTCTCCCAACCGATCCAGATGTGCGGCGAATGCGCGGTTGTGTCTGTCCCCGGCTCGTGTGGCGGCGGCATTGTACTTGCCACATGGGTCGAACATTTCCTGCGGCAGGTCGCATTCATCTGCCACGCTCGTTGCAAATCTTATTGCGCGGCGGTTTAGGGCTATGGTTGCGCGGTCCGCTTCCAGCCCGCCTCCGGCGTAATTGTCCGAGGCCAGATCATGGGGCAGATCGATCATGAAGCCCGAATTACGGCCAGCGGAACCTTCCGCAAAGCGACCAGCCTCTAGCAGAACAACCTTGAGCGCTGGGTCAAGCTGGCGCAGCCTGCGCGCGGCGCTCAGCCCGGCAAACCCGCCACCGACAATTGTGACGTCGGCTGAGGTGTTCTGTTCAAGTCGGGGTCGCGATGTTTGGGGCGGCAGAATGGCGTTCCACCCCGCCGGCCCGGTCTGTCGTGGCAGCCGTTTTGCAGTATAGGCCGTCAATCGATCGCCTCGTCCGCGTCATCGGCCAGATCAATCCAGATGGTTTTCAACTGGGTGTACTGGTCGTGGGCGTGGACCGAGTTGTCGCGGCCACCAAAACCGGATTGTTTGTAGCCGCCGAAGGGGGTGGTGATGTCACCCTCGCCAAAGCTGTTCACCGTCACGGTTCCGGCGCGGATCGCCCGCGCGCCGCGGATGGCTCGCTTGGCGTTAGCCGTAAAGATCGAAGCACACAGGCCATAGTCGGTGTCATTGGCAATCTTGATGGCCTCGTCAAAGCCAGACACTTCGATCACCGACAGAACGGGACCAAAGATCTCTTCGCGCGCAAGAGTGCTGTGATTGCTGGGCACTTCGACCACGGTCGCTTCGACAAAACCCTTGTTGGCATTGCCACCAATCACCACGTTTTCGGCTTGTTCTAAGTAGCCGCAGACCTTGTTGTAGTGGCCTTCGCTGACCAACGCACCCATTCGGGTTTCCGGGTCCAGCGGATCACCGATGTTCCACTGCTTCGCGTGATGGGCGATCCGCTCCAGCAACTCGGCCTTTACGTCCTTGTGCACGATCAGACGGGACGAGGCGGAACAGTTCTCACCCATATTCCAGAACGCGCCATTCACGACATGGGCCGCCACGCGGTCAAGGTTCTCGGCGTCATCCATCACGATGGCCGGGTTCTTGCCGCCCATCTCCAACACAACCTCCTTGGCGTTGCTTTCCGCCGAATAGGTCAGGAACCGTTTGCCAGTGACGGTCGAGCCGGTGAAAGAGACCATGTCGATATCCATGTGTCGACCAATCGGCTCACCGACATCAGCACCGCCGCCCGGAACGATGTTCAGAACGCCGCGCGGCAGGCCCGCCTCCATCGCCAGTTCCGCGAGGCGCAGGGCGGTCAGCGTGGTTTCGGTTGCCGGTTTCACCACAACCGAGCAGCCCGCCGCCAAGGCAGGCCCGATCTTCCACGCCAGCATCAGCAGCGGGAAGTTCCACGGCAGCACCAACCCCACAACTCCGATGGGTTCGCGAACCACCATGGCGATGTGGTCGTCGCTGGCGGGCGAGACCTGATCATAGATTTTGTCGATCGCCTCGGCATGCCATTTCAGGCAGTGGATCGTTTCGGGGATATCCACGGTTTCGCAGTCATAGATGGTCTTGCCGCTGTCGATACTCTCCATCACTGCCAATTCACGGGCATTGCGAGTCATCAACTTGGACAGCCGGATCAGTATGTCCTTGCGATCCGAGGGGTGCATTCTGGACCAGCGTCCATCGTCAAACGCCTCGCGCGCTTTTTCGACGGCAAAATCCACATCCGCCGCGTCGCAAGCGGCAATATCGGCCAGATTCTCACCTGTAGCAGGGTTCACCGTCTCAAAAATCTTGCCAGAGACAGCCGGGCGGAAAGCGCCGTCGATGAAGGCCCCGGTGGGCAAGGTCAGGCCCGCAGCGATGGATTTGTATTCGTCTTGTGTCAGCAATTCCATGCCTTAGCCCTCCGCCACGATATCTGCGATTGTTTTCTTCAGCACGCGCGTCACCTGTTCCAATGCGCGTTTGTCATCCTTGTTCAGCCCCTTAAGCGGGGGCCGCATCGCGCCTGCGTCGATCCCGTTCATGGTGACGCCATGCTTTATGGTCTGGATGAACTTGCCGCCCTGTTCCAGCACCCGCATCAACGGCATCATGGCGGACATAATGCGGCGGCCCTTGGCGAAGTTCCTTTCGACAACGCAGGCTTGATATAGTGCTACATGTTCGGCTGGCAGGAAGTTCGACCCACCGCAGACCCAGAACGGTGCGCCCCAGGCGAAGAATTCCAGCGCCTGATCATCCATGCCGCAGCCAAGCTGGATATGCGGGTAATCCCGCGCCAACAAATGCACCCGGTTGATATCCCCCGAGCTTTCCTTGATGCCGCAGAAGTTTCGGCTGCGCCCCACGCGGTCAAGGAATTCTTCCCCCATCATTGTACCGGTGCGGTGCGGGTAGTTGTACAACATCACCGGCAAGTCAGCGGCCTTGTCGATAGCCAGCGCGTTCAGGGCGTTTTCCCGATCGGTCGGCACAGAATAGGGTGGGCTGGCCAGCAGGATCGCGTCCGCGCCAATCTCACGCGCGCCCGAGGCCAGCGCGATGGAATCCGGCGTCAGCATCGCTCCAGTTCCGACAACCAGAGGCAACCGGCCTTTCAACTGTTTATGCGTGAACGACGCCAGTTCCAGTCGTTCTTCGACAGTCTGGGCATAGTTCTCACCCGTTGATCCGCCCGATATCAGCCCGTGCACACCATTCTCGATCAGGTATTCGATCACGTGGGACAGGGCATCCCAGTTCACGCGGCCATCTTGGTGATAGGGCGTGACCACCGGGGTATAGATCCCCTCAAATCTGAAAATCGGGTTCATTCCGTCCTCATGCAGGTTTCGAAAGGGGCGGGATACCCATCGGGATATCCAGCGCAGCAGGCATCACGAACAATTCGATTTGGTCGCGTGACAGGTTCCAGTGATCCTCGGCCAGCTGCGCAGCCGCCGCCTCATCGCCCGCCTCGATGGCGGCGATGATGGCGTCATGCTGGCGACTTGCTTCAGACAGATTCTCGGTCTTGTGCACGGATTGGGGTCTATAGAAGGTCATCCCGATCCGGGCATGGTCGATCAGCAACCGGTTGAATGATGGCCGCAAGTAGACATTGCCTGACATCTCTCCGGTCACATCATGAAAGCGGTTATTGGCCAGCGCCCGATCTTCGGCGGATCCGGATTGCAACGCAGCCTTGAACGCCTGTTGCGCGTCTTTCAGGTCGTTGATCTGAGTTCGTGTGGCGTTCTGCGCGGCAAGTCGCAAAACCGCGCCATAGACCATGGGTGCAGCCAGAAAGAAGTCACGCAGGGTGGTATAAGACATCTCGGACACCCGGGCACTGCGATTGGTGCGCAAGTCCAGATAGCCTTCGCCCGCCAGTTGCCGGAACACTTCACGCAATGGCGTGCGGGACAGGCCGAAAGCGTCGGACAGATGCGCTTCGTCCAAATCTGTGCCTGGTTGCAGGCGCAGCGTCAGGATCGACACCTTCAGGTGCTCCATCAACTCTGCCTTACGGGATTTGGCGTCGTCTTTCATCCGTTCCTCCAACAGTCGCTGCGCGAATCGTGTCGGCTAATTCGTTCATTCTCTGTATTCTAAAAAAATACAAGTTGTATACAGAAAAGAATCGTGCAGCATAGGGCGTCGACCACGTCAAACTGAAACGGACGTCTATGCGCCAACCCCGTCACATCACTTTCATCCTGATCGAGGAATTCTCGCATCTCGCCTTTTCCTGCGCGGTCGAGCCGCTGCGCATTGCCAACCTCGTCAGCGGTCAAGATCTGTATGAGTGGTCTTTTGTATCCGAACACAGCAAGCAGGCCGTCTGTTCCAACGGGTCGGTGACTTTGGTTCATGGTGGACTGAATGCGCTGCCAAAGACTGACCAGCTGTTCGTGCTGTCAGGTATTCATATGCGCAACCATGTCTCGCGCCCTTTGCTTGCAACCCTGCGGCGCGAGCGGGCGAGAGGTACGGCCATCGGCGCTTTGTGTTCGGGCGCGTGGTTGCTGGCCGAGGCAGGATTTCTGGACGGGATGCAGGCCGCTATTCACTGGGAATACCATGATGCCTTTATGGAAGCCTTTCCCGAAGTGAACCTGGTGCGCAGTGTCTTTGTCGCCGATGAAAAGCACATCACCGCCTCGGGTGGCACGGCGACCGCCGACCTGATGTTGCACCTGATTGAAAGGGACCACGGCGAGGAGTTGTCCATCGCGGTTGCTGACCAGATGGTCTACAACGCCGTGCGCAATGCCACGGCCAAACAGCGCGTGTCCCTTCAATCGCGCAACGGGATGCGTAACGCGCATCTCGCCAAGGCAATTCATATCATGCAGGACTGCATCGAGGCACCGGTTTCCCCATCTGATATTGCCGGGGATCTGGGGATTTCAACGCGCCAGTTGGAACGGCTGTTCGGTAAATACCTCAACACGTCGCCCAAGAAGTACTTTATGGAGCTTCGGCTGGAGCGCGCCCAGAAGCTGTTATTGCAAACCGAGGCATCCGTGACCGAAGTGGCAATGGCCTGCGGGTTCGAAAATCCGGGACATTTTTCGCGCGTTTACCGGTCGAGTTTTGGCGTGACGCCACATGCTCAAAAGAACAAGATAGACTAAGTGATAAGGACGGGGGGAGCGTCTCTGTCCTAAGGCGAGCCTGGCTGAACAGGCGCTCACCCCCTGATCCTGCTTCGTACCCCCTCGTTAAAACTTTACTGGTAAACTGGTCAGCAGGATTGAGTATTCATACATATCGAAGTGGGCATAACTATTACAAGATCGTGTCAGATATGTGTGCTTTTTGTTTAAAACATTAACGTTTGCGGTGTTCACCAGTTGACCAAATGGCTCAAAACAGGCCAACTTATAGGGTGAAATGTATAGACAGACTCTGAAGTTGGCCAAAAAAGACGACAAATCGGGAAATTCTGACCGCAATTCCCATGCCGGCGATGCCGTCAGATTTTATATCTTCATCACAATTTGACGGTGGAGGATATCAATGCACTTGGAAATCGGTAAATCTGACTCCTGCTTCGCCAACGGCGCGGTTTCTCGTGCCAGTCGCGAGCGTCAGATTTGCGATGCGGCCAAATTGGCTGAAGCTGCCTTTTCCGAACTGACCGCTGTTGCGGGTCGCGCGCCGGATATGGCGGCGTCCAACGGTCAGGTTTTTCAGGTGTTCCGTTGGTATTTCTTGTCGGCTTATTGCACGCGACTGCTGACCAACGCCGCCCATCGGCTAGAGCGTCAAACTTTACAGGTCTCGATGGACGTGTTCAGCGCCGTTAGAATGGTCCTGCCGGACACAGAGGTTGAAGCATCCATGGCCCTGGCTCAGGGTGAAGTGACAACACCGGCCGCGGCGCGCTTGAACAAGATCGGATGCCGTGGACATTCTGCGGGCTGGATCGCCGCAAAGCTGAATCAGCAAGGTCGGGACATCCCATCAGAGATCAAGAGCTCGCTTGCGGGCGCATTGTCAGCGTCGGAACGGCGCATTTGACGTGACCGGGGATCCCAGCACGCGCTGGGTAGTTTCGACAAAAAATAATTCAACGCACTGTCGGTTTCTCAATGGGAGAGTCGATCGACAAATTCAAGTTTATCCCGGCAAGTGGGGCTTGCATACGCAAGTCTCACCCCCGTTTGAGGAAGGTTGCATTCATACTCCGGGAACAAGGCGTTGAGCTGAATGGTTCAAAGTAAACTCAACGCGTCACGCGCAATTCGAACCGCGCTATTGGGGCTTGATGCGCCCATGGCACATGCAAGCGGGTACTGGACTGCCATGCTCATAACCGAGCAACGTGTGCATTATTCAATGGAGATTATATGGTGCTGCTGGAGAGAATTGAACTCTCGACCTCTCCCTTACCAAGGGAGTGCTCTACCTCTGAGCTACAGCAGCGCTGTGGGCGGGTGATTAGACTCAAACGAAACGCGGCGCAAGGGTGTCTGGACGGTTTTTTTCGTCTCCTGTAGAGAAAGACAATGGCAGATAAAAATTCACCTAAAAAAGACGGTAAATCCGGGGACGCGCGCGAAGAACGGCTTAAGGCCGCGCTTAAGGCGAATATGGCGCGGCGCAAGGCGCAGGCCAAGGCGCGGGCGGCATCCGAGGACAAGACCGGCAAGGACGAGGGATAAGAGCAGATGGATTCGATTTTGGTAACGGGCAACGGGCCGCTGAACGGTCAGATACCGATTGCGGGGGCCAAGAACGCATGCCTGACGCTGATGCCCGCAACGTTGCTCAGCGAAGAACCGCTGACGCTAACCAATGCACCGCGACTGAGTGACATCAAAACAATGACTGCGCTGTTGCAATCGCTCGGGGCCGAGGTGTCCTCGTTGCAGGATGGTCAGGTGCTGGCGATGTCCAGCCATGATCTGACCAGTCAGACAGCGGATTATGAGATCGTGCGCAAGATGCGGGCGTCCAATCTGGTGCTGGGTCCTTTGCTGGCGCGTTTTGGACAGGCCGTTGTGTCGTTGCCGGGGGGGTGTGCCATCGGTGCGCGGCCGATGGACCTGCATGTCGAAGGTCTTGAGGCGCTGGGCGCCGAGATCGAGCTTAAAGACGGTTACTTGCACGCCAAAGCCCCGGGTGGGCTGAAAGGCGCAGTGCATGAGATGCGCTTTGCCTCGGTGGGCGCAACTGAGAACATCGTTATGGCCGCCACGCTGGCCAAAGGCACGACCGTTCTGAAGAACGCCGCGCGTGAGCCTGAGATTGTTGACCTGGTTGAGTGCCTACGCAAGATGGGTGCGCAAATTTCGGGTGAGGGGACCTCGACCATCGAGATTCAGGGCGTTGATCGCCTGCATGGTGCAACGCATCAGGTGGTGACCGACCGGATCGAACTGGGCACATATATGTTGGCCCCGGCCATGTGCGGCGGTGAAGTTGAGTTGTTGGGTGGTCGGATGGCTTTGGTCGAATCTTTTGCGGCCAAGTTGGATGCGGCAGGAGTGCATGTCGAAGAAACCCCAAATGGCCTGAAGGTCGCCCGTAAGAACGGACGTGTTAACGCTGTGGATGTTGTGACCGAGCCGTTTCCCGGTTTCCCGACGGATTTGCAGGCGCAGATGATGGCGCTGATGTGCACGGCCGAAGGTACCTCGGTTCTGGAAGAACGTATCTTTGAGAACCGCTTCATGCATGCCCCGGAATTGGTGCGCATGGGCGCGAATATTGAAGTGCACGGTGGTACGGCGACCGTGACCGGGGTTGAACGTCTGAAGGGAGCGCCCGTGATGGCGACGGATTTGCGGGCCTCAGTCTCGTTGATTCTGGCCGGAATGGCGGCTGAAGGGGAAACGACAGTCAGTCGGGTCTATCATCTGGACCGCGGATATGAACATGTGGTGCGTAAGCTGGAAGGCGTGGGCGCAAAGATTGAACGGATCAAAGGCCAATGACAGATGCAAGTTTCGAAGACGGACGCGAAGCCCCACTGAATCTGGGGGCCGAGGATGCTGATGACCTTCAGGTGATTTCGACCCTGGCGCAGGATGCGATTTTCCCAATCACCGAGATGACGTGGCGGCCCTCTGAGCGTCGCTTTGGCCTGTTGCTGAACCGGTTCCGCTGGGAAGACAAGGATGCTGCCGCCCGCCGCGACCGCCCGTTTGAACGGGTACAGTCGGTTCTGGTTTTCGATTCAGTGCTGTCTGTGGCGAGCCAGGGGGTCGAACGCGGCGACAAGGAAATGGTGATGTCCCTGCTGTCGATTGATTTCGAAGCGGGCGAAGACGGTGCCGGGCAGATCATGCTGACACTGGCCGGAGACGGTACGATCCGCTTGTCGGTCGAGGCGCTGGATGTCACCCTCAAGGACGTGACCCGACCGTATCAGGCCCCATCCGGTCAGGCACCGCACCATCCGGAATAAGCGCGGCATAGCGCAGGCATTCACCGGACCCCCACAGGGTTTGGTGCTGCGCCGTGCGACCGTTTTCGACGTGTTCGATCTGAGCCGTGTTCTGATCCGGTCAATTACCGACCTTTGCACGGCGGACCATCAGGATGATCCTGAGGTGATCGCGCAATGGGTCGCAAACAAGGATCTGGAGACGATCAGAGGCTGGATCAGGAACGGGGCACAAATCTGGCTTGCCGAGAATAACGGGCAGCCTGCAGCCGTTGGTGGGCTGACCGAAGCCGGAGAAATCACCCTGTTGTATATCGATCCCGATCATACCGGTTGCGGTATTGGCGGCGCTTTGTTGAAGACGCTTGAGCAGGAACTTATCGCCTTTGGCTGTACCGAGGGACGGCTTGAAGCCACCCAAACGGCACAGGGTTTCTATGTGCGGCACGGCTGGGAAGCCACCGGAAGATGCAGTCAGCGCAATGACGTGTCCTGTCTGAGTATGCGCAAATCGCTGCACCTACAGGACTGAGGGTTGAGGCCGGTCCATCTGGGCGGTATGTCCCGATCAAACGCTCCGGAGTGCCAGTACATGCCTGTTTTCCTCGACACGACGTCGTCTGAATTCGAGACCGCCTTCAAAACACTATTGTCCGCCAAGCGCGAGGACAGCCCGGATGTGGACGCCGTTGTCGCCGGGATTATCGATGACGTGCGGAAACGTGGCGATGCGGCGGTGATCGAGCTGACCGCCAAGTTTGACCGACTGGAGCTGACGCCCGAAACAATGGCCTTCAGCGCTGAAAAGATCACCGAGGCTGTGGATCAGGTCTCGTCCGAAGATCGGGCTGCTTTGGAATTGGCCGCTGAGCGCATCAGATCCTATCACGAAAAGCAGTTGCCAGAGGATCACGAGTGGACAGATTCGTCGGGCGCAATGCTGGGTTGGCGTTGGTCTGCTGTGTCGGCTGCCGGTCTCTACGTGCCCGGCGGGCTGGCATCGTACCCGTCTTCCGTGCTGATGAACGCAATCCCCGCGAAGGTCGCTGGGGTTGAGCGTCTGGCCATTGCCGTGCCGACACCGGACGGGCAAGTGAACCCGTTGGTCCTGCTGGCGGCGCAGCTTTCCGGTGTGGACACGATCTATCGTATTGGCGGGGCACAGGCGATTGCCGCACTGGCCTATGGCACCGACACAATTGCAGCGGTCGACAAGATCACGGGTCCGGGCAACGCATTTGTAGCCGCCGCCAAGCGCCGCGTATTCGGGAAGGTTGGCATCGACATGATTGCAGGCCCGTCCGAGATTCTGGTCATCGCCGACAAGGAGAACGATCCCGACTGGATCGCACTGGACCTTCTTAGCCAGGCAGAACATGACGAAAGCGCGCAATCGATCCTGATTACAGATGACGCAGGATTTGGACAGGCTGTCGCCAAAGCCGTCGACAAACGCCTGGAAACCCTGCAGCGCCGCGCCATCGCGGGCGCAAGCTGGCGTGATTTTGGCGCGATAATCACCGTACGTGATTTGGACGAGGCGGCGGCATTGTCGAACCGCATCGCGCCCGAACACCTGGAGCTGTGCGTGGCGGACCCAGTGGCGCTGAGCGCTAAGACTGTCCACGCCGGGGCCATCTTCTTGGGCCAGTACACACCGGAGGCCATTGGCGATTATGTCGGTGGTCCCAATCACGTGCTGCCAACAGCGCGTTCGGCCCGCTTCTCCTCTGGTCTCAGTGTGATGGATTTCCTCAAGCGCACGACACTCAGCCAAATGACACCAGAAGCCCTGCGTGCGATTGGACCCGCAGCCGAGCAGCTGGCCCACTCCGAAAGCCTTGAGGCGCATGGACTTTCAGTAACGGCGCGGTTGAAGCGACTGAACGGCTAAATCCTTATGGCCTAAGGGTCACACCCGCCGCGAACCTGCACGGATTATGTAGGTAGGGACTTGAAACAACCGGTTGTTCAACGGCGCCTTGACAGAAGGGCCTGACAAATAGGAGCCAGACTTGGAACGCGTGGCAACACTCTGGATCGGCAAGCGGTTTAGTTTTCTGGAGCATTTGTGCCTGAAATCCTTCGCGGATGTGGACCAGAAGCCGATCGTCTACCACTATGGCGACCTAGAGGATATTCCGGACTACATTGAGGCGCGCGACGCACGCGAAATTTTTGATACGTCCGAGATTTACCGTGATCCAATCACCCGATCCGTTGCCGTTCATGCGGATCTGTTCCGCCTGAAACTTATGCAGGATACGGACTATATCTGGGTGGATGCCGATGCCTATGCGAACAGACCGTTCGAGACGAACCAGGGCTACCTGTTCCCGCAAGGGAACCGTAACAAACAACGGTTGATGAATGGCGTCCTGGCCTTTCCATCTGGAAGCCTAGCGTTAAAGCAGATGTGCGAATTTGCATTCGAAAGCGATCTTGTTCCGCCCTGGTGGCCGGAAGATCAGCAACAAGCCTACCTGCGTATCTTTGGAAAATCCACGTATTGGAGTTTGCCCCTGTTTAGCCTGGGGCCTCCAATGCTGTATTACTATGTCTCTAGAAGCGACGAGAATTCGATGGCAACGCCGCGAACCGAATTGTATTCAATTCCGCCGCGCTTCCGTGCTTTGTGGAACGACCCAGATATCTCAAAGCTGGATTTTCTCGAGTGGCAGGACAAGATGTCGATCCACTTTTATGGATCATGGTTCCGTCGGATGTTTTCAGGCGTAAAGAGCTTCAATGAAGGCTCTCTGATCGATCAGCTTCTGAAAAACCATCAAATCGACCCTGCGGAGCATCCGATTTGATCTGCTCTTGCGTTGTTCATCATTTTTAATTGCGATAAGTCTGTCCCGACCTGAACGGACCACGCATTATGACTCGTATCTCGCACATCGAACTAGATGACCGAAACCTGCCACCGCCGACCCCCGAAATCGAGCAGGAGCGTAAGGTTGCGATCTATGATCTACTGGAAGAAAACAGCTTTGCGCTGCCTGTACGCGATGACCGTGTCGTGCCCGACGGACCGTACCGTGTGCAGCTATCGATCCGCGACAAACGGCTGGTCTTCGACATCGCCACAGAGGCTGAGGAAAAGGCGGCAGAGTTTCATCTGTCACTGGGGCCGTTTCGCCAGGTGGTCAAAGATTACTTTCAGATCTGCGAAAGCTATTTCAACGCGGTAAAGACCCTGCCGCCCAGCCAGATCGAAACCATCGACATGGCCCGTCGCGGCATCCACAACGAAGGCAGCCGCGTTTTGCAAGAACGTCTTGAAGGTAAGGCTGACATCGACACCGATACCGCACGCCGTTTGTTCACGCTGATCTGCGTGCTGCATTTCGGGGGCTGACGCGTGAAGCCTTTGCCGCAGTCGGTCCTGTTTTGTTGCGACCATAACGCGGTTCGGTCCCCTATGGCCGAAGGGCTCATGAAAAAGTTCTACGGCACCGGCACCTACGTACAATCCGCCGGTGTGCGAAATGACCTTGAGATTGACGGGTTCTGCATCGCGGTTTGCCAAGAAGTCGGCGTTGAACTGTCCCGTCACCGGTCACGCTCGTTTGATGAAATGCAGGAATGGGGCGACGACCTAAGCTCGTTCGACCTGATCGTTGCGTTGTCGCCGGCCAGTCAACGCCAGGCTCTGGAATTGACGCGCATTTTTCACTTGGATGTCGATTATTGGCCAATAATGGACCCTACCGGACTGGGCGAAAGCCGCGCGGACAAGTTAATTCACTACCGACAGACCCGCGACCAGATCATTCAGCATCTGAAAGGCCGCTGGGGCGAACCTACGGAGTGACCATGAACCAGACCGTCAAAACCTATTTCGACGCTTTCAACGCCGGTGACGTCGACGGCATGTTGGCCTGCCTGTCCGATGATGTGGCGCATCACGTGAACGAAGGCCAGATCCGCACCGGTAAGGAAAAATTCACGGCCTTTTGCGCCCATATGAACCACTGCTACAAGGAACACCTAACGGATATCGTGGTGTTTGAGGCCGCAGGCGGTACTCGTGCTGCGGCAGAGTTCACTGTGAACGGCACCTATCTGGAAACCGACGAAGGTCTGCCCGATGCGCATGGCCAGACCTATCGCCTGCCGGCCGGATCGTTCTTTGACCTGAAGGATGGCAAGATCACCCGCGTCACCACCTTTTACAACCTTGCCGACTGGACCAAGCAGGTTTCAAATGGCTGAGGTCACGTCTGTTCGTTCCCTGACCGGGGCGGCGCTGACGGATGCCTTGGACGACGTGGCGCGTTTGCGGATCCAGGTGTTTCGGGCGTGGCCATATCTGTATGACGGCGACATAAAATACGAGCGGAAGTACCTTCAGTCCTACCGGGACAGCGATAGGGCTATCGTGGTCGGGGCATTTGATAGAGACCGCCTGATAGGCGCTTCGACCGGTGCCCCACTGACCGACCACGCTGATGATTTCGCTGCCGCCTTTGATGGCTCTGGTCTGGATCTGAACGAAGTCTTCTATTGCGCCGAGTCTGTCCTTTTATCGGATTATCGAGGGCAGGGAGTTGGCCATAAGTTCTTTGACCTTCGCGAGGAACACGCACGCAAGCTGGGCTTCAGAAAATGCGCCTTTTGCAGCGTGCAGCGCCCTGTTGATCACCCGATGCGTCCGGAAAACTATCGCCCCCTGGATGCCTTCTGGCACGCGCGTGGATACGAACCGCTACGTGGTGTGATCGCGCAGTTTTCTTGGAAGGATGTTGGCGAAGAGGGCGAAACAGCAAAGCGACTGCAGTTTTGGATGCGGGATTTATAGATAGTTTTCTGTTCTCTGTGGACGATATCGACGTTCTGCATCCCCGCGCAAACGGTAAGTGCCCGCGATTCACGGCCGAAGCAGGAAACGCTCGTGGCGCATTCCGATGCCTCGCGGTGGACGCGAAGAGAAACTGAGCTACCCGTCATCTTTCGGATAGATAAACCCGTTCACTGGGTAGAAATTGCCATACCGGCCCGGTTGGGTTTCAACACGGACCAAGGTCCAATCATTGCGTTTGGATACGTCCCTGACGCCCATTTTCAACGATACCTTGTTTCGGAGCCAGTTGGCGTGATTCACAATAACTTCCCGGTCCGTGACAATATCCGACACGACAGCCACATGACCCAGGGGCATTCCGCGGGTTGCCCGAAACGACATCACAGCACCGACAGCTGGTTCATTGCCGCGTTCAAATGTACTGCGCGCCCTTCCCCACCAATCCTTGGCGTTGCCACGAATTTGGATGCCGCTGAGGTTCCGTGCGTAGGGAACGCACCACACCCTTTGCCCCCGGGCTTGCTTTTGCGCGACCTCCCGCAAAGCCATTGACTGACGTTCCGGATTGAGGTCTGCATCGGTTGGACGCTCGGAGCAGGCGGAGACAAGACAAAAAACACCCACCGCAATCGCGGTTCGGGCGGTGCCGGACAGGCGCGGCCAAATCGTATTTGTTTTGTAGGTGCTGTATTCCAAGACGCTTCATTGCCGGTTCGAAGACTAACGGGGTTCTACGATGGTTTGACCGAAAATGAAAAGGGGCTTGCCAATTCTCCCGCAAGATTTTGCCAGTTCCCTGTGCCGTTGTTAACCCAATGGCTGAACTGGAAGACGCATATGCACTCGTTGTGATAGATGTTGCGCTTGAAAAAGAAGTCGGCACTGAGCCCACAGTGGAGTTGTTCATTCAATACACATGTTGACAGGATGGGGCTATACAGACCGCGAACTCACACTTAAATTCGCCCGAGTTTGGACCGCAAGGATAGCCCATGAAAGTCGCTACTGCCGCCTATAACCTCGATTGGCTCGACAGCTGGGCGCAGTATGAAGACAAGCTGGACCGCTGGGTCTCAGACGCCGCGGGGCAGGGGGCGGACCTGCTGGTTTTTCCTGAATATGGCGCGATGGAGCTGTCTACGCTCGACGGGGCCGAGGTGGCGGGTGATCTGGAGCGGTCGATCCACGCGGTCTCGGATCGGATGGCGGATGTGCGAAATCTGCACCGGCGCCTCGCGCAGGAGTACAAGACGTACATTTTGGGCGCATCGGCCCCGGTTGTGGATGGCCCTGGTCGACCTTTGAACCGGGCTGCATTCTATGCCCCAGATGGCAAACAGGACCACCAGGACAAACAGATCATGACCCGGTTCGAACGCGAGTCGTGGGATATTGCCCCTGGCGGCCCACTGAAACTGTTCGATACTGCGCTGGGCAAAATCGGGGTGCTGATCTGTTACGATAGTGAGTTCCCGCTGTTGGGTCGTGCTCTCAGCGAGGCAGACCTTATCCTTGTCCCATCCTGCACCGAGGCGTTGTCAGGCTATTGGCGGGTGCGTATCGGCGCGATGTCCAGAGCATTGGAAAATCAATGCGTTACGGTGATGTCGTCCCTGGTGGGCGCTAATGATTGGTCCGAAGCCGTTGATCTGAACACCGGCACTGGCGGTATATTTGGTCCACCGGACAAGGGCTTTCCCGCGACCGGAGTGCTGGCCGAAGGCACCCTGAACCAACCCGGCTGGACTTATGCTGAAGTCGACATGTCGGCCATCGCCTGTGTGCGTTCCGATGGCCATGTCCTCAACCGAACTCATTGGGATGAGCAATCACCCCGAGTCGATTCGGTCACAATATCCGCCCTATAGGTGATTCCGCCCTTGAAATAGGGCCAAAATAGGCTCATTTAAGCGCACATCCCCGCAGATTCTGCGGGTGCAACTTAAATGTGGAGACAACATGGCCAAGGAAGATACGCTCGAATTTCCCGGTGTCGTGAAGGAACTCCTGCCTAATGCGACGTTTCGGGTCGAGCTGGAAAACGGCCATGAGATCATCGCACATACGGCAGGCAAGATGCGCAAGAACCGCATCCGTGTTCTGGCCGGCGACAAAGTTCAGGTCGAGATGACCCCCTATGATCTGACCAAGGGTCGGATCAACTACCGCTTCAAGTAACGCCTGCCGCAATGGCGTTTATCTTAGGATCGGGCAGCCCAAGGCGGCTGGACCTGTTGGCCCAGCTTGGCGTGCAGCCCGATGCCATCCGTGCACCCGACATTGATGAAACGCCGCTGAAAGGTGAGCTGCCGGTGCCCTATTGCAATCGCATTACACGGGCAAAAGTGCAGGCGGTACAGGCCGATGGCGACGATGTAACTCTTTGTGCGGATACCACTGTCGCACTGGGTCGCCGTATTCTTGGAAAACCGGAAGACGCGGGCCAGGCGGCTGAATTCCTGCATGCTTTGTCCGGTCGACGGCACCGCGTAATCACCTCGGTCGCTGTACGGCGCGGGGTCCGCGTTCTGCAACGTGATGTGGTGTCTCAGGTCAAGGTCAAACGCCTGTCAGACGTCGAAATCAACGCTTACCTGGCGACCGGAGACTGGCAGGGCAAAGCAGGCGCTTACGCCATTCAAGGCCCCGCCGGGGCATTCATCCCGTGGATTTCTGGTTCGTTTACCGGCATCGTGGGGCTCCCCCTGTCCGAGACTGCCGCGCTTTTGCAAGGCATCGGCTATCCCCTGTATCGTGAGGTGTCATGAAGGGTCGAACCATTGTTCTGGATCACATCGAAAACCGCGAAGCTGCCGCCCTTATGGTCGACGGTCAGCTGGACGATTTCCTGATTGCAGCTGACGCGTCCGCGCCGGGTACGATTTACCGTGCCCGTGCCGACCGACCGGTCAAAGGGCAGGGCGGCATGTTCCTGACCACACCTGACGGTCCGGCCTTTCTACGACAGATCAAAGGGCTCGCACCCGGTGCACTGATGTTGGTTCAGGTGACGGGCTATGCCGAACCCGGTAAGGCGTTGCCAGTGACCGATCGGGTTCTGTTCAAAAGCCGCTATGCGATTGTCACGCCTGATGCGCCCGGTTTGAATATCTCACGTTCCATCCACGACGAAGATGAGCGTGACCGCCTTCTTGAAATCGCTCATGAGAGCATGGAGGGCAGCAGCCATGGCCTGATCCTGCGGTCCTGTTGTGAGGGCGAAGGTGCGGCTGAAATCGCCGAAGATATCGGCGCGATGCTGGCCCATGCGGATCAGGTTTTGAACGATCCGGGAACTGAGCCCGAGCTGCTGCTGGAAGGTGACGGGCCCCATGTTCTGGCCTGGCGCGACTGGACCGACCCGGCTGAGGTTGTGACGCAGCCGGGCAGTTTCGAAACGCATGGCGTATTGGATGCATTGGACGTGGCGCGTGGTATTTCCGAGCCACTGCCCGGAGGCGGGTATCTATATATTCAGCCCACCCGGGCCTTGGTCGCTGTGGATGTCAACACCGGGTCCGACACGTCGATGGCAGGCGGAACCAAGGTCAATTTTGCCTGTGCCAAGGGGCTTGCCCGTGCCTTGCGCGTTCGCGGTCTTGGGGGGCAAATCACTCTGGACCTAGCACCAATGCCTAAAAAGGATCGCCGTGGGTTCGAGGCCTCTCTGCGCGCTGCGTTGAAGGCAGATTCGGTCGAAACCACGCTGGCAGGTTGGACCCCTCTTGGCCACTACGAGCTACAGCGCAAACGCGGCCGTATCCCGTTGTCGGAAGTGCTGAAATGAGCTGCCCGATCTGCGCAGAAAAGTCTGTAACCGAGTTTCGGCCATTCTGTTCGAAGCGGTGTGCTGATATTGATCTGGCCAAGTGGCTGAACGGGTCCTACGCGGTTCCATCGCAGCGGGAAGAGGACGTTGAAACAGAAGTTTCCGATCCCGAACCAGAGCAACAACGTCCACATTGAAAAAATGTGAAAAAGCCTCTGGACACTGCCTGTAGCAAGTCATAGAAGGCCTCCACCCAACGGTAAACGCCGTTCCCGTGCCCGGGTAGCTCAGGGGTAGAGCAGTGGATTGAAAATCCTCGTGTCGGTGGTTCGATTCCGCCCCCGGGCACCACTTTATCTGGTAAAGTATTGGTTTCGCATCGGCTTTTGACAGTTGGCTGAAACTGCAGACAAGTTCATCAAAAGATACCTACGTGACCGGCGGTTTTTTACTTCGGTCACCACAAAAGACACGGCTATACATTGCCAGCGACTCCCGTTAAGAGGCGGTCTTTAACCTTGGAAGATGCGCTGATTGCAATACCGCAAGGCACGTATCCCCCGGCTGATACAAAGAACACCACCGTGAAACAGACCATCGCAGATGCGCTTGCCCGCAAGGGTTACGATACTTTGACACAAGTCCAGCAGGCCGTGACACAGCCCGAGCTGGAAGGGCGCGATATGTTGGTTTCGGCGCAAACCGGATCGGGAAAAACCATCGGGTTCGGGTTGGCGATCGCACCACAGTTGCTGGGCGAAGATGAGACGTTCGGGGCGTCCGGCGCGCCGTTGGCTTTGGTGGTTGCGCCAACGCGGGAACTGGCCATGCAGGTCAAGCGCGAGCTGACCTGGCTGTACTCGGATGCTGGTGCGTTTCTGGCCTCGTGTGTTGGTGGCATGGATATGCGTGATGAACGCCGGGCTCTGGCGCGTGGGGCGCATATTGTTGTCGCAACGCCGGGTCGCCTGCGCGATCATATCATGCGTGGTTCCATTGATCTGACCGCGATCCGGGCTGTGGTTCTGGACGAAGCCGATGAAATGCTGGACCTTGGATTTCGCGAGGATCTTGAGTTCATCCTGGATGAAACTCCGGCAGAGCGGCAAACGTTGCTGTTCTCGGCTACAGTCCCGCGCGCCATTGCTAGCCTGGCAACGCGCTATCAGCGCGATGCCGAGCGGGTGAGCACGGTCAGCGAGAAAACCCAACATGCTGATATCGAATATCGTGCGATGATGGTGGCGCCGCGGGACGGGGATAACGCGATCATCAATGCACTGCGGTATTACGAAGCCCCAAATGCTATCGTTTTCTGTAACACCCGCGCGATGGTGTCGCGGCTGACCACGCGGCTTTCCAACCGCGGGTTTTCGGTGGTGGCACTGTCTGGTGAGCTGACGCAGAGTGAACGCTCTAACGCGTTGCAGTCGATGCGCGATGGGCGTGCGAGGGTATGTGTGGCGACAGATGTCGCGGCGCGCGGGATTGATTTGCCGAACCTCGATCTGGTGATCCATGCTGAATTGCCTAACAGTCACGAGACGCTATTGCATCGCTCTGGACGCACGGGCCGGGCAGGGCGAAAGGGCGTCAGCGCCCTGGTGGTCGAACCGTCATCGCGGAAAAAGGCTGAGCGTATTCTGAAGTTCGCAAAGCTCACGGCGGATTGGGGCGTCGCCCCGTCTTCGGATGAGGTGAACGAGCGAGATCAGACGCGGATGCTCGCCTCTGATGACTGGCAAGTCGAAGTTACCGAAAGCGAACGGGACGCGGTTCGGCACCTGGTTGAAAAATTTACCCCTGAGCAAATAGCAGCAGCGTATCTACGTCAGTATAAATTGCGCCATTCAGCACCGGAAGAGTTGGCCCCGGTTACGGCGGACCGCCCCAAACCCCGCGCCGCCTTTGGTCCGAGCGTTTGGTTTTCCTTGTCTGAAGGTCGCAACCAAAATGCTTCGCCGCGCCATTTGCTGCCGATGATCTGCAAGGCCGGTGATCTGACCAAAGACGATATCGGTGCGATCCGGATTGCCGATGATGTGTCTTACGTCGAGATCCGCGAAGCCAGTGTTGCGGGCTTTCTGGCGGCTGTTGGACCGGGTATGAAAATCGAAGGTTCGAAAGACGTTGTGCGCTTGGATGGCGCGCCTGACGTGCCAGCGTTTGAGCGTCCAAGGTCCAACCGCCCACCCAAGGGTAAACCGCGCCCGCGCAAAGGGGACACCACCCCCGTTGATTGGAACGATGCCCCGACGCCCCGTAACCGCAAACCCAAGCCCGAAGATCGCAAGCCCAGTAAAGCAGCGGAACGCGGTTTCAAACAGACCCGATCAAAAGAACATGGCTCGACACCGCACCGCGACTCGTCACTGAGCGAGCCGGATGTTAAATTCACGGCAACGAGCGCAAAGAAGAAAACCCACAAAACGCCCGCTAACAAGAGCAAAGACGGAAGCGTAAAGCCCGGCGGTAAATCTACCAAAGGCCTGCCGCCGCCCAAGGGAAAACCCAGCAGCAAGAAAAATCGCGCCCGCGCTGCGACCGCGAAACCGGGAAAAGGTGGAGACGCCTTGCCGAAACGGCGCAAGACTTAGCGCCGTTCAATGCACGGGGTCGGCCCCGGCTGCGCGCCAGCGGTCATAGTCCCGCTAGTGCTCAGCCCTGATCGTCAACGATTTCGAGTATCCGGTTGCGCTGAATCTTACCCGATGGCCCCTTTGGCAGATCATGCAGGATGTGAACCTCGTCAGGGGATTTGAACCGACCCAGCTTGGTCTCACAAATCTCTAATAGGGTAAGCGGCGTCAGTTCGGACCCGTCCCGGATTTTGACAGCGGCCTCGACGGTTTCGCCGTAGCTGCGGCAGGGACGTGCAAAGGCTGCGGCTTCGACAACGTCGGGGTGGGAATAAAGTGCCTCGTCGATCTCACGCGGGGCGATGTTCTCGCCGCCTTTGATGATCAGCTCTTTCAGGCGGCCGGTGACATAGACATACCCATCCTCATCCATACGCGCCAGATCGCCGGTGCGAAGCCATCCATCGGCAGTAAACGTGCCTTCGGTCGCATCCGGATCCTTAAGGTATTCAAGCATCACGTTCGGGCCGCGTATGACCAGCTCACCCTCGGTTCCGTGTGGGACGGGCTGTTGGTTTGCATCTCGGATCGCAGCGTCGTTTCCATAGGCAACACCAGGTGAGCCGATCTTGCGCACACCCGGCGGAAGTGGGTTCGAAAGGATCTGCGCGGCGGTTTCGGTGAGGCCCATGGTTTCGACGATGGGAACGTCGAACCGTTCTTCGAAAGCCCGTTGTACGTCCGGTGCCAGCGCAGATGAGGCAGAGCGCCCGAACCGCAACCGCTGACGGGTTTGGATGTCCGGGTTGGTGTCGGATTGCAGCAAATGAGAGATGATGGTCGGGACTACCGAAAACCAAGTTGCCTCAGTTTTTCCAAGATTGTCCCAGAACCGGCTGGCCGAAAACCGTTCGCACATAGCCAGGGACCCGCCTGAAACTAGGGTTCCCATCACAGTCACACAAAGACCGTTGATGTGATAGATCGGCAGGACGCAGAAACCGCGATCCGTGGCGGTCAGTTCATGTGCGACAGCGGTGGTCCAGCCGCCTGCCAAAAGGCTGGAATGGGTATGAACGACGCCCTTTGGTCTGCCGGTTGTTCCTGAGGTGTACATGAGCAGAGCATGGTCGTCGGGCGTCAGGTGATAAAGCTGGGTATCCGCGGCACCAGCATCGTCGATCTGCAAAGGCTTGGTCACGGTAGGGTCGGCTGTTCGGCCGAACAACTCGGCTTGATCCGGGTGCACGAAGGCAAAGCGCGCGCCGCTGTGTTCAAGGGCGTAGGCCACGGCACTGTCGCCAGCGACAAGATTGATCATGGTCGCCCGGAATCCGCCATAAAGAACGCCAAACAATGTGATAAGCGCTTCGCGGCAATTGGGATAGACAAGGGCGACGCTTTCGCCTTTTTGCGCCCCAAGGCTGGTCAACATACCTGCTACGTTTCTGGCCGAGCCGCGCAGTTCAGCCCAGCTCAGATCCTGGGCGCCATCGGAAAAAACAAACCCGGTTCCGCCCTGATCGGCTCTCAGGTCCAGCCAATCGCGGACCGTTCCTTTGGGCGGTTCCATCATTGGCCAGCCTCCCTCCAGTACGCGCCGAATATATCCTCGAGTGCGGGTTCGCGTGGGGCTATTTCACGCACAATTTTGGTGGTCTGGACGAAGTGCCGCCAATGCAGGTTGGTATCGATAGAGTTTCCGCCCCAACTGCCGCATCCCATAGACAGAGAGAAAGGCATTCCGTTGGTGAAGCTGCCGCCGGTGGCAAAGGTATGGGCCTGGTTCACGATAACCCGGCAGGTGGGTAACTCTCGGCCCAACTCAATGGCGCGCGCGTCGTCGCTGGTGTGGAGGCCGACCGAATGTCCGGCACCTTGATGGGCCAGGACACGCGCTGCGGTCGCCTTGGCAGCCGCATAGTCCGACGCCCGGTACAGCGCCAGAACGCGGCTCAGCTTCTCCCCAGACAGAGGATGATCGGGACCGATCCCATCGGTCTCTACTGCCAGAAACTTCGTGCCGTCGGGTGCTTTGTCTGCCATCCCCAACGCATCAAGCGTCTTGCCGGCATCCTGAGCGATCGCCGATCGGTTGAGGTGCCCGTCCGGCCAGAGACGTGCAATGATCCCTGCGGCATCGGAAGCAGGGACCAGCGCACCGCCTTCGGCCGCCATTGCTGCGACGAAGTCGTCATAGACTGCGTCCACCACCACAACCGCGTTCTCGGACGAGCACGAAGTCGCATTATCAAAACACTTTGACGCTGTGATCTTGGCCGCGGCCGCCGACAGATCGGCGGTTTCATCGACAATCACGATGACATTGCCCGCACCGACCGCGACGGCCGGTGTGCCGCAGGACTGGGCCCGGTGGACGTTGTTCTGGCTGCCGGTGCAGATCACCCGATCCGAGGTCTCCATCAGCCGTTGGGTTTTGGCCTTTGACCCCGGCGCGGGGATCATCTGAACCAGATCCCGATCCAGACCCAGCTTGTCAAACTCCGCGTGGATGAAGCTTAACAGCGTCTCACAGGATGCGACGCCCTTGGGCGAGGGGGCGACGACGATGGCGTTACCACCTTTGAGAGCGTTAATAATGTTGTTGGCCGGTGTTGCGGCCGGATTGGTCGAAGGAACCACCGCGCCTACGACGCCGATCGCACGGGCGATTTCTGTAATGCCTGTTTCAGGATCGTCGCTGATGATTCCGTATGTCTTTGCTTCGGCAATGTCGCGCAAAAGACCCAGAGTTTTGCGGTGGTTCTTAGTAATCTTGTCGGGGACATTGCCCAGTCCGGTGGTTTCAACCGCTAGTTCTGCCAGTGCCTGGTTGCGAGTGGGTTCCATGATCGCCCAACCTGCCGCCAGCGCCGCCTTGTCATAGAGCGCCTGACTGCCTGTAGCCTCATAGGCAGCCTGAGCCTTGCGCGCATGTGCCACGATCCGGTCCACTTCGGCGATTTCGGGGGCTATGTCGTTTGGAGCGTTCATTTTGGTCCTCGATTGGTTGTCCGGGACGGGGTCTACCCGCCCCGATTTGGGTCGGTTAAAGACCAGCCAGCAATTCGTTCAGCGTCTGCTGGCGTTGCGCCCACATCTCGATCACTTCGTCACGTGTCATGATGTGCATGGGCGAGCCACCCGCTTCCATCTTCTTGGAAACGCGAGAATTGGCGAACATCTCGGGCACGGTTGCGGCCAATTTTTCAATCACCTCAGGAGGTGTTCCCTTGGGCACCATTACACCCCGGAAATTGACCGAGGAGTTGTCCACGTCCAGCCCCTGTTCCATCATCGTCGGAACATCCGGCAGGAACGCGTTGCGTTCAAGATCGGCAACGCCGAGAATCTTCACATTGCCCGCCTCTTGCGCACGGAATGCATCGGACAGGTTGTTGATGCCGCCCATGACTTCACCAGCGATGACGGCCTTCATGGCTGCTGCTCCGCCACCTTTGGTCGGGATGTAGGCCATCTTGGTCCCGGCTGCCTTGTCGATCTGCAGCGCCGCGATGTGGTGGCCCACAAAAAGGCCCGCGCCGGATACGGTCAGCTTGCCTGGGTTTTCCTTGGCATAGGCGACCACATCATCCATCGAGTTGAATTCGCTGTCGGCACCAACCACGAACACGGCCGGGTCTGCACCCCAGTTCGCGATGGGTTCGAAGCTGTCGGTCGAATATTCGACGCCACCCTTGATCGACTGGGCGATGAAATGAGGAACGTTGTAGGCACCCAGCGTATAGCCGTCCGGATCGGCCTGAGTTGCGAACCAGTTCCAGCCAACGCGCCCACCGGCACCAGGCTTGTTGATGATGGCGATGGGCATCCCCAGCGCATCCTCGTTGCCCGAGGTCATGGTGACGATCCGTGCCTGAAAATCGGTCGCGCCTCCGGCCCCGTAACTGACCATCATCATGATCGGCCGTTCGGGATATTCCTCGGCCATTGCCGCGCCCGTCAGGCCCGTCAGAGCCATTGCTGCCCCTGCAATCAATCGTTTCATTTTGTGTTTCCTCCCTGATTTAGTTCATCCGCGCATTTGCGTGTTCAGAACAGAATTTCTCTTGGTGTGTAGACGTTCAAAAGCATGGCAAAGAGCCCGTACATCACTGCCACAAAGACCGCCGTGATGATCCCGCGTTTGATCCAGGTTTTGACCTCGGAATGGGGCGCGGGGTCGTAGATCGACAAAAGGGTAAAAAAGGCGATGGTCGTTGCGGTGTAGAACCCCAGCGTCTTCGCCGCCCAAAATACGTAGATCAGCGTGATGATCAGACCCGGCAGCATGTTCACGAACATCGTCCGCGTCACGCCGTTTCCGACCTTGGACAGACCCATGACCGCTTTGCCAAATGTCCATCCGGCCAGAACCACAAAGACCGTTGCGATCAGGCGTGGGAACAGGAATGCCTCGGCGGGTTGTTGCGTGTAACTGACCCATGCGACCCACAGGCCAACGGCAAAGACCAGACCTGACCCGAATACGTGCTGCGAGCGGTTCATGCCTGTGCCTCCTCTTTGGTGGTGTAGCGGCGGCTGCGCAGTTCCATCCAGACCGAATAGGCGATCGAGGCCAGTACCACGGCGATCAGGAACAGGTTCAATCCGCCGGTCATGAAGTATGAGGCTTTACCAACGGTGGCGTCAGCGATCATTCCACCCTGGATGAAGTTGGCCTCGGCGATTGGCCCAAGGATCAGGCCCAGTACCAGCGGTGCAGCCGAGAAACCGAAGCGTTCCAGGAAGAACATGCCAATGCCCAGGCACGCCATGACATAGACATCACCCATGGAACCCTGAACCGAGTATGCACCGAAGACCGACAAGGCCAGAACGATGGCTGCCATCACGGATTGCGGAACCTGTGCAACACGCGCTGCAAGACCGGCGACATAGAGGCCGAAGATACACATCAGCACCTGCCCGATCAGCATCGAGTTGATGAAAGTCCACGCCACGTCCGGATGGTTATCGAACAAATCCGATCCCGGGAAAATCCCGTGGATCAGCAACCCGCCCAACAGCACGGCGGCGGTCGGGCTGCCGGGGATGGACAGCGTCAACAGTGGAACAAGCGAAGGTCCAACCATCGCGTTGTTGGCAGATTCCGCGGCAATCACGCCCTCGGAATGTCCAGTGCCGAACTTGTCCTTTTCGGACGAAAACTTCTTGGTCTGGTCATAAGCGACAAGGCCCGCGATCTGTCCACCGACGCCAGGGATCAGGCCGATGATCGAACCTGTCAGCGTTCCGATGCTCAGCGCTCGGGTGCGGCTGAACAGTTCCCTGAACGCCGCCAAGATCGAGTGGCGTTGCACTTCGATCACTTCGGCGCCTGTGTTGTGCCGCCCTTTGGCAAACATGGTCAACACCTGTGGGATCGCAAACAGGCCAATCAACGCGGCGATTATGTTGATGCCGCCGCCCAGTGCGGGGTGAAAGATAAAGCGTTGTGCACCCATGATGTCGTCGAACCCGATGGTCGCCAGCCACAACCCAATACAGCCCGACAGCAAACCCTTGACCACTGAGGCCGAGTCCAGCGTGCCAATGACCGTCACTCCTAGAATGGCCAGCCAAAACAGGTGCGATGGTCCAAAGGCCAGCGCCCATTGCGCCAAAACGGGCGTCAGGAAGATCAGCAGCAGAACGCCAAAAATTCCGCCCACGGCCGATGCCAGAAAAGACAGCTGCAAGGCGCGGGCACCTTCGCCTTTTTGGGCCATCGTGTGGCCATCCAGAGTGGTGGCGATATTCGCCGGAGCGCCAGGGATCTTCAGTAGGATGGCGCTGACCGCGCCGCCAGCCACGGTCGAGGTATAGGCTGCCCCCAGCAGGATCAGGCCTTGCGCGGCCTCAAGTTGGAAGGTGAACGGGATCAACAGGGCCACCGCCATCGTTGGCGACAGGCCCGGTGTCGCGCCCAGGATCAGCCCTCCGATCGTGCCGCCTAAAAGCAGCAGGAACGACATCGGCGTGAACACATCTCCGAAGTAGTAAATGAATTCCATCCTGGGCCTCCCAACCCGTCCGTTCGCACTTTTATCTTTGTTGACAAATCAGGTTAGGGGATGAAAATAGTATTGCAAATGTTTTCATAAATTTGACCGGGTATGGTAAAATTATGGCTAACTTTCAAAAGGGTAAGGTGGATATTGTGGCCGTTGCAAAGGCTGCAAAGGTGTCGCCGTCTACGGTTTCACGTACTTTCAATCACCCCGATCTGGTCAACCCGGCGACTCGCAAAAAGATCAACAAGGCCGTGCAGCGATTGGGTTACATCCGCAACCGCGCGGCCCAAACGATGCATGGAAAACGGTCGGGAACAATTGGCCTTGTCGTGCCCACAATCAACCACGCCATTTTTTCCGAGGTCATTCAGGCCTTTTCGGATTCGATCGACAAAGCGGGGTTTAGCCTGTTGCTGGCGTCGCATGGGTATGACCTGGATCGGGAATACGCGATGGTTCGCAAGTTTCTTGAACATCGCGTGGACGGTGTGGCGCTGGTTGGGTTGGAACATTCCGACGCCACCAACCGCTTAATCACGCAGCAAAAGATACCCGCGCTGGCAATCTGGAATTACTCAGAAGAATCACCCCTTCCTTGCGTGGGTGCGGATAACCATCTGGCCGGACGATTGGCGGCGGAACACCTGCTGGAGCTGGGGCACCGTGACATCGGGTTGATCTTTCCCGAAACTCAGGGGAACGACCGCGCACAGCACCGCCTTTCCGCAGTGCATGACGCGTTGGGCGAACAGGGGGTTTCCGTACCTGATGAGCATGAAACCCAAGCGCCATATAGTGTTTCTCAGGCCAAGCAGGCGGCCCTGGCCCTTTTGACGACGCCGAAACGTCCGACGGCATTGCTGTGTGGCAATGACGTTATTGCGCAGGGGGCGCTGTTTGCTGCCCAAAAACTTGGTCTAAGCGTGCCCGATGATCTGTCGATAATTGGTATCGGGGATTTCAAAGGCTCAGCTGACGTCGAGCCCGGCCTTACAACCATCCGCATTCCCGCAGAAAACATCGGAGCACTGGCCGGTGAGAAATTCACCGATTTCATCACGTCGGATGACCCAGAGCATTTCAGCATCCGCTGTGATTTGGAATGTGTCGCCAGACAAACGACCCGTTCGCTGGCGACCTAACAGACCTGGGCAGAATAGCTAGGCTATGATTGCCTCAATCTTATCCAGCGTGGCCGCATTGACGGCAACACCGTCGGTCTGTGCCTGCCTGCGCTTGCCACCGCGCCCATCGCCGGGCAGATGCGCTCCGTTCTGTGCGCGGATTGCGCCGACCAACTCGCTGATCCCCGAAGCAAACGCATCGCCAGAGGTGGCGGTCGGGTCTATCGCAATGAAGAACTGCCCGGTCTTGGGCGGCCCACCGGCGGTGCCGGAAAAGGGCGAGGCGTTAATGCCAAGGGTCGCGCCGGTCAGGGCTGCGGCCATAATCTCTGTCAGTAGGGCAACACCGACGCCTTTGTAGCCGCCTGACGGTGCCATCGACCCCTTAAGGCCGACGTTGGGGTCTGTGGTCGGGTTGCCATCTGCGTCCAGAGCCCAGCCAACCGGGATCGGTTTGCCTTCGCGCGCGTGTTTCATGACCTCGCTTTTAGCAATCGTGCTGGCGCTTTGGTCGATCAGCAGGGCGGGCTGGCCGTCCGCGCCGGGCGCGGCGATCGAGAAGGGGTTGGTTCCGACGACGGGTTTCGCACCGCCCGAAGGCGCGATCGAAGCCGGAGCATTGGTGAACCCCAACCCAACCAACCCGGCCTGCGCCAACCGGTATGTGTGGTAGCCAAGGACACCGCAGTTATAGCTGTTGCGGATCGACAGTGCCGCGATCCCTTGTTCATGTGCAGCTGGGATAAGGACCTCAAAACCCATATCAATTGCGGAATGGGCAAAGCCGGTTGCTGCGTCCACATTCACTGCGCCGGGGCGCGGGCGCGACAGTTCCGGTTGGGCCGTTCCGTCCACTTTCCCACATTGCACGTGCTCGCAATATATCGGGATGTAGGCCAGCCCGTGGCTGGCAACCCCATCCGCCTCGGTTGCAGCCGTCGCAACGGCCAATGGCCGGGCGTTGGCTTCAGCGGTTCCTGCGGCAACAAGCGCACGGAAGGCGAGATCTTCGATCTGCTCAAGGGTCAGTGTACGGGTTTCAATCATTGGGGCCTCTTCAATCGTTGTCGGATAAGCCCGCTCCGGCCCCGCGCAGGCGGGATTCCTCGGTGGCGGGGGCGTATGTGCGGTGGGCGAACCGGTTTAGTACCGCCCAATCGGTCGGATCGGGTTCAGCCCGTGTTCGATGCGGGACGGGGGCGGTAAGTTGGCCGCCAAGGTGCACAGATACCTGATGTGCCCGGTCCGGGATCGGGGCGTCCAGGGACAAGTCAAAACCGTCGGTTTCCGCTAGTGTGTGGTCATAATCTACGCTCACGCAGGTCGCTAGAAAGCGTGCGGCATTGGCCGCAAATGGAAGCAGCAGTGCGGGTACGGCTACGTTTCTTATTGCTATCGGGGATGAATTTAGGCGGTGGGCACAATCGGACAATAATGCTCCGGTCACCAATGGGCACAGCTGGTTTTCGCTCTGCCATTCGCCGCTCAGATCGGACGGGGCGTGTGTCTTTGGTGTGCTCGCCAAATCCAGTTGCAGCAGCTGAGCCAAAGCACCGGTACCGTTTTGCCCGTGCGCGCACAGCCAGCGCGTTGCTTTCGCGGCTTCCTCAGCAAGTCCCCAGCTATATCCAGCTCCTCGGGTCGCACGCTTTGCGGTGGCTTCGACCTCATTCAGCGAGACGTTCATTGGGAAAGCTCCGGATAAACCCACAGATCTGCGGTTTTGGCATTCAGATCTTCGGGGTAGGGGGCGCCAGCGTACATGCAGATACGCACCCAGCGGTCCGAGCGTGGGTCAAAATGCGTAGCACCAAAAAAGGATAACTTGGCCCGGAGCATATCGATGGGCATGACCCCAGCGCTGATCGTGTTGTCGCGAAGTTCGCCATATGGCGCGACAAGGCCGATCTGCGCACGCCGGATCGTGTGACGGTGTTCAGGATGGCGCAGTAGGAACTCGGCTATCGACCTGTCGTCCTGCCATTTCTCAAGGTCCGCGAAAGCCAGCGCGGCGTCTCTGGCCGGGGCAAGGGGCTGTTCGTATTCGGCAATTGGTTCCTCGAACCGTTCACCCAAGCGTGGTTCCAGTTTTTCTTCAGACACGTACCAGGCGCGCGCGCAGTTTGCCTCTGCCGACCATTCCAAATCCAACGCCCAACCAAAGCGGTCCTGAATCGCGGTGCGGACCTGATCGACGGGCATACCCCCGTTGATAACCTGTGCCTGCGCATTCCCGTCAGCCATACAGCCGGTCAGGCCATCCACCAGATCGCCATAGGGTTCCAGAACAAGTGAGGCGAGCAGTTCCTGCCCTTCTTCGCCAATTGCGGTTTCGGACCATCGGATCAGCCTGTCCCACGGGTGGTCCTGCGTCAGGTCATTCTGATCCAGGTAGCTGGTAATTGCCGCAAGATCTGCATTCAGCGACGCAAGCTTCTCGATCTGGACCGGATGTTCTGATCGCCACCACGACATCGACAGTTTGCTGCGATCGTAGATTTCACGAAAGTGTCGGGCCTCATCCTCAGACGCTGTTTGCAGGGATCGCACCCGTGCCAAAGCTTCCTCGCGCGTCATAATCCAATTGTTGAACAGCACCGGGTGGTTCACGATGAACGGAGCCATGCCAAGGCCGGTAGAGTTACCGATGCCCAGCCACTGCGCAATCTCGGGGTCCAGATCCGCCGTCTGCATACCGCCTTTGGCGAGGGCCATATGTTGCACCAGATCGCGGACAAAAGTTCGCGTGAGGTAGACCGACAGCATTTCCGCCTGAAACGGTGCGTGCAGTTCTGGCCGGTTCGCTATCTTCTCGCGATCTGCGGCGCCGAACTTGCCCGATCCGTAAACGGCCGTCGTCCGCATCAGGTAGCCAACTTTATGGATTTGCTCCAAGTCGGGCTGTTGTCCGGCAGCCAGCCTGTCGACCACGTGTTTCCACAAACGCACGGACCGGTTGGCACGAGACAGTGACAGCTCGCTTTCGCTGACGCGCCCTGCCTCTTGCAAAGGAACGTTTTCTGACAGGCGTTGGATGTCCTGCTCCGTTGGGATGCCATCGAATAATGCGAAAGTGGCGTCCCACGCCTCGGCGATCACCCGGTCCGACCGTTGTTCGGGCGGCAGGTCATGGGCAAACGCAACCAGCGAATAGGCGCGATCCGGACCTTGCGCCGTGTAGACAGCGTGGCCGACGCCGTTTTCGTCGATCTCAAAAACAGGGCGCGTAAAGGCCCAGTTCTCACGCGCCATACGCCGGGTCAGTTGCCGCATGAAGCTGAGTCTGCACTGATGCAGCGAGCCCAGCCGCGACAGGCGCATAACCTGCGCAGGATCGCGTCGAGGGATATCAGTACTGACGTGGTTCATGCAGTTCGCGGTCCAAAGTTCTGATCGAAAAAGCGGTACCAGTTGCCGCCCATGATGCCCGAGACTTCTTCGGCGTTCATGCCAACGTTGCGCAGCCCGGTTTCGATATTGCCGAAGTCGCGATTGTCTTCAAACCAGCTCGGCATTGGCGGAAAGCCGGGATTGCTGGCTGAACCTTCACCATAGTCAATTTCTTTGGTCCAGCGACCAACGCGCATCCATTCGACGATGCTGTCGGGTTGATCCTGACACAGGTCAGTTCCAATCCCCAGATGTTGTGCACCGTATTTTTCGGCCGTACGGGCGATCATCTCGCAAAAACTCTCTAGCGTGCAGTCGGATTTGTCTTTCAGGTGATGAGGGTAGACCGAAAAGCCCAACATCCCACCGTTTTCGGTCACTGCGCGGATCACCGCATCGCGCTTGTTGCGCAGGGCAGGGGACCATTCGTGCGGGTTGGCGTGCGTAATGGCAATGGGGCGTTCGGACATCTCGGCGGCCTCGATGGTCGAGCGATCCGCCGAATGGCTCATGTCTACGACAAGCCCAACACGGTTCATTTCTTTGATGACCTGTTTGCCCATGCGGGTGATGCCGGTGTCTTCGGCCTCATAGCAGCCGGTCGCCAGCAGCGACTGGTTGTTATAGGTCAGCTGCATGAACCGCGCGCCCAGATCGTGCAGGATTTCCACCAGCCCGATATCATCTTCGATAGGCGAGGGGTTCTGGAAACCAAAGAACACAGCGGTCCGCCCGGTTTCCCGGGCGATGTCGATATCACTGGCCCAGCGGCCCTTCATGATCAGGTTGGGGTATTGCTCGAACCAGCGGTTCCACTTTTCAAAGTTCAGAACCGTTTCGCGGAAGTTCTCGTGATACGAGATGGTGACGTGGATCGCATCCACCCCCCCTTCGCGCAACTGGCGGAAGATCTTCTCAGACCAATTGGCGTATTGCAGCCCGTCGATGCGCATCAGACCGGTGTTCCCGCGCTGATGTAGGCTGTTTTAACAGTGGTATAGAATTCAGCCGCTGCCTTACCCTGCTCACGTGGACCGTACGAGCTGTCGCCGCGCCCGCCGAACGGAACGTGATAGTCAGTGCCTGCGGTCGGCAGGTTGACTGTGACAACACCGGTGCGTGCGTTGCGGCGGAAGTGCGTTGCGCGCGCAAGGCTTTGTGTCACGATGCCCGAAGTCAGTCCAAAGTTGGTTGCGTTCACCACGCTCAGCGCTTCGTCATAGCTGCCGACCTTGATGACGCTGGTCAACGGCGCGAACATCTCTTCGCGGTTGATCCGCATATCGTTGTTGGTGTTCAGGAACACGCCGGGGGACATGTAGAACCCGTCATGCGGCATCTCAAGTCGCTGACCACCGCAGGCCAGTTCTGCGCCTTCGGATTTGCCCAGATCGACATAGGCGAGGTTTTCGCCCAGCTGTTGTTCGCTGACGACCGGCCCCATCTGAACGCCTTCTTCCAGGGCGTGGCCAACTTTCATGGCCTGCGCACCCGCGACAAGTTTTTCGACAAATGCATCGTGCACACTGGCATGAACGACCAGACGCGAGGATGCGGTACATTTTTGACCTGTACCGCCAAAAGCTCCGCCCAATGCCAGCGTCACCGCCAAATCCAGATCGGCGTCATCCATCACGGCCAGCGCGTTTTTCGATCCCATCTCCATCTGAACTTTGGTCAGGTTCTGAATCGCAGCGGCGGCGATGCCTTTGCCAACCGGAACGGAACCGGTGAAGGAAATCGCGTTGACCTTGGGGCTTTCAACCAGCCGCTGACCGATCGAGCGGCCCGACCCCATGACAAGGCTGAACAGACCCTTGGGGATGTCCTGACGTTCGATGATCTCGGTCAGGGCTACGGCAGAAGCTGGCGTGATGTTGGCGGGTTTCCAGACAACTGCGTTGCCATAGCACAGCGCCGGAGCAATCTTCCAAGAGGCCGTCGCGGTCGGGAAGTTCCACGGGCTGATGATGGCAACCACACCCACGGCCTCGCGGCGAACGTCAATTTCAACACCGGGGCGGACGCTGTCGGCGTTCTCACCGATCTGGCGCAGGCATTCGGCTGCGTAATAGGTAAAGAACTGACCGGCGCGATAAACCTCGCCCTTGCCTTCGGCCAGCGGCTTGCCTTCTTCGCGGGCCAGCAGGGTGCCCAGCTCTTCGGCGCGCGACATCAGCTCGTTGCCGATATTCATCAGAACCGCTTGCTTGCGTTCGGGGCCGTAGGCTTCCCATTCTGCCTGTGCAACACGCGCCTGATCCAATGTGGCCTCAAGCTGATCCGCGCTTGCCTGTGCGAACATGCCAACCAGATCGCTCAGATCCGAAGGGTTACGGTTTTCAATTTCGGTCTCGCCCGCCAGCCATTCGCCAGCAATCAGGTTCAGTTTTGTCACGATGCGCCCCAGAGTCATGAAAATTGGTCTGGCGCAGAATGGCTTTTTGAGTAGATATCAGTCAAACTCAAATAAATTGAGCAAACTTCAAAAAAGGTGAAGCTTGGCAATCAAGATCGAGACCCTACGGTGTTTTTGCACCGTTGCCCAAACAGGCAACCTGATCGAGGCGGCCGACCGGTTGGGCCGCACGCAGTCGGCGGTCTCGATGACCCTCAAGCAATTTGAGGATCATCTGGGTAAAAAGCTCTTTGAAGGAGAGCGCAAAAACCAGTTGTCCCCGTTGGGGTTACAGGTTTTCGAAGTGGCATTGAAACAAGTCCGCCAATTCGATCAGGCCGTCTTGGATATCATGGCCGCAGCAAAAGCAGAGCACGGGTTGCTGCGCATCGCGTCCGTTCCATCGGTTGCGGCGCTGATTTTTCCTAAGGTTCTGGCCTATGTCACAGAACGCTTTCCCGGCGTAAAAGTCGAATTGCGCGACACAGATACTCAGCAGGTATTGGACGCACTGGTTGAGGGTAAAGCGGATATTGGCATCGCCTCAGGTCAGCACGCGCTGAACGGAGTTCGGTCGCTTCCGTTGTTCAAAGACAGGTTTGGGCTGGTATGCGCCTCTGATCACCGTTTGATACGACAGCCAAATACGCCAACAATTGACGAAGTCCTGACACTTCCGTTTATACGAAACGCGCTCTGCGATCTGATTCAATCGCCCAAGTTCCGGGCATCCGAAGCGCAGGCGGATGTTACTGTTCACAACACCCATTCCCTTATCACAATGGTCAAGACCGGGGATTGGGTAACGGTGTTGCCGCAATCGGTCGCAAGTTTCATGCCCGAGGCGACGGCGTTTCGCGAAATTGCGGATTTGCCCGATCAGCGCCAGGTCTGCCTCTATGTCAGTGAACATGCGCGGTTCAAGCATCTGACCGAAGAGGCGGTCGCCTACATTCTGGAACTGGGCGCTGCCTGATGGCAGAGTACGAGTTCACGGCCAATTTTCGACAAAGCCGAAACATTTCTATGATAATATCGAATTTGAGTACTTCTTGGACGTAACGCTTGATGGGTGACGCGTCACCATGTTTCAATTTTTCTTGCCGGGTCGGCGCATCGTGCGGCTGACCCAAAAATGGGAAAGCATCGGCTTTCCGACTTTGTTTGCAAGGTGCACCACGGCCCTCGGGCATAGAAAAACAGCGCCGCAGACGTCCAACATGGAGACACAAATGAGAAAATTAGCCACGTTACTGGGAGGCGCATCCGCTGTGATCGCTGGACCCGCCCTTGCTGCTGATATCGTGATCGGCGTGCCGAACTGGCCTTCGGTAAATGCGACGGCACATATTTTGAAAGTTGCGATCGAACAGAACCTCGGTCTTGAGGTTGAACTTCAGAATGGCACCAACCCGATTGTGTTCGAGGCGATGGACTCCGGTGCCATGCACGTACACCCCGAAGTTTGGATGCCCAACCAACAAAACCTGCATGATACCTACGTAAAAGATAAGGGAACGGTTACGTTCAACGCAAACGGAGTTGAAGCCTTTCAGGGTATGTGCGTCGACAAGGCAACCGCCGAAGCACATGGCATTACGTCCATTGAAGACCTGACAAATCCCGACAACGCCGCGCTGTTCGACAGCAACGGTGACGGGCAGGGTGAGCTATGGATCGGTGCGCCGGGATGGGCGTCGACCAACGTCGAAAAAATTCGGGCCAAATCCTACGGTTATGACCAAGTTTTTGAACTGACAGAAATTGACGAGACAGTGGCTTACGCGAATCTCGACAATGCAATCAAGGCAGGCGAGCCGTGGGTTGGGTTCTGCTACACGCCGCACTATGTGTTTGCCCTGCATGACATGCAGATCTTGGAAGAACCGGCGTACGACGCAGCCAAGTGGAACGTGCTGCAGCCCACAGATGATCCGGACTGGCTAGAAAAATCCGAGGCCGGCGTTGCCTGGGATCTTGCCTACCTGCATTTGCACTTCGCAAAGTCGCTTGAGGAAGAATATCCGGAAGTGGCGACCATGCTGTCCAACATGAAACTGGATACGGACACTGTTTCGGCGATGACCTTTGCATTGGTGATCGAAGGCCAAGAGCCTTTGGCTTATGCCGAGGAATGGGTCGGTGCGAACGAAGATGCCGTTCTGGGCTGGATGTCAAATTGATTGACGCCCACCGGAATTGAAACTCTGGCAGGCCGTCGGGACAGCCCCGGCGGCCTGTTTTGCACCAAAGGGACAAAAATGACCGAAACAGTCGTTAAACTGACGGATGTCTGGAAAATCTTTGGCGCAAAAGCCGAAGAAGCCATGGAAGCCGTCCGGAATGAAGGCATCGGAAAGCCTGAAGTTCTGGAAAGATTCAATTGTGTTGTTGGCGTGCAGGGCGCGTCCTTCGAAGTGCCAAGGGGCGAGATTTTCTGCATCATGGGCCTGTCAGGCTCTGGCAAGTCTACGCTGGTACGACACGTCAATCGCCTGATCGAACCGACCGCCGGAAAGATCGAAATTCTGGGGCAGGATGTCTCCAAGATTTCCGAGGCCGAGCTGCGTCGCATTCGGGCCATGCAAATCGGGATGGTGTTTCAGCACATGGCACTGATGCCGCACCGCTCGGTTCGCGATAATGTCGCCTACCCGCTGGAAATCCGCAAAGTGTCGAAATCGAAACGCTGGGCGGTTTCGGATCACGCATTAGGGTTGGTAGACCTGACAGGCTACGAAGACCGCCTGCCCAAAGAATTATCGGGCGGCATGCAGCAACGTGTTGGGATTGCCCGCGCGCTGGCCTCGGACCCCGAGATCCTGCTGATGGATGAGCCGTTTTCAGCCCTTGATCCGCTGATCCGCCTGCAATTGCAGGACCAGTTCAAGGCACTGGTGGCGCAATTGAAAAAGACGACGCTGTTCATCACGCACGATCTGGACGAGGCCATTCGCATAGGCCATCGCATCGCCATCATGAAAGACGGTGTCATTGTGCAGATCGGTACGCCGGAAGATATCGTCATGAACCCGGCAGACGATTACGTGCGAGAGTTCGTGCAGGGCATTTCCAAGCTGAAACTGGTCAAGGCGCATTCGATCATGGAGCCGATCGAAAGTTACTCTGGCCCGACCGATGGCGCACCACGCGCGGATGAAGGGGCGGATTTGGACCAGTTGATCGACCTTGCCGTCAATACGGACCTTCCGGTCATCATTACCGATGCTGGCGCTGATGTAGGCGTGGTCACTAAACCGCGTTTGCTGCGCGGAATTCAGGGGGGCAAAAATGACTGATGCAACCACGGAAGTAAAAGTCACGGCCGCCTCGGATATCGAAGTCGACCGCGAGGCGCTGGACCGCTCGATCCACGAATTTACCGGGCCAAACGGCGACTACTACGTCAACGCGTTTCACAAAATCCATGACGCGACCAGCGGTATTCCCAATACCTTCAACATCTGGGCGGCTGTTTTGGGACCATTCTGGTCTGCGTCCCGCGCGATCTGGGGGATGTTCTGGACTTTCCTGATCCTGGAAATCATCGCCTGGGTTCAGATCGGCCGCGGTGCCTGGGGCAACCCCGGCGCTGATCTGGCCGAACGGGCTGAACGTCAGCAGACCCGCGCGAACGAGCTATTGGAACGTGCGACTGCGGCCACCGAAAAGGCGGACATTGACCGGTTCAACAAGTTGGCAGCGAATATCCAGAAGGCCGCAGATGCCAGTTTTGAGAAAGCGGCGTCCGCCCAGTCTGAGGCGTTTGGCATCATGGTTACAGGCCTGTTGATGTTGTTGGTTTTCAAGCTTGCGCAAGGTTTTTATGCGGACCGCGTGTACGAAAAGCAGTACTCGAATTGGCGGACAGATCCTGCCAGCACCGAAAGCGGCCGCTCGACCCGCAACACTGTTCTGGGTGCTGTTTTGGTGGCCGCAATTGGCCCACTGATCGTGTACAAATTCACCGTCAACGCCTCACTCCCATTGTTGGATGCATTCCCCGAGCAGGAAGTCTCCGCGATGATATTGGGCGAAGGCAACGGAACGTTGTTCTCAAATCTGGCAAGCTGGATGGAGGCGCAGATAGATGCAGCCGCCGCAGCCGGCGGGGATGTATTCGACGGTATCGTGGCGGGTGTGCGATCTGTTCTGGATGCGTTGACGGTGGCATTGATCGGTTCCCCGTGGCCGGTTGTGATGTTGGTGATCTGTGTGACCGCGTGGCGCGCGGCAGGGCCAAGGGTGGCAATCTTCACCGCGTCTTCGTTGGCCTATATCGCGCTTCTGGGGTATTGGGATGTGGCGATGGAAACCGTGGCCTTGGTGGGCGCGGCGGTGCTGTTGTGCGTTGTGTTCGGCATTCCGCTGGGAATTTGGTTTGGTAAATCCAAACGCGCCTATCGAGCGGCGGAACCAGTGTTGGACCTGATGCAGACATTGCCGGCGTTTGTCTACCTGATCCCAATCATCGCTTTCTTTGGCACCGGTAACCCCCCGGGCATTCTGGCGACGATCATCTTTGGTATGCCGCCGGTCATTCGTCTGACCGCGCTGGGGATGCGCGGGGTTCCGGAAAGCATCAAAGAGGCTGCCGTGGCTTTTGGGGCATCGAAATGGCAGTTGCTCAAGGATGTTGAGATCCCGCTTGCCCTGCCGTCGATCATGACCGGCGTGAACCAGACCATTCTGATGTGCTTGTCGATGGTGGTGATTATCTCGCTGATCGGCGGTGGAGGTCTGGGCAAGGAAATCCTTGAGGCGCTGCAATACGCTGCCAAAGGTCCGGGCCTGCTGGGTGGGTTCGCCATCCTGTTCCTGGCCATGGTCATGGACCGTATCGTTCAAGGTGCCTTCCGCCGAGAAGACGAGAAACTCTGAACGCAAACGCCCCCGGTTCACATCGGGGGTGTTTTTCTTTCACCGGAGACGCAGATGACCGACCGTTACGAACAGTCTATGATGGACAATCTATATTGGTGGGGGATACCGACCCTATTTCGGTGCCCCAATCAAGGTCCCGAAGGGCAGGACATCGCTTTGGTCGGAGTGCCGCATTCGGCAGGCAACGGCACAACCGAGCGGGATCAGCATTTGGGCCCGCGTGCTTTGCGGCATGTCTCGGCCGTACAGCGGCGGGTACATTCGGTGTTTGAAATTGATCCGTGGAATAGCGCAAAGATTGCAGATGTGGGCGACGTTCCATTTCCGCGGGCAAACGATAACGAAGACTGCATCGAACGGATTACGGCTTTTTACAAAGACATCGATGCAGCCGGTGCGCGCCCGGTGTCGATTGGCGGCGACCACTCCATCACTGGCGGGATAGTGCAAGCGCTGGGTTGCGGTAGACTGGCTGGTGGAGAGCCTGTCAGCTTTCTGCATTTGGACGCGCATACTGACGTCTTCACCAAGGTCGATCATTTCCTGGGGGCGAAGAAATCAGCGGCCCATTGGGGCGCGTATCTGGCGGATCAGGGGCAGGTCGACCCCACGCGATCCATGCAAATCGGACTTAGGGGCCATCCACGAAGCTTGGACTGGCTGCAGCCGTCCTACGACTATGGCTACAACATCGTCACCATGCGTGAATTTCGCCAGCGCGGGCTGGCGGATGTCGTGGCTCAGACCAAAGAAATTCTGGGCGACCGCCCGGTCTATATCACGTTCGATCTGGATTGCCTTGATCCCACTGTCGCGCCTGCCGTGTCCAATCTGGAACCGGGCGAGAAGGGTTTCGATATTGACGAGGCTGTCGGCATTCTGCGTGCCGCGCGCGGGTTGAACATTGTGGGCGGGGACGTCGTTTGCATGATGCCAACCAAGGACAGCCCGAACAACATCACCGCGCTAACGGCAGCTGCGGTGATGTTCGAAATGATCTCGATGATCGCCGAAAACGCCAGCTAGCGCCGTGCGTCCACAGCCTGCGCCAAAACGCAGAGCAGTTCGAACATCAGCGAAATGCCCAGCCACGCGGTGCCTCCATTCGGATCGAATGGGGGCGATACTTCGACCAGATCAGCGCCAATCAGGTTCACACCAGACATCCGGCGGATGACCTGCTGCGCCTGAAAACTGTTTGGTCCCCCGATCTCGGGCGTTCCGGTGCCAGGGGCGTAGGTTGGGTCAACAAAATCTATGTCATAGGTGCAATAGGTTGGTGCTTGCCCAACGATACCGCGCACCTCGGCCATCACGTCGTCGATGCCCCGATCAAATAGTTCCTCGATACGGATGATGCGAATACCCTGTGCCTCGCCCCATTCGATGTCTTCGGTGTTGTAGGCGGTGCCTCGGATGCCAACCTGAACATAGCGTTTGGGGTCGACCAGTCCTTCTTCTACCGCGCGCCGAAACGGAGTGCCGTGGGTGAACTTATGGCCGCCAAAATAGCTGTCGAACAGGTCCGTGTGGCTGTCGAACTGGATCAGGCCGACGGGGCCTGCGGCTGCAAGCGCGCGCAAAACGGGCAGGGTGGTCAGGTGGTCCCCGCCAGCGGTGAGCGGAACAATGCCTTTTGCCTGTAGGGTTGAGTAGAAATCCGTAACTCGGTTCAGAGTATCTTCGATATCAACCGGATTGGGCGCAACGTCGCCAAGATCGGCGCAATTGACCATTGAGAACGGCGCGACGCCTGTGACTGGGTTCATCGCGCGGATCATCGTGGAATAGTCCCGCAATTGTCGCGGACCATGCCGCGCGCCAGGGCGATTGGTAGTGCCGCCATCCCACGGGATGCCGATGAGACCGACCTGAACATCCAAAATCCGTTCGTGATCCAGGTCCAGGCTGGGCAAACGCATGAACGAGGGGATGCCGGCAAACCGGGCCAGCTCCATCGCCGATACCGGCTGAAAAAATGAATCGGTCATGGCCTTATCCTTCGCGCAATTCCCATTGGACCCTAGCGGCCCAATGAAGTGTTGGGAATGCTCTGTGGCTTTTATATCAGAATGCGGAAACGTTTCCGGATTTCGGCATCCAGTTCGGCGCTCAGGTATTGTGGGTGATGACTGGCCAGAACCTCTTTTGCGTGATGTCGGGCAGATGACCATGCGTCTTTCGCACCATCGTTTTGCCACGTGCGGGGCTCCTGTCGATCGGCGAGTTCGGGGTAAAAGTAATCCCGCTCCATCGCCGCATAGGTTTGTTCACTTCCCAAAAAATGCCCGTCACCCAGAACAGAATGGCAGATGGCGTCAAAACCCAGGTTTTCCTCGCTCACCTCAATCCCGCGCAGCGCCCGATAAGTGTGTGAGTGCATTTCGTTATCCAGAACAAAACCCTCGAAACTAGCGCCCAATAGCGATGCGGTCATGCCTGAGCTTTCATAGATCAGGTTGCCCCCGGCCAAGGCCGCTGCAAGCGAGGTCATGCCTTTTTCAAGGCCATATTGTGCGTCGATGGCCTTTGCGTCGGTCATGGACGCGGCTACGCCCGAGGGCAGACCTAACCAGTTCGTGATCTGCGCTGAGGCGGCATTCAGAACAGCCGTCTCTCCGCTGCCGCCGGCAAAAGACCCGGTCCTGAGGTCTACGATGAAAGGCCAATTGGAAAACACCATCGGAAATCCGGGTCTGATCGCGTAGACCATGACAAGGCTGGCCAATGTCTCGGCCAGCGATTGCGCCAAAAACCCGGCCAAAGTCGCCGGGGCCGTGGCACCGGCCTGCGCGGCCGTGATGCACGACATGGGAATGTTGTGGGCGACGCATTCATAGACGACATCAACCGCATCCTCCCCATACCGCAGTGGCGAAATCACTGGGCTGATATGAGCTTTCAGGAAGGGGCGTTTGGCGAATTCACCCGGCCCTCCGGCGACGATATCCAGCAACTCGACAATGGGGCCGACATGTTCGGCCAGAGTAAACGATGTTGCCACTGGTTTGGTCGTATTGCGCACCAGCGCATAGGCGGTGTTGACGTCCAGATCGAATACATCAGGTACGTCTGTGGCCACGCAGCATCGGGTGAACCAGCTGACATTGGCCAGCGTGTCCTGCAATCGGGTGAAGTCGTGCAAATCCGCCAAGGTAGAGGGGCGATAAAGGCCGCTATCGATGTCCAGCGTTTGAACGGCGGCGCCACCCGTGCCGAAATACACGCGGTCGCCGCCAACCTCGATCGAGCGGTTTTCGTCCCGGCCATGGAGCACGAAACTTTTGGGGGCTGTATCGATTGCGCGCTGAACCATTTCACGCGGGAACAGCAACCGGTCTTGCTGACCCGCCTGCGCACCTGCGGCTTTGAGGTCTGCCGCTAATTTGTCTGGCACGTTTCCCATGCCCAAACGTTCCAACAGCTGCAGTGCTGTATCGTATATCTGTTCGATCTCGCGTTGGCTCAGAGGTTTATAAGCGCCGCCCTTCTGGCCGGGTGGGCAGGGGTCTACGACCGGTTTGGCTGCTCGCTGGGCATGCCGCGCTTTTCGGCCGCTGCGTTTAGAACCCTCTGATGACATCCGGTCCAATTCCTTTTTATCACTTTCCTGCACCGTAAGGGGCGGAACATCCCGGCATCAAAGGCGAATTGCCGTTTTCAGAATCCGAAATCGCAGTTTCGATTTTCCTGCACCCGCATTTGCGCAGTTGTCGCCTAAGCCTTTTCTTCCGCAAAACTTGGACGAAATCTTACGGAGCAAAGCCAATGAAGTCGCGTACCAAAGTCGTTGTGATAGGTGGCGGCATCGCCGGATGTTCGACCCTCTATCATTTGACGCAAGAGGGGTGGACCGACGTGGTGCTGGTCGAACGGAACGAATTGACCTCGGGCACGACATGGCATTCGGCCGCGCAGGTGACGAACTTTGGCATGAACCAGACGATGGTGGGCCTGAAAACGCACTCAATCCAATTGTACAAGGAGTTAGCCGACGATCCGGATTATCCGATCAACTACCACCACGGGGATGGGGGGATACGCCTCGCCAACACCGAAGGCCAGATGCAGGGCTATCACCACTTTGCATCCATGGCGCGGGGTATGGATGTGCACTTCGAGGTGATTGACGCGGACGAATGCGCCCGCCGCCACCCTCTGATTTCAACCGACAACCTGATCGGCGGGCTGTGGGACCCGCTGGACGGCGATATTGACCCCGCTCAGTTGTGTCAGGCATTGGCGCGCCGGGCGCGCAAGGCAGGGGCAGAGGTTTATCGGAATACACCAGTGACTGGTCTGGTGCAGCACGCCGACGACACCTGGACTGTGCAGACCAAGCATGGTGACATCGATTGCGACATCGTGGTCAACGCCTGCGGATATCGCGTCAACGAAGTCGGCGCCATGATGGGCGTTCATCATCCTGTTTCGTCGATGGAGCACCAGTACTTCCTAACCGAAGAGATACAAGCGATACGCGACGCGGGTCACCGGATGCCGCTACTGCGTTGTCCGATCAGCGACTATTATTGCCGGCAGGAAAAAAACGGCCTGTTGCTCGGGTTTTACGAACAGGACTGCAAAACCTGGGGTATGGACGGGATTGATCCGAACTTTGTGAACGCCCTTTGCCCCGACGATCTGGATCGCGTGACGGACGTGTTGGAGGGCGCATTCGCGCGGATGCCAGCGCTAATGGAGGTTGGTATTCACACCGTGGTCAATGGGCCGATTACTTATACGATCGACGGGGCTCCGCTGGTGGGACCAATCCCTGGCAAACGCAACGCCTTTTGTATCATCGGTCTGCGCGCAGGGCTGGGTGAAGGTGGCGGGCATGGGTGGTTGCTGGCCCAGCAGATCGTGCATGGCGAGGCTTGTTACGATACGTGGTGCCTCGACCCTCGGCGGTTCACTGGTCATGCAAATGTCGAATTGACCGCGCTCAAGGCCATCGAAGATTATCAAAACGAATTCCGGTTCCACTTTCCGCATGAACATCGCCCAGCAGGGCGTCCCGCCAAGACCACACCTCTGACGCCGGTGCTGGCGGCGGAAGGGGCCGAGTTCACTGTGGTCAATGGGTGGGAGAGGGTGGATTACATCAAACCCTCGCCGGAGTTTACGCCGACGCATAGTTTCGGTTTTGACGAAACATTTGATGTGGTCGCCGCTGAGGTTCGGAATGTGCAATCGGGTGTTGGACTGGCCGAGGTGAACGGGTTCAATCGGATCGAAATCACTGGAAACGACCGGCATGCTTTTCTGGACCGGATGTTCTGCGGGCTTGTGACCCGGCGCGAGGGGCGTGTTGGGCTAGGATACCTGCTGAACCATCATGGTATGATCAAAGCAGAGGCTACTGTCGCCAATCTACCGGCCAGCGACCGGGGGGAGGCGCGCGTCTGGTATGGCTCAGCCGCAGCAAGCGAATTTCATGACATGGATTGGCTGCGTCAGCACATGCACGGCGATGAAGACGTTCAACTGCGAAGTCTGACAAATGACCAAACCATATTGGTCCTCGCTGGCCCGAAGGCGCGAGACGTCTTGTCGGCCTGCGCGCGCGGTGATTGGTCGGCCGAGGTTTTCCCATGGCTCGGTGTGCGCGAGTGCTTCGTTGGCATCGCTCCGGCTACGGTCATGAACCTCAGCTTTTCCGGTGAATTGGCTTATGAGATACACGTGCCCAACGCCTCGCTCTACGCGGCCTATCTGGCGTTACGGCGAGCAGGTGAGGCGCACGGGTTGAAACTGTTCGGAGCGCGGGCTGTTGAATCGATGCGGATGGAGAAGAGCTTTCTTCATTGGAAAGCAGACCTGATCACCGAGTTCGATCCGTTTGAAACCGGATTGGACAGGTTCGTCCGATTGAATAAGGGTGATTTTGTCGGGCGCGACGCGTTGATGAAACGGCAATCGGAAGGGCCTCGCAAAAAGCTTGTCGCACTTCAGGTCTCCTCGACCCTGGGTCCTGCACATCCCGGAGCGTCCTTGATGCAGGGGGATCAGGTGGTCGGCACCGTCACGTCAGGCGAATGGGGGCACCGCACCGGGCTGAACCTGGCGCATGCTTTTGTCGATCCCGTCTGCACGGATATAGGCTCGGAAATGGAATTGGACAGCTGCGGACAGAGGGTGCACGCAACGGTCATTCCACCATGCCCATATGACCCGGGCTTTGACCGGATGAAGGCGTAAGCCTGAACCCAAAGTCACATTCAGCATTGCCGTTCGGTCAAATCTTTGCTTGGCTAGTTTCGAGCAAATCGAAACAATGATTGGCACCCATGTCCAAATCGCTGAGCCTGAGATGGTTGGAAATCTTCCAATTGATCGCCAAATCCGGATCGATCCAACAGGTCGCGTCCGAAACGGGTCTGTCGATCAGCACGGTCTCGAACCACCTGCGCAGCTTGGAGAACGCGCTTGGTATCGAGCTGGTCGATCATGGGCGCAGACCCATGGGCCTGACACCCGCGGGCGAGGTCTTTGCGCGGTACGTCCGCGACGGTTTGACTGTTCTAAAGCGGGGCGAGGCCGAAATCCGAACGGGCAACTGGCAACACGCGACCGACTTGCGATTGGCGCTTATTGACGATTTCGACAACCAGATCGCGCCTGATATGGTCCGGTTTCTGGCGCAGGCATTGCCACGCTGCAATTTTCGTCACTATACGCGTCCCAGCCACGAAATCCTCGCCAAGCTACAGGAACATAAACTGGATGTGGGCGTTGCCACCCGACCACCGGGACGAACCGAAGGATTGATCGAATACCCGTTGATGCGCGACCCGTTTTTGGTCGTGCTTCCCAACAGTTTTGAAGGGTCGCCCGAAGAGTTGTTTCATCCGGACGCGGATCTACCCCTGTTGCGATATTCTCGGGACTACGTGATCGGGAAGCAAATCGAGATCCAGCTGGCGCGTAGCAAGTTCAGCTTACCGAACAGGTTCGAACTGGAATGCAACCAGTCGATCATCGGTTTGGTAGCCCAGGGTAGCGGTTGGGCGATCACAACGGCCGCCTGTTTTCATCGGACTCAGCGGTTCCATAACAGCGTCAAAGCAATGCCGTTTCCGGGCAGAAATTTCGTGCGAACCGTGTCGCTGTTCACGACCGAAGTGTATCCCGTGACGACCTCGGAATTGATCCAGAAAGTTATGGTGAAATTGATCCGGCAACATTTTACCCGCCCAATGTGCGCCAAGCATCCCTGGTTGAAAGACGATTTCCGCACGATGGAGGGCGAAGCGGCTTAGCCCGACGCGGGCTTACCAAGCGACGGTCGATTTACAATTCTCGTCGCCAGTTGTTCGCCAGTCCCTGCGGTTTGGTTTTCGACCATCTCAATCAATTGCAGGGCTGCTTTATGCCCCATTTCACGGTGGGGGACATGCACTGTGGTCAGAGCCGGGGAGACGATCCGGGCCAGTTCGATATCATCGAAGCCCGTGATCGAAACATCGCCGGGTACATCGAGCCCCATTTTTTGCGCCTGTCGCAAAGCACCAGCGGCTAACACGTCATTACCACACAGGATTGCTGTCGGCGGCGTGGTGGCGTTCATCAGGTCGCTAAAGGCTTTGGCGCCGTTTTCGATTTCATACGACGTTTCGATAACGGTCAGATTGTTGGCCTCAAGCCCACGATCAGCGACTGCTTCTCGGATGCCCTGAACCCTGAGACGGGCGCGGTCATTTCCGTCAACGCGAGCCGAGATCACGCCGATCCGCGTGTGCCCCAACCCAATAACGTGACTGGCGAGGTCGAACATCGCCGCGCGATTGTCAAAGCCGACCGAAGGCAGTTTGGAGTCCGGCAGATAAGACCAGGCGACCAAAGCAGGAATATTGCGCTGGTCCAGAAAGTCATAGATCTCGGGATCGCGGTCATGCCCGATTAGCAGCAACCCGTCAGCACCACGCGCAATCAAGGTCCGGATTTGTTCTTCTTCGATTTCCGGTTTGTAGGCCGAACTTGAAACCAAAAGCGTATAGCCGCGCTGATGCAGTTCCTCCTGAAATGCCTGTAGGCCCCGCGCAAAAATCGCGTTTTCCATGGTTGGAATGATCGCGCCGATGGTGAACGACCGCTTGGCCGCCATTACACGGGCTGCAAAGTTTGGCGTGTACCCAAGCGCATCAACCGCGGACTGCACGCGTTCACGGGTAGCTTTGACCACCCGGTCCGGACTGTTGAGGCAGCGCGACACAGTGGCCGTCGAAACACCTGCCATTTTTGCCACATCATCCAGTGTCGGCGCCGACCGGGATTTCGCCATTTCCAAACTCGCAATTTGCTTTTGCTGATAACTCTAAACTCAACTGCGGTGATAGGGAAGCAATTATGTAAGCGCTTGCATTTTGCATGTAAGCGCTTACAAATGACGTTGGGCCGAATCTGAAAAGGGAGTCCAAGAGATGTTTCTGGCTGCGTCCGCACTCGTGTTTGCCGTCTATTTTGCGAACGTGGCGTTGGGGGCTTTTGCAAACAGCGCCTTTCTTGGTGACGTCGGAGAGATGTTGGTTCTGTTCGCGGCGTCGATCCTGTTCGTTGTCGCAATTCTAAAAAGGGAAGCTGTCCGCGACGCAAAAAAGGATGGCTGAATTTTTTGCTTGGGAGGGCACTAAATGAAAAACGACAGAAATGAACTGGCGTCCGTCGAACGCCGTAATTTCCTGAAGCTCAGCGCCAGTGGGTCATTCACTGCAGCGCTGGTCGCAGGTGCAGGCGGCGTCCTTTGGTCGTCCGAGGCCGTGGCGCAGACAGCCAAAGAAGAAAGTGAGCGTGAAAAGGCCGCCGATCATGTCATGACGGTCGCGACCGCATATGTACTGGGCGCGTCACGTAGCTATCCGATCATGCAGCTTGATCTGAAAGAAAACATCCAGAACGCGACGAACGGCAAGGTGTACGTCAAACTTGCGCCGGGTGGTCAGCTGGGTGCCGGTGGTGCATTGGTGCAGAAAGTGCAGGGCGGAACCATTCAGGCGGCGCAGCATTCGCTGTCCAACTTCGCCCCGTTCGCGTCGACAGTAGACCTTATCAATATGCCGTATCTGTGCGGGTCGAACCAGCGGTTCACCAACCTTGTGCATTCCGACACATGGCAGAACGAAGTACACCCGAAAGTCGAAGCAGCCGGCTTCAAGGCCCTGTTCTATGTGGTGATCGACCCGCGCGTCGTTGCCGTGCGTCAGGGTGGTAATGCCATCATCACGCCGGGTGACATGAGCGGCGTGAAGTTCCGCGTGCCCGGCTCGAAAATGCTGCAGCAGTACTACCGCATGGTCGGCGCGAACCCGACACCTGTTGCCTGGGGTGAGACCCCATCGGCGATCAAACAGGGTGTTGCGGATGCGCTCGATCCGTCGGTCGGAGCGCTGTATGTGTTTGGCTTCAAGGACATCCTCAGCCACGTGACCTTTACGCAGGCCGTTCCGGACAGTCAGGTTTATTCGTGTAACCTCGAATGGTTCAATTCGATGCCGCCGGACGTTCAGGAAGGCATCATGTGGGGTTCGGAAATGACCAGCCATCAGAACCTTTCCAAAGTTCCCTCGGCCCGTGCCTTTGCCATGGCCGAACTGAACAAGGCCGGAGTGGAATTCCATTCGCTCAACGCGGATCAACTGGCTGAATGGGAAAGTGTCGGCGGCTACCAAAACGCCGATTGGGATCCGTTCAAGACAGAGTTGGCCGGGTCGATGGACGCATTTGAGAAACTTGTCGAGGCGGCCGGGACGCAAGGCAAGTACTACGTCCACGACGCATGACCTAAACCGGCGGGCGTCTTTTTGGTGTCCGCAATCACTCAACAGCAGTCAGGCCTGAAAGGGCCCTAAACAGAAGGCCGTGCCTGACTGTTCTGTCGCCGAGGGAACACGATGACCTTACTCCGAAATATTGATCGCAACGCCGAGCGCTGGCTGCTGCTGGTGTTCTACGTGATGCTGGTCATCACCATGGCCATCGAGGTTCTGCGGCGCGAGATATTCGCTTATTCCTCGATCTGGGGAGAAGAAATCGTCCGATATTCCTTCATCTATCTGGCCTGGATCGGTGCTGCGGCGGCGGTCAAAGAGCGGGCGCATATCCGGATTGATGTCGTCATGCATTACCTCGGGCCGCGTCCCAAGGCCCTGCTGTACATCTTTGGCGATCTTGTGATGTTCGCCGTCGCTGTGATCGCGCTTTATTGGTCATATGAGGCGGTTCACGTCTCGGCCAAGTTCGGGTCAGTGACTGACGGCCTCCGGGTGTCCAAAGTCTGGTTCCTGATGGCGGTGCCGACCGGCTTTGCGCTGATGATCTGGCGCCTGATCCAATCGTTTATGCGTGACATCAAATCCCTTCGCGACGGCACGCCCGTCTTCGAAGGTGACAAGCTGTTTGACTGAGGGGATTTGAGATGCTCTGGAACACTCTCAATCAAACCGTAGAACTGGGCTGGGATTTCTACCTGCCCGTCATTCTGTTCGTTGTTCTGATCGCCATGGCTGTTCCGGTTTGGGCGGCGATTGGTTCTGCTGCCATCGTGATGTTGGTCATGTCGGGCGATCTACCGCTGAGCCTGGTGGGCGAGAGCCTGTTTACCGGGATCGACGCCTTTGCCCTGACAGCGGTGCCGCTGTTTATCCTGACAGGTGACGTGCTGGTCCGTACCGGTTTGTCACGTAAATTCCTGGATGTGGCTGAGGCGCTGACTTGCTTCGCCAAGGGCGGGTTTGGCTCGGCCACCGTTCTGGTTTGCGGCATGTTCGCCGCCATTTCGGGTTCGGATGCCGCTGGCGCGGCCGCTGTCGGTCGCATGACCATCAACCGGCTGGTCGAAAGTGGATATCCGCGCCCCTACGCCTGCGCCTTGGTCGCGGCGGGGGCTTGTACCGGCATCCTGATCCCACCGTCGATTGCCTACATCATCATCGGTTTGGTGCTGGGGATTTCCGCGTCGACCCTGTTCCTGGCTGCCCTGATTCCCGGTCTGGCGATTCTGGTTTCGATCCTGATCACCAACATCATCATGAACCGTCTTTACGCTTATGAGGGTGGCGGCATGATGACGATGGGCGAGTGGCTGGCCAATTTGGGCAAGGCCCTGAAATCCGGCTGGTACGCCTTTATTGTGCCCGGGATTATCTTCTACGGCATCTTCTCGGGTCGCCTGACCCCAACCGAGGCGGGCGCTACTGCCGTGGTTGTCACCATCATCATGGGTTTCATCATGCGCACCCTGACACTGGCCGACTTTCCGTCGATGTTGGTCAGCTCAGCCAAGGTGAACGGGGTGATCCTGCCGATCATTGCCTTTTCGGCCCCCTTGGCCGAGGCGCTGGCGATCATGGGCGTGCCTCAGGGGTTCGTCGCCTCGATCACTTCGCTGACCGACGATCCGTACCTGCTGATCCTACTGATGATCGGTATCCTGATTGCTGCGGGCTGCGTTATGGAAACGACCCCCAACATCGTGATCCTCGCCCCGATCCTTAAACCGTTGGCCGATAACATCGGGATGAACGAAATCCAGTTCTGCATTATGATGATCACCGCGCTGGGTGTCGGGTTTATTACGCCTCCACTTGGCCTGAACCTGTTCGTCGTATCTGGCATTACGGGTGAGTCCATTCTGAAGATTGCGGCCCGTGCTATTCCATTCGTATTAACAATGCTGATCGTAGTTCTTCTGATTGCTTACGTTCCGGCGGTTTCGACCACTTTGCTTCCTGAAATCTACCAATAGGACCTACTGAAAATGCCTCGCGACTATCTGAAAAAGGCGACCCTGACAGCTCAATCTCATGCCACGGAAGTGCATGATACAGTGAAGACTATCCTTGCCGACATTGAGGCTGGCGGGGATGCCAAAGCGCTGGAATATGCGGTCAAGTTCGACAAGTTTGACGGCAACGTGTTGATGACCGCCGATGAGATCGAGGCCGCCTGCGCGCTTGTCCCCGAAAGGCTCAAGGCGGATATTCGGTTTGCTCACGACAACGTTCGCCGGTTTGCTGAAACGCAGAAATCCACGGTGTCTGACGTTGAGATGGAAATTGTCCCGGGCTTCGTCGCTGGCCAAAAGGCCATCCCTGTGGACGCGGCTGGCTGCTATGTGCCCGGCGGACGCTATAGCCATATTGCCAGCGCGATCATGACGGTCACTACGGCAAAGGTTGCCGGGTGCCGCCACATCACAGCCTGTTCGCCGCCACGTCCGGGTGAAGGCGTGGCGCCTGCGATTGTCTATGCAGCGCATATCTGCGGTGCAGACAGCATTCTGGCCATGGGCGGCGTTCAGGGCGTGGCCGCCATGACCTATGGTTTGTTCGGCCTGCCGAGCGCAAATATTCTTGTGGGCCCAGGCAATCAGTTTGTGGCCGAGGCTAAACGTATTCTCTATGGCAAAGTTGGCATCGACATGATTGCCGGGCCGACGGACAGCCTGATCCTTGCGGACGGTTCCGCAGATGCGCATGTAGTTGCCACCGATTTGGTGAGCCAGGCGGAACACGGGTACAATTCTCCGGTTTGGTTGGTGACGGATGACCGGGACCTAGCGCAAAAAGTCATGGAGCTGGTGCCAGCACTGATCGAGGATCTGCCTGAACTCAACCGGGAAAACGCCTTTGCTGCGTGGCGCGATTATGCCGAAGTCATCGTCTGTTCAGATCGTGAAGAAATGGCGGCCTGTTCGGACGACTATGCGCCCGAACACCTGACCGTTCAGGCCGAGGACCTGGATTGGTGGCTGGGTCGGTTGACCTGCTATGGATCGCTGTTCCTGGGTGAAGAAACCACAGTGTCCTACGGTGACAAGGCGACTGGTACGAACCACGTTCTGCCGACATCCGGCGCGGCCAGCTACACTGGCGGTTTGAGCGTTCACAAGTACATGAAAATCGTCACATGGCAGCGCGCTACACGCGAAGGCTCGAAATCCATTGCCGAGGCGACCGCTCGTATTTCCCGGCTGGAAGGCATGGAAGGGCATGCGCGGGCTGCAGACGTGCGCCTTGCCAAATATTTCCCTGACGAACAGTTCAACCTGACCGCCGATGAATGATCCGCGCGCGTTGTTCGATCTGACCGGGCGTGTCGCTTGCGTGACCGGCGCAAGCGCGGGCCTTGGGCGTCGTGCGGCGATTGTGTTGGCCTCAGCGGGTGCGTGCGTCGTTGGTGTCGCCCGTCGACCGGAAGCACTGGCAGATTTGCAAGCTGAAGGGGGCGACAGCGTGGCCACAGTTGTTGCCGACGTGGCCGATCGGTCGCGCATGGCATCGCTCGCCCAAGAGGTCTCAGCCAGTTTTGGCGCGCCGGACATCATTGTACATGCGGCGGGCATCAATACGCGCGAAGTGGCAGATGACGTGACCGCCGAAGGCTGGGACAAGACGCTTGAGCTGAACCTGAGCGCCCCGTTCTTCCTAAGCCAGGCATTGGTGCCTGCGATGAAAGCTCGGGGGTGGGGGCGGATCGTGAATTTCGCCTCGCTCCAGACCACGCGCGCTTTTCCGGGCGGTATTGCATACGGAGCCAGTAAGGCCGGGGTTGGGCAACTGACGCGGGCCATGGCCGAGGCTTGGTCCGCTGACGGCATCACTGCAAACGCCATCGGGCCGGGGTTTTTCCCGACCGAGCTAACGCAGGCCGTTTTCGATGACCCCGACCGGGCAAATCGTAACGCGGCGCAAACCTGCATGAACCGGAACGGGCAGATGGAGGATATCGATGGGCCGATCCTGTTCTTGTGCTCACCGGCATCCGACTACGTCACAGGGCAAGTTTTGATGGTCGATGGAGGGTTTACTGCGAAATGAAAGCGCTTGTTTATCAGGGTGTTGAGCATTTGGCCTATGAGGACGTACCAGATGCTGCGCCCGACATAGGTGAGCAATTGATCCGGGTCGAGGCCGTCGGGATTTGCGGCTCGGATATGCACGCCTATTTGGGTCACGACGCGCGCCGACCTGCACCGCTTATTCTGGGTCACGAGGCCGCAGGGACGATTGTTGGAGGTCCACGCGACGGTACGCGCGTAACGATCAATCCTTTGGTCAACTGCGGTGTCTGCCCAGCGTGTGAGGCAGGTCGGGAAAACCTATGCCCCAGCCGGCAGATCATCTCGATGCCACCGCGTGAAGGGGCTTTTGCCCAATATGTGGCCATGCCAGATGCAAATCTGGTTGAGGTGCCGGACCACGTATCATTTCAGCAGGCCGCTTTGGCTGAGCCATTGGCGGTTAGCTGGCATGCGGTTCGTTTGGGCCTTGAGGCGCTGTATCAGGGAATGGCGCGTGATGCACTGGTGATTGGCGGCGGCGCGATTGGTGTGGCGGCAGCTTTGGCACTGGCAGCAGCCGGCGTTGACGATATTGTCATCATCGAACCGAATGATATGCGGCGCGCCTATTTACAGAGTTTGGGCTCTTTTAATGTGGTCGAAGCCACGGATGATACGTTCTCATTGGTTGTTGACGCGGTAGGGTATTCTGCAACCCGCGCAGCGGCGTCCCATCACGTTCATCCGGGCGGCGTTATCGTGCATGTTGGGTTGGGTGAGGATGCTGGCGGTTTGGATATACGTCGTATGACCTTGCAGGAGATCACGTTTATCGGCACCTATACTTATACTGCCGAGGATTTCAGAAAAACCGCGCAGGCGATTTTCGATGGCCGTTTAGGCCCGTTGAACTGGATACAGGAACGGGCCTTGTCTGACGCTGCCGACGCCTTTCGCGATTTACGGAAAGGTGCCGTGGCCGCACCCAAAATCATCCTCGCACCCTGGGACTAGACCAGGCAGAAACGGAGGTATTCATGTACAAAAAAATTCTCGTCCCAATGGCGTTGGATCATGGGATTTCGCCGCACACTTTGGAAATCGCCAAGGCCTTATCGGCTGAAGGGGCCGAGATTGTGGCCCTGCATGTCTACGAGATGCCTCAGGGTTCTGTCAGTGCCTATCTCGACAAGGATGTCGTCGCCGAAGGCTTTCGCGCGGCACGCACCTTGTTGCGGGAAAAAGTTTCGGGGCTTGAAGGTGTTCAGGCCGAGATTGTCAAAGGTCACACGGCTCGCACGGTGATCGACTTTGCGACACAAAACAAATTTGACTGCATCGTCATCGGTTCGCACGAACCGGGCGTCAGCGACTATTTTCTGGGATCGACCGCCTCGCGTGTCGTCCGTCATGCGCCTTGCGCCGTGCATGTGCACCGCAGGCTTTAACCCGTCAATCGCGCCTATAGCGCCCATACAGGACTTACATATCGGACATGAACATAGACAAAAAGATCACCGACGATCTGGTGGCCAACGACATCTCATTTGTCACCACGGTTCCCTGCAAGCAATTGGCCGGCGTTATCGACGAAATCGACGCGCGTGAAGACATCTTTCACATCCCGTCGAACAAAGAGGATGAGGGCATGGGCCTGTGCGCCGGTGCCTGGATGGGCGGTAAACGCCCCGCGATAATCATGCAGAACACTGCCATCGGCGTAACCATCAACACGTTGGCAACGTTGATCCAGTACTACCGCATGCCATTGCCCATGCTGATCTCATATCGTGGAGAGCTGCGCGAACCCGTCGCCTGCCAGGTCGAGATGGCGGTGCATACCAAGGCGCTTCTGGCACAGATGAACATCCCGACCTACCACTTCCATCATCAGGCAGATGTCGAGGAGCTGGATGCGATCCTGAAATACACCTTCATGTGCAACAAGCCGGTCGCCATTCTGACCGACGCCAATTTCTGGGGAGGCTATGGCGACCAATGATCCGTTCTGAAATCCTGAAAGAAATCGCTCCGATCCTGCGAGATCAACTGGTTGTCTGCAATATCGGCATCCCCAGCCAGGAGCTGCACGCCATCGACGACCAGCCCACCAATTTCTACATGCTGGGCACAATGGGGTTGGCCTCAAGCATCGGCCTGGGTCTGGCCTTGTCTCAGCCAAAGCCGGTCATCGTAATCGACGGTGACGGGTCCATCCTGACCAACCTCGGCACCTTGCCGACCATCGCCAACAACGTGGCTGACAATTACATCTTGCTGATTGTCGATAACGGATCTTATGGGTCGACCGGGGATCAGCCGACTTACGCGGGCAAAAAGACATCGCTGGCGGCTGTGGCGCAGGCCTGTGGTTGCGAGAATGTGGTCGAGTGCCATGCCGAGGACACGGGGGCCGCATTGCAGGCTGCGCTCGACAGCGGCCAAATGACAATCATCGTCAGCAAGTGCGAAAGCGGCAATGCCAAGATGCCGGTAATCACGATGGACCCGGTTGTGATCCGCGACCGCTTTATGAAGGCCGTCCAAGCGTCCTAAAGAAGTCGACCTGCAGGTATTCAGCTTACGCCGTCCCGTTCGGGGCGGCGTTTCTTTGGTCGATTGCACTCCAATTTGATGCAGTTTCCTGAATGTGATATGACGCTACGTAAAGTGAATTTCAAAAACATTTTTAGAAGTTTCATCGCAAGGGGGAAAATTATGAAATTCAAATTGCTTGCGCAGAGTGTACTTATCGGTGCCGGGCTGTTGATGGTTGGCCTAACGCCGGCGCAGTCTCAGACCCGCGAGGAAAGTCAGGGCATGGTTCTGCTGCGCGGTCTGCCGACGTTGGATACAAATCACAGCATCGCGATTGTCGAGCTGGATCCGGAATCCGACCAGTTCGGAGAGCTACTGAGTGAAGTTGAGCAGCCCGATATTCAGCATCCATTGCATCACCTCTACTACAGCCCGAACGGGCGTCTCTATTCGACCGGGTTGGACCCGTCCTGCAGCCTGGCTGAAATTGGACTGTCCCGCGATTCCAGCGGAACGCCGGTGATTGAGGGCTTTACCTGTCTGGATACCCAAGGGCAGATTGTTGGCGAGGACATCATGTGGGCCACGTCGAACGGGCAGGAGTATATGTTCGTGACCTTCATGGGTGGCACTGGAGGCGATGATGGCGGCTCGGTCGGTGTTTTCGACACACAGACCAACGAGGTGGTCAAAATTATCGAAGCACGCAAAAGCCAAGTCGGCGAGGGTGAGCCATATATCATGTACCCACACGGGATATCTGCGTTCGACGACCGCATGGTGGTCACCTCGACGATACATCCCGATATGACGACTGGCGTAGGGAATGTGTTGACGATCATAGACCTCAACACGCTTGAACCCATCCAAAACATCGTGGTGGAAAACGAAAAGCCGTTGGACTTCCCGTCTTCACCGGTCGAGGTGCTGTTCGCACGGCCTGACATGCATGCTGACATTGAACCGGCCATTCTGGCCAATACGATGTTCGGGTTCGAGACCTGGAAAATCCCCTACGACGCCGGTTCCAAAACCTTTGGTGAAGCCGAAGTCATATATAGTGGCGTGGCCAATGAAACCGCTGTTCCGCTGGAGTTCTATGGCACTGAAGATGAGCTGTTCATCTCTCATGGATTACCGGGTGTTGTGAAGCGCTATGAACTGGCCGCACTGCCCGAGCTTGTGTCCAGCGGGCCGGACATCGTTGCCGATCCGGGTGCACATCACATGATCTTTTTCACGTCCGCTTCGGGCAGAGACCTGATCGCCGTTCAAAATAACCTGCTCAATCTGGGCAACGCGGCTGATGACGACCCAACGGATGTGGATTTTATTGCCGACCTAAACGCACACACGATCACGATCCATGATCTTGAGACGGGCGAACGTATCGCCGAGGTCAATTTCAAGGAGCGCTACAACAAAGGCGTGGACAACGTTGAAGGGCTGTTTGGTTCGGGTTTTGTGCACCACCATTAATGCTCTGGGGGCGTTATGCTTCGGGTGTTTTTGACAGCGGCCGTCGCCGTGGTGATCGCGGCGACGGCGTGGGTTTTCTGGGACCGGGCACGCAGGCCGACGGCGACGCCGATTGCTGGCTTCTCGGCGCCTTTTGTTTTCGGACGCTTTGCTGTGCCGCCGGACAACCCGCTGACGGAAGAGGCCTTTGCCCTTGGGCGCCACCTGTTCTACGACCCTATCCTGTCCGGCAACAATCAGGTGTCCTGCGCGACATGCCATATGCAGGCTCTTGCCTTCACTGATGGTCTGGCAAAGTCGCCCGCATTGTCGGGCGGAGAGCTGGAGTTCAGCTCCATGAGTTTGACCAACCTTCTTTGGGGCCAAGAGCGGTTCTTCTGGGACGGTCGCGCAACGTCGTTGGAAGCGCAGGCATTGATGCCGATTCAACACCCGGACGAGATGGATCAGGACCTAGGAGAGCTTGTCACAGAATTGCAGGCATCCCGCGACTATCGGCGGATGTTCCGCAAGGCATACGGGGAAGTCAGCGCCGAAAACGTGGCCCGGGCATTGTCTACCTTCATGCGAATGCTGATTTCGTCGGATTCAAAATACGACAGGTTTCTGCGTGGCGAAGTGCGTTTGACCGCGCAGGAAGAACACGGGCGCAAACTATTCATGGCGCATCCGGACACCAAGGTTTCATTACGTGGTGGGAACTGCATCGACTGCCACAGCCAGTTTTTGACTTCCGGGTTTCGGGACGCATTGGATGGGTTTTCAAACAATGGGCTGGATTCCGATGACGACCTGCCGGATGGCCTGATGGCCGTGACCGGCAATCCGGCGCACAAGGGCTTCTTCAAAGTGCCGACACTGCGCAACATCGCAGTAACCGCGCCCTACATGCATGATGGCCGGTTCGAGACATTGGAAGAGGTCATGGATCACTACAATGACGGGATTGTCGTCAGCGATACGCTCAGCCCTTTGATCCTTGAGGCCGACAATGCGCCAGAGGCCGGGCAGGGCACTGTGGGCCTGCGTATGACGCCCGACGAGGTGCAGTCCATCATCGCGTTCCTGAACACGCTGACGGATGAGGGTTTTCTGACAAACACACAGTTTTCCAATCCGTTCGAAGGAGACGGCTGATGCGTATTTGGATGACGGCGCTTGCGATACTGTTGTTCGTTGGCGGAGCGCTGTTCTTTGCCCTTGGTCCTCAGCGCACTACGACGATTACTTTGACCTTTCATGCGAAGATGGGTGATCATCCGTTGGTGTTTGATGAGTTCGTGTACGAAAACCCCGCCGGGCGCGGCACGTTCAGGGTTCGTGACTTCCGGCTCTACCTCAGCAACCTGACCCTCTCGCAAGATGGAGCGCTGTTTGCTGAGCCTGACAGCTATCATCTGCTCCGGTTCGACAATCCGGAAACAACCCATTCGATCAGGCTGAACGACATTCCCTTGAGCAGCATTGAGCACATCCGTTTCATGATCGGCGTAGACCCAGAAGCCAATGGCTCGATCCAAGCGCGCGGGGATCTTGATCCCAACAGTCAAATGGCATGGAATTGGGAGGTCGGCTATAAATTCGTCGTGATGGAAGGAACGCTGCGGATTGGCGAAGAGGTCTCGCCGTTGGTCTATCACGTTGGGTTTTCGGAAAACGCGCGCGAGGTCGATATCCAGTTGCCACCGGATATCGTTGTTGAGGGCGATGTGGACCTGCACATGAACGTCGATGTTGCAAAGCTATTTGACGGGCCCACGCAAGTCGACCTGCGTATGCTCTCATCAGTCAAATTCAACCGCGAAGACGCCGCCATGCTGGCCGACAACTACGCGGTCATGATCACCCCGATGTTTAAGTGACTTTGGATAGGGTAAGGTTTGAAGGGCTAAAAGAGCCCCTCAGAACCGATAAGTCGCACCAATCATGGGGCCGGACTGTTCGAACGTGAAATCGTTGCCGTCAATCTCGTGATCGAAAGAGATATAGCGATAACCGCCGCGGATCACCCACCTGTCGTTGATTTCATAATCCGCAGTCAGCAAGACCTGCCATGTTTCGCTGTCGCTGCTGAAGCCGCCGTAATCAAAAAAGCCAGTGCCGGACCACCTGTCGTTGAATGCGACGCGGGCTCGAACGCCGATGACCGGGTCTGTCCAGCTTTCATCGACACTGACGGACCGGCCCGGGGCTGCTCCGGGAAGGACGGTGAAATCGGTCTGCGTCCGAAACCAGCGGAAACCGCCGACCAGGTCCACGTAGGACGTATCTGTAGTATAAGCCCGGTAACCTACATAACCGCTGAAAAATTGCGTTGTGAGAGAGGTTTCAAGACCAGAACTTGCCGGACCGGGCGTGTCATTGCTGAAAGAGACGTCCACGTAGTTATAGTCGGCCAATAGTGACCAGCGCCCGTTCGACGCACCAAAGACGCCCATGAACGCCAGATCGAGATTTTTTAGCGCGTCAGAGAAACTCAGCGTTCCATCAACGGTGCCGCGGGCTGTTTCCTGCGTAACCTCCGTTTCAGGCATGAACAGGTATATTGTTGCCTCATAGGACCAGTCGGACTGCTGCGCCACAGCGGCAGTTGTCATTGGAATCCAGGTCGCCACGGCCCACGCAGCGGTTGTTATTGCCCTCTTAAAGACCATTTTGATCCTCCGTTTGTTCCAATTTGGCAATCTGATCTGATTGCTCACTCATTCAGCGGCTTCGCCAGACTGTTGTACGCGCGCACCGACACGGTTGATATCGGTTTCCGGAAAGAACTCGGACCAGACATGCCAGAATACACCGGCACGCAGGGTCTCGACGCGTTGCAGTTTTCCCTGATCCGACATCCCCCAGAAATCGCAGCGGGTGATTGGCTGGCCTTTGTCATTGTACCAAACGCCAAGGCTTTCGTACTTTGGGTCCAGACTGACAACCACGTCTCGTCCACCGACATTTGCGTTTACGATCCAGTCATTCTCGACCACGAAATCATCGGTCCAGCAGGCGGCATCATTGCCGATCGTGATCCCCCAGACATAGGACTTATTCGGAAGCCGGTCGTCCGATCGGTCCATATTGTCCATGACGGGCGCATCTTCCTGATGCTGGCGCGCGATCCCCCAGCCAAACGTAATTTCCGTCACCATATCCAGCAGCCGCAAAAACGGGTTCGGCGAGGGCTTGTTCAGATACACCTCGCCATCGGGAAACGCTTTTTGAAATCCGCGGAACGTCATCCGATACGTGGGCCAGGGCTGCATCTTTGCTTCGGGGCGCACAGGGCAGGCGGGCCCATCCGCGCCAGTATCGCGATCCGTCTCGCGAAACCCATAGATCTGCTGGATGGGTTCCCCGGTTTCGTTGTCCCGCAGGATCAGGTTGTTGCCGTGTTGGGCCAGAACTTCAAGATCCAGTCGGTTGCCCTCGATGCGTGGGGCATAGCCTTGCCCAAGGTTGGCCATCGCGCAAAAGGTCATGACGATATCTTCGCCACCCAGCCCGTCAGCATTGCCGGCCAAGTGGGGTCGCATGATTTGCGCATCGGGATGCGCGCGGGCGTGACCATTGTTTTCAATAACGATGACCGGCGCGGTCGGGCCGATGAATTTTTGCGCCTCGGCAATAGGAAAGAAGGCCGCAGTGTTGAGTTGGTTCCTCAGCCCCAGATGGACCCACACATAGGGAAATCCATACAAAACCAAAACTAGCAGCGCCGCAATCAGCCACAGCCAGAACGGGCCGCCGCCCAGAATGAAATGCGCAAGCGTAGCGATGGCAAATCCGCTCAACCCCACTGCGATCAGGCGGTATTCGTGCCGGATAAACCGGATCATGTTTTTGCGTTTAACCTTAAGCACCATTTGCGAAATGTCGCCAAGATCGCGGAAATAGACGAACCCGATACCCAGTGAAACGACTAAACCCAGAGCGAAAATGATGTTTCCTGCCATATGGTTATCCTATTTTCGGGTTCCAATAGGCCGCCTGCGGGAAAACTGCGGGCGGTCAGGGATTATTGCTGTGGTGCCGCGCGTTTTATGAGAAACGCGTCGACGGCTAGCTGGGTTTCGGGGCGGGTGTTTTCGATCCCCTCGTAGGGCGCGCCATATGCTGGAGGCACATCCGGGAATTTTTCCTTTCGTGCCATGTGACGACCCAAGATGCGCACAAATTCCTGGCCGCCCCATGCGCCAACCTCGGTCGAGACTGAAAATTCTTCACGAGTATCTCGATAGAGGTCAAAGAACTTGGCCGCGATCGGGTTCTTGCCCGGAGGCGGCAAGATGAGTTTGAGCTGATCCTTGACGATCGCCTCGGGTTTTTTGTCCGAATAGATGATCACGTGATCGCGACGCGATTTGGATTCATCGTCGAAAAGTAGCGCAGCGGATTGATCCACTCCGTCAATCAGGCGGTCGCGCGGTATGAACTCATCAGCACCGGCAAAGCGCGACAAGGTGGTATAAAGGTCCGAGACGTGGATGATACTGTTGAGCAGCCCGTCCGCTTCGATCATGCCGGGCCATCGGATAAAGGCGTCAACTCGTACGCCACCTTCAGTGGTGTCGGCCTTGCCGCCACGGAAGATCATCGGTGTGAACCCAGATTGCGGTGAATATTTGGTAAAATGGCCGTTGTCGCCCATTACAATAACGATGGTGTTCTCAGCCAATCCAAGCTCGTCAATCTTGGCAAAGAGATCTCCAAGCCATTGGTCAAGTAGCTGCATTTTGTCGACATAAAGGCCGCCATTTGCGCTTTTTGGTCCGGTCCGGCCGGTCCGTGTGTTGTCCAGTGGGATCATCGGCCAGTATTGCAGGAAGAACTGATCCTCGTCACCAGCCAAGCGCTCTAGTTCTTCCATGGTCTTGTCTTGGAAGGCTTGGTTCATCTCGTCATACTTGGCCGCGTTCCAACGTTCGCCGGGTTTCATCCTAATTTCGCGGATGGGACCCCCGGCCTCGCCTTCAATCACGGTCATCATGGCCGAGGCGTCGGGGCGGAACCACTTGTCGACAGTATACTTGTCGTCATAATCGTTGATGGCTACGGAAACCTGCTCCTTAATCGCGTCATCGTGGAATATGGTTAACTGCCCCTGCTGATGAATCGCATGCTGGGCATAGTCAAACCCCTGATTCATTGCCCAGCTTTCTGAAATGTCACCCATATGCCATTTGCCAACATGACTCGTGGAGTAGCCGGCCTGCTTAAGCACTTCAGCGAGTGTAATTTCGCCACCCGGCAGGCCTTCTCCGGCAATATCAACTTGTGTGTTCCCCATACCCATACGGACAGGCAGGCGTCCGGTCATTTGTGCCACGCGCGTCGGCGTGCACGATGGTTCGGTGTACATCCGAACCATCCGCATGGCCTGATCCGAGAAGTCATTAATGTTCGGTGTTTCATACCCGCGTACTGCATTCAGCTCTGGGATGCCCATATCCCCAAAGCCCAAGTCATCGATCAGCACACTGACGATATTTGGAGGGTTTCCATCGTTACCTTCCCGAAACGCAGCTAATGCTTGGTCAACGGCTGCGTCATCTTGGGCCCATTGCGATCCAAGCTGTGCCTTCAGGATATAGAATTCCGCATCGTGTTGAATTGGGTTTTCCTGCGCTTCAGCTGATAAGGCGGCAAAGCCGATCGACAACACAAAAACACACTGCAATTTCATTCTAATCTCCCCTTCAGAATGCCGACTCCACAGCGCAGGCTGTTTGTCATATTGAAACATTATTATATTTGCTGTTGAAACGCTACGCTGCAAAAGCCGAGTGGATGCTACCTCTCGATTTCTTGGGAAAGTCCGTCACACGCCGGCCGTATGCCACGTGTCTTAGCGGTTGACAGGAGGAACCCCGGAAGGTTGCGCAAAACCACGCGGAATGTACGAGCGCAGCGGCGTGAGTGAACGGCGTGTTTCGGCAGTCAAACACTTGGCCCGAACACTGACCAACCGGTTGCGCGGACCAGTTCCTGAAATGCAATGCTTGCCAGATGAGAGTTGCCTTTTGCGTCCAGTCCCGGGCTCCATGCTGTGACGGCTGCGACGCCTGGAACAATACACAGGATGCCGCCGCCGACACCGCTTTTGGCAGGAAGTCCGACGCGGAATGCAAACTCGCCCGAGGCGTCATAAGATCCACACATCATCATCAGCGCAGTCACTCTGCGGGCGCGCTGCGCGGACAGAACGGTTGAACCGTCTGCAGGGTTCTGGCCTGCGGCGGCCAAATAGCGGCCCGCAACCGCCAACTGACGACACGACATGGCGATGCTGCATTGGCGGAAATACAGCGACAGAACATCTTCGACCGGCGCTTTTAGGTTTCCCTCGGCTTTCATGAAATGCGCAAGTGCCCTGTTTCTGGACCCTGTCCGCATCTCGGAGTCTGCAACGGCTTTATCCACTTGAATGGACGCATCCTCTGCGAGCGTCCGGCAAAGGTTCAGTACATCATTGACCGCCTCATCAGAGCTTCGGTCTTCTAGCAGAACGTCGGCCACGACGATGGCGCCGGGGTTAATAAACGGGTTTCTGGGAATTCCACGTTCATGTTCGAGCTGGACGATTGAATTAAACGGATCGCCGGAAGGTTCGCGCCCCACACGTTGCCAAAGGGTCGCGCCGACATGTTGCAGGGCCTCTGTCAGCGAAAAAACCTTGGAAATGCTTTGAATGGAAAACAGCGTGTCCGCATTTCCGGCCGAAACAGGCGCGCCGTCAATGGGTGCGACAGCGATGCCGAACTGGTTCAGGTCAACACTGGCAAGTTCGGGAATATATTGGGCGACCTTCCCGCGTTCCGACATGCCGGCAACGCGATCGGCGATGTCATCCAGAATGACCTGCAATTCACCGGTTTCAATCACGCTGGGGCTCGGCATATGCCTCCTCCGTCCAGACCGAGTGATCTACACCTTTGTCAAATTCAGGGAATTTGCTTGCCACAAAGCGGGGCTCAAGATTCTGTCTGCGCTGTGTGAAATAGTCCACGGTCAGTTTGTACACCGTGCCCGACAGCAGCACGATGGCGACCAGGTTGATGGTTGCCATTACGCCCATGGCTGCATCTGCAAAATTGAACACTGTGCTGACCGCCTGCACCGCGCCCCAGACGACCATGGCAAGACAACCCAGGCGCAAGATGTAGATAGGCACTTTGCCTTCCAGCTTCAGAAACGTCATGGCGTTTTCTGCGTATGAGTAATTACCCAATATCGACGTAAAACCAAAAAACACGATTGCGATTGCGATAAAATGGCGGCCGATCTCACCCAGATGGACCGCTGCCGCATCCTGAGTTAGACGCATACCGGTGGCCCCGTCCGGTTCGATGGCGCCGGACAGCAAGATCAGCAATGCGGTCGCGGTGGCGACCAGTATCGTATCCACGAAACAGCCAAACGCCTGCACCAAACCCTGGCTCGACGGGTGGTGCGGAGCCGGTGTGGCAACAGCCGCGATATTGGGGGCCGAGCCCATGCCAGCTTCGTTTGAAAACAACCCGCGCTTGATACCATTGAGCGCTGCTGCCATCACGCCACCTGTGACGCCGCCTGCGGCTTCCTGAAGGCCAAAGGCCCCTGCAACGATAGACCACAGCATTGCAGGCACCTGTGGCAGGTTCAGGACAACGACAACACAGGCCAGCAACAGGTAAAGCCCGGCCATGAGCGGCACGACGATTTCGGCAAATCGCGCAATGGTTCGGATGCCGCCAAAGATGACCACAGCAGCGGCAGCCGCCAGCGCCAGACCAGCAATCAATTTGTTCAACCCGAACGCGCCTTCGAACGCCTCAGCGATTGAGTTGGATTGGACGGCGACAAAAACCAGGCCGAAACTGACGATCAGGCAGATCGAAAAGATCACCCCGGCCCAGGGCGCGTTCAGGGCATTGGCCATGTAAAAAGCAGGACCGCCACGGAACCGCCCGTTCGAAGACGTGACCTTGTAAAGTTGCGCCAGTGTGCTTTCAGAATAGGCCGTGGCCATCCCGACCAAGGCTACGATCCACATCCAGAAAATTGCGCCGGGGCCACCCAGGGTCAAAGCCACGGCGACACCGGCCAGGTTTCCGGTGCCAACGCGTGACGCCAGACTAACGGTCAGTGCCTGAAACGGTGTAATTCCGCGTTTGTCAGTGGATTTGGACGAGGTAAGGACGCGGATCATCTCGCCGAAATGTAGAAACTGCAGCGCACCCAGACGAATGGTGAAAAATATGCCGACGCCGAGCAACCCGTAGATCAGGACGTAGTTCCAAAGAATAGAGTTAATGCCGTTAACAATTGCTTCCATCGTCCGCCTCCTGAGAACTTAGACCGTTCGAAAAAGCAGCTAAAATACGATGCTTATTCGTCCATCATGCACGAAGGGAGGGTTGTCGAGTCAAGCTTCAAACCCGAAAATCGGCGAAACGTCCCGACATATACAATTGATTTAACGATGAGAATTCATTCGGATGACGTCTTTTTGCGCGGCTTCAACTACAGACTGACCTGCGTGTTCCGAAGGTTGTGAGCGCGCTGCGAAAAGCGCATTCGGGGCGCAGACCGTCCCGAATGCCATAGTCATAGAAGCGTCCAGATGAAGTGTGCTTTGCCTATTCAGCGGCCATCTGTGCCGAAGGTGTCGACATCGAAATCGCACGCTCGTCTTCGGTCATATCTTCTTCGATCCCGTCGAAAAGTGGCGTGGAGAGATAGCGCTCGCCCGTGTCTGGCAACATCACCAGAAAAACGGATCCCTGTGGCGCTTGCTCGGCCACTTTCATAGCAACAGCAAGCGTCGAGCCACCAGATATTCCCGTAAAAATCCCTTCTTCCGACGCCAGCCGTCTGGACCAATCAATCCCCTCGGCACCGGGGACAGGGATCAATTCATCATAGTAATCCTTGTCGATCGCCTCTTGCAGAACCCATGGGATAAAGTCTGGGGTCCAGCCCTGAATAGGGTGAGGTTCAAAATTCGGATGGCTTTCCGTGGGTTGGTGACCCTCGTTGCGGGTGTTTGTATAACCCGATGACACAATCGCCGCGTTGGCGGGTTCTGTCAGGATGATTTTCGTGCCGGGGCGCTCTGCCCGAAGAACGCGTGCGACACCGGAAACGGTCCCGCCGGTGCCATAGCCGGTGACCCAGTAATCCAGCCGCTCACCTTCGAAATCTGCCATGATTTCTCGGGCAGTGGTGTTCTCGTGAATATCGGCATTTGCCGACGTCTCGAACTGGCTGGCCAGAAACCATCCATTCTGTTCGGCCAGTTCCTTGGCTTTGACATACATGCCAAAGCCCTTTTGCGCGCGCGGCGTCAGCACGACCTTCGCCCCCAGAAAGCGCATCAGCTTGCGGCGTTCTACCGAGAAGCTGTCGGCCATGGTCAACACCAGGGGATACCCTTTGGCAGCACACACCATCGCAAGGCCGATCCCAGTGTTGCCTGATGTGGCCTCGACCACGGTCTGGCCGGGTTTCAGCCGCCCGTCACGTTCCGCCGCCTCGATAATGTTCAGCGCCAAACGATCCTTGACCGAAGCTGCAGGATTGAAAGCCTCGAATTTCACATAGACCGTCACATGCGACGGCGCGATCTTGTTGATCCGAATGCAGGGCGTGTCACCTACGGTATCGAGAACACTGTCATAAAGCCGTTTGCGTCCCTCAGTCTGCCGAATTCCCATGGCAATATCCCTCTCTTGGTTGGAAAAATCCGTGCCAGTTTATACCAAGTTCGCTGCTTCGGCGCTTTAAACATTTGTCTTGGGAATGAGCGGCGGAGTCACACGCTGGACCGTCAGTTCAGGATGCCCATAGGCTTCGGGATATGCCATGGGAACAAACGGGCCTGCGGGAATAACACCATTCCAGCTTCGGCCGAAGTACCCTTGCCGACAGTGATCCAGTGAACTGCTGTTCGCCACCCCGGGCAGGTCATGGACGCGACAAAGCCAGCGCCAGAGATGCGGGTAGTCAAGGATCTTGGCGCCGTTCAGCTTCATTCGCACGTAGTAAACAGGGTCGTGGCGGTAGAGCGTCGGGAAAAGGCGCAGATCGACTTCTGTAAATCGCTCCCCGGTTAGAAAAGGTCTGCCATCGCTGGCCAAGCGATCTTCCAACTGCGCCAATGTCTTGAAGTAAGTCCCGAAACTGGTGGCATAGACGTTTTGATCAGACGAGAACCCGGCCTTGTATGCCCCGTTGTTGATGGCGACGTAGATTTGCACGTTCAGTTCGTCAATTTCAGCCCGGATCGCAGGATCATCCGGGTAGAGGTTGGGCCGGTTGGCTTCATTGCAGTAGCTGCCCAGCAGCGCCGCATTGCCACTCAGCATTCGAATGATCTCGGCGCTTTCATTGTTCACGATACGGCCGGCTATTTTGTCATACAGGATTGGGACTGAACGTTCTTCTGAGCCTTCAGCCCGGTAAATTTCGCGAACCAACCTGAAACCTTGTCCCGTTGCGGTTTCCAAGGTGCATTCAGGCAACGTTGCCCCAGTTGCTGAAGCAACAAGCTCGGGGGCGAACTGCCAGTTGTTCGGACCCTCTGGGTCGTCTTCTGTGGTGCGATTGGGAAAGGCCACATCCATCGAAATGCTGTCCTGCAAACCCAACACATTGCGCGCCAGCGTCACCCGATGACACCATGGGCAATTCAGCGCAACAAACAGGTGATAGCGCCCTGGTTCAGCCGGGAACTCTGGATCGCCGATAGCATGTCGGAATCCGCTGACGCCGCGCACGAACTCTCCTCGTGCGCGGCGTTCTGAGGCATGGGCCTGATCTTCCTGTTTGGAATGGTCGGTCATGCGTGGCCTTATCCTCTTAGGCGGTGGTGCAGGATGATCGGAACCGCAAGGTCTTCCTCATCGCTCAGGTGGCGTTTCAGAAAGGCCTCGATGGCTTCTGAGGTGTCGCGCAGAGATCCGACTTCGGATCGGGCCTGAGCCTCATCCAATTGGATGAGCTTGATCACACGATTGGCCGTCCTTGTGTATTGGTCAAGAACCAGATCGAGGTCGGCATGGTCCTTTTCCAAAACCTTCAGTCCGGCGTCAAAGCGGGAATCCGCGGCAGAAAGCTCGGGGAAGTAGCTATGATCTTCCCAACCGTGATGGCCGTGCAAGTTTCCAACAAGCGCGTTTCCATAATAGGACAGGCGCGCGGCGTACTCTTCGGGGGACAGGTCCTTTTCAAGATAGCTTTCTGCATCAGAGCGAACCAGCCGGGCAAGGCGCCGAAACATCAGATGGGCACCCAGCCAATGGCGGGTTTTCTCGGTGAAGCCGGGGTGTGCTTCCCAGCTGTCGCGTGGATATTGTTCGAGCAAGATCTGCATCTCGCCCGGCATATCGGCGGTGCGAATGTCGTATGTATCAAGCATGCGCTTACTCCTTTCCGCAGACATGTGTGTGCTGAAAACTCGCACCGTTAGGCTCAAAGATGCACAGTTGGTGTCTATCTCTGCACATCGTCAAAAGTTGTGTCGATCAAATCGGCTATCTTGCATGGCGCGTTCAATCTTAAGATTGTCACGTCGGCGGGTGCCAATGGAGCGAAGGTGACCCCGTTGGCGCAAGGCCGCAGGATTATGCGGCAGCAGGCATTCGTTTGCCTGCCCTTCTAGCGGCAACCAAACGATTGCTTGGCATAGCTTTTGCAGCCTGTCTATTATCGCCCAAAACACAAAGCGCCTAGGTTAAATGGGGCGTTTCAGTCTCGGGTGGTATGGCAACATGAGTGAGAACAAATTGAATTCTGATAGCGAAACTTGGAATGTTCCAGGTTTTGGCGTGCATCACATTGCCAAGCTTCTGGAAAACCGTGGTTCGGATATTGTTACGCTTCTGAGATCGGTCAACCTACCCGTTGATCTCCACGAAACACCACCGGAATTTGTTGATGTCCGGAATGAGCTTCGCCTCCTAGAGCTTGCCATTGAAGAGACCGGGGACCCCCTATTTGCAATCTCAGCAGGAAGAACATTTAACCCCCGAAAAACGACACTTCTCAGCTACGTCGTTTTGAACTCTCCGACCGCTGGCGACGCAATTGAGAAGGCAGTGACCTACGCGCGCCTGGCGCGGGGCTTCGCCAAATTGTCGTTTTATGAAGAAGAGCGTGGCATGTTCTTGGAGATAGATTCCATCGCTGAACTAATGCGTTCTGACGGAGCTCATAATGAGTTTCGAATATCCGCTTTCTTGACCAGTATTCAGATTGCAGCTGAAGCGCCCTTACCAGTCCTTGAGATACGTTTTCCGCATGAATTGACCGAAGAAAGGCAATCCGAAATCTCCGGTGCTTTAGCGGTCAATATCAAACAGAGTCAAAGGGTTCCGGGTATCCTGTTTGACCAGACAGTGATGGATATTCCGATCAAAGATACAGACCCCGCATTGCTTCTGCATCTTGAAAAACATGTGCAAAATTTGATGAAGGATTTGCCGCCCGCAATCGGCGAAACAAGTTCTTTGGTGCAAAGCGAGATTACGTCGCGACTGTCTTTTAACGCTCCTACACAAGATGAAATCGCGAAGACGCTGGGGATGAGCATCAGTACACTCGGACGCAAACTTGCCAAAGAAGGCACAACCTAAAAACAACTGCTCAAAGACATTCGCGCAAGGCTGGCAGAACAGTATCTTGATGACCCCAAGCTAAGTCTTTCCGATATTGCTTTTGCGCTCGGTTACTCTGATCAGGCTGCGTTTACCAATGCCTACAAGACCTGGACGGGCCAATCTCCGGGTAGTGTTCGAACAGTTTAGGTTGATCTCAGGGCATGCAACTCGGTTGTTACAGTGATCTCGGGCAAGAAAGCGGATGCTGATCTACTGAAACGTAGCCTCAGGCATCCGCTTTTTATGTGTCAGCGCGTTTATGAGAAGGCATCACTGCATGAATCACAAGAGTCGGAATTCGATAGCTCTGGTGTCACCTGGAAGCCGGGGCCGGACAGATTTACGGTTTGTTGGTCGATGTCACCCAACGGGTGCGCCGAGGACATTCCAGCACTTGCGATCAGCGCGAACACGGTAGCGGATGCAATTATTACTTTTTTCATTTCTTGGTCCCTTTCGGTTGAGCGTGCTTGAAACGCTTTGTGTGCATTCAATTTGCCATTCTGCGGCACAGGTTTATTGCGATTGCACGTCAAGGTTTTGAGAAAAGACATCAAGCTAACGTCGCCTTGAGAACATTGATTAACACGGCATGGGGTCGCTTTGAGCCCATTTTGATCAATGCTGTGCAGGGCATGAATGCCCGGTAGCCATAACAAAGCTGCGGATAGGAGATCTTACAGGTCGTCAGATGGGATTAAACCTGCACGGTTCAGCAGACAGGCTTTTTTTCGCAACCCACCACATTCACTAAATCACTTAGGCTAAAATTCTCTATTCGAGTTCTTTGGTGTTCGCGATGCGGTTGGATCCGTCAGTGGTATGCCACACGCTGGTACTGGGGTAACCCCGTGTGGCATTGTTCTACGCAATCAGGTTTTGGTCGATCGCCTCGAACGAGAATTCGTCGACTGTAAACATGGTGTCGTCGATCGCTGACAGCTCTACCGCATCAAAGGTTGTGCGCCCGAGTGAGCCCGAGAAATCACCGTCGTCAGCATCCGCCACCAAGGTGCCGACAAGAACACCGTCATCGTAGAAGGCAACCTCGACTTCACCGCTGCCGTGACTGTCGCCAAAGCTGAAGATGAATTCCACCGCTTCTAGGTCCGTGTCCTCCAACGCAATTCTGAGGCTTTCGTCACCGTCAACCGATGCAGCATCGCGGCTAAACAACGAGTCGTCGAATGAGAACACGCCAATCGCCCCATGCTTGATCGCGACCAGTTCAAAATCGGTCGGATCGACCGCATCCACTTTGATACCTACGTCCGAAAACGTCAGGCTGTTCCGAACCGGACCAAGCTTGTCGACATCCACGACTTCGCCGTCAATGCTTTCAAAGGCCTTGGTTTTGAACCAGCGGCCCGCTTCGAACTCAACGGCCAAACTCTGGGTTTCTGGAATGAACAGGCTTGCCACCATGGGATCGTGATCCGAGGCGCGCCCGCTGGTTGCGGCGAACTCTGAATTGACGTGAACGATGTCAACCTGTGCGCCGGAATGCAGATCCTCGGACACCAGAATATGATCCAACGACTGGCTGTTGCCCTGAAACTCAAAGCTATAGCGTTCGTCTTCCGGGATATCGTTTGTCAGGTTGACGAGGTCGGTATTGGCCTCAAGGTCAGCTACGGGTGAGACAAATTCAAATTCGTTGAAGTCACCCAACACAACTGCATTGGCGCCATCACCCAGTCCGTTGACGAAATCCTGAACAGCCTGGCTCTGGGCCTGGCGCTCATCCAGACTGCCGTTCACATCAACGTCTTCCTGGCGAGCGGCAAAGTCCTGTTCGGTTCCCAGGATAGGCGCAGAACCACCTTTGGATGAAAAGTGATTGTTGACCACCGTGACGGTTTCACCGTTGAAAACAAAATCTGCGACCAAAGGCAAACGTGCGCCCTCAAAGGCCTCGCCTTCACCTTGCCCACTGATGGTCTGCACGGATCCTTCCACTAACGAGACACGATCAGGATTGTAGAGAAAGGCGGTTCGGATGTTGCCGCCGGGCTGACCCCCGGATGTTCCGTCCCCGATAAAGGGGTTGTCGATCACCTCATAAGCCGGACCACCCGCCGCCAGAATAGCCGCGGCCAGTTCCGCCAGGGTTTCCGACGCCGAAACGGTTCCGTCATCGTCCGAGCCCGAATTGTCCTGCACCTCTTGCAGACCAATGATGTCCGGGCTGTTGAGATTATTGGTGATCTGCTCGGCAATGGCGGCAAACCGACCGTCGGCGACATCTTGGTCGCCGTCGCCATCATTGGGGTCGAGATTAAGAACATTGTATGTGGCAATCGTCAGCTCGTTGCTTGAACCGGCGAGGGTGGTCGTTTCCTGTTCCAACCCTGCTGACTGGATATTCGGTGTAAAATCCTCGGTCGGCAGGATTTCGTAATTTCCGAAACTATAGCCTACCACACCCGTGACGTCGCCAAGGTGATCGCCGACATTCACCGTGGGAAAGTCGAAATCGAAAATTCCACTGTCTTCGTCGATCTGGATTTTCTCAGGATTGAAGTCATCTGGTGAGATATTGAGCGTGCCACGCTCAGAAAGACCGGTTGCGCCACTACCCTGATCGGCAACAGCAAAGATTTCGCCGAACCGGCTGGTTCCGCTGACGGCTTGCAAATCCGTTGCAGTCACGCGCATCCCTTCCAGGCTTTCGAAGAAGTCAATGCCATCCTGGGTTGGATCGAATGAGGCAAACGCATCATCGTCGATGCTTTGGTTGGGCACCGCTCGCTCACCCGGATCATTGCCAATCAGAACCGCTTCGGGCAGCGCATTGCCCGATGACTGCACCTCAAGGTCAAAAACACTGGTTAGTTGGGTGGTCGGCAGGTTGCCACTGCCAGTGCCGCCAGGAAAGAATTCGGCAACGGTTCCGCCCACGGAAATGGCGTCACCTACTGACACTATAGGGCTTGATCCGGTGAACACGAAAATCGCGTCCGAGGTCGCATCGTTTCCGTCGCCTTCCGGATCCTGAAGATAGAATCCGTTGGAATCTACCGCAGTGACGATGCCACTGGTTGAAACCATATCGCCCAGAACGTTTGATGGGCCGGCAGGCAAGTCCTCGAAGAATTCGGCAACCGTTTGCCCATCTGCCAGAACAAATTCAGACACATGGCCTGAGCCCTGGATTTCATAGATTGACACTATTTCGATGTCGCTGGCCGAGATGGATACCTCGACAACAGGGGCCAGAATACCGTCAAAGGCGGGATCGCCCGAGGTTACCGTGTGCTGAATGTCCGCGACCTCGGCTGCTTCGGGCAGATCGTCGTCAACGGCCGTGACTATGACCTGTTGTGGCTGATCAAAATTGGTCGCGTCAAAAACCAATTCGGTTGGTGCAACGTCAAGATCAGCTCCTGCGGCTATGGTGATCGTGACGGGTTGCTCGGGCGCGACAGACAACGTGACTTCATAACTATCCGCCATGCCCCCTTCATCGGCCGCCAGGTCCAGATCATTTATGATGACCGATGGTGAAGGCGCGGCATCCGTGACCTTAAAGCCTGCAGGCTCAACATCTTCAATTCTGGAATTGTCGGTCGTCCAGTTGGCGGGATCGTTAATGGCGGCCTGCAATTCAGCTTTGGTACCGGTAAGCGGGCCGGAATAAACACCGTTATCGGTTTCGGTGAGGGCGATTGCGCTGGTGCCGACTGTCAGCCCCGAGGGCAGTGCAGACGTATTCGACGATGTTGCGTCAGCCTCATATCCGTCTTCATTGAAATGAACCGATGCGACAAAACTGGGCGTGTCGTCATCACCCTGATACGCGTGGATCTGATCGCCGCTGGCCGAAAAGTTTGGCCCGGTAAATGCGGGGTTTATCACTGTACCCGCAGCGATGTTCGCAGGTGCCGTCCAGACGAATATACCCTCACTGCTGCGGAATCCGCCGGCTGCAAACCAACCGTTATCAGTGAAGTTGATCTCGGTTCCTGCCTCGATGTCGGTCAAAGCAACAAATGTGAACTCGTCGGGGTTGTCGGAATTGAACCCAGTAAACGCAATATCACCCGCAGCCAATGTAGTAACCATGTGAGCCTCGCTTTTTGATCTGGTGAATGGATGGCGGGTCGATATGCGACTCGCCTCAATACAACCTAAGGTAGCTTAACCTGACGATGTTAGTTAATTGGTTGTACGGAGCAGGCCTAATACGGCGGAGCTTTGCCGCCTGAAAACGCGGCATCCTTTTCATCCGTGCTCGGCTGTCCAACCATCTGTCACCTGAGGTCAGGGTTTTCCGCCGAAACGGCGGCACAAAACGGCCTGTGACTAACGAAATCGTGATCCCACCTGACAAGCGATGGATTTCTAGCCGGACGAGCTGCGATTTATATCAGACGGTAAAAGGAAATTTATGGCTGGGGTGGTAGGATTTTTTGTCAACATATTTAAAATTAACAAAATAAAGGAAATGTGGTCAATGGGTAGTGTTCGGAAATTGGTTTGAGTCCAGTATTGTGCCTCACTGTTCTGCTTTTGACATTTTGGACGTTAGCGAGTTCGCCGGTCATACGACTTGCGCGGGATCGGACGGAAACTGAACCTTCGCTGTGCATTGCGCCAGTGTCCGCTCCATTGAGGCCTTGCTACCTACGTACCGCTCAATTTGCGAAACTTAGATGGTGAAATTCCAAACCAGCTGGCAAATGTGCGGCGGAAGCTGTTGACCTCGCTGAACCCAAGATTGAAGGCAACCTCCGCGACAGAAAGGTCAGTGCCCGACAGCAGCGACCTGGCTCGATCTGTCTGTTCAGTCACACGGATCTCTTTGAAATTGGTGTTCTCCGCAGTGAGTTGCCGTTGCAGCTTGCGTACGCTGACACCCAATGTGGCCGCCACCGTTTCGATGTCGGCGTGCCCCATGGCGAGTTGCGCGCGCAAGGCGTTCCCAACCACCTCTTTGGTGGTTGAGGGCGTTTGCCGCGACCGCACATCGCGGATGCCTGCCAACGTCATCGCCAGCCTCTCATCGGTTGTCCGCGGATTAGGGGTTTCGATTTCTGACAGAGGGATCGCAATGCTGGCGGCGGATCCCCCAACACGCACCTCTGCGTTATAGATGTACTGCAGCGCGGTTTCGGTGCCTCGGTGCAACTCTGGCATCTCAACCCAGCTCGGCCGCCAGCGGCGTCCACAGAACTCGCGCACCACAGACTGCAGCACAAACGGCAGGTCTTGATCGATCAAATTTGCCCCGGCGATTCCGCCGAGCATGGCATCAAACCCAAGCACAAAATGATCGCCAACCACGCGGGTGCGCATAACTGACCCCCGTTGCAGGAACGGCAGGATTTTTTCGGCCCGCACCAGGGCCACATCCAGTTTCGGCGCACCGAGCACATAGTCTGCGTAGGCCCCAAAGGAGGCGTAATGGAAGTCTTGCGTGATATAGGCACCGATGTGTTTTTCGGAGATCTTCAGGCTGGCGGCTTGCATGAACCGCGCCTGAAGTCGATAGGGGAGGAACACCGTCGGGTCTTCCATTACTGCTCGCGTCAGCCCGGCTTCCTTCAGCGCATGTTCGGACACCCGCGGCGATGCAATTTGGTCAAGCCCTTGTAGCGCGGGGCGAAACGCCAAGGTGCTTTGCAAAACCGTGTCCATGACGGATAGTTTGTCGTGAAATGATCACTTTTGGAAGTGGCGTGGCCTCCCCCCGCAAATTACCTTCATTTTAGCGAAACGAACAACCCAAACTGAAAGTTGGAGACCAAATATGAAACGCCGTTCCGTCCTGAAAGTTGTTCTGACAAGCGCACTGATTGCGGCTCTTTCGGTGCCTGCGGCCGCCACTGCAGACAGCGCAAAACCCGTGATTGAAGGTCTGCCAATGGCGGCGCGGACCGCACCGGTTCCTGCGGGCGTGTCCCCGGAATTGGCTGGGCTCATCGAAAGCCGTCAAGTTGGTACGCATGCCGATACCCCATCCTCCACTGAGCAATGGCTTGCGTTGCAAGCTGAGTTTGACGCTGCCTCCCTGCAAGGGGTCGCACGTTTGCTTGAGATGACCGGCGCTCAATTCGCCATCGAGAACGTGGCGGGGGTGACCACCTACCGTGTCACGCCAACCACCATTGATCCCCGGTGGGCGGACACCGTTTTTGTGCATGTGCATGGCGGAGCCTTTGTCTTTAATGGTGGTGAGGCCGCCATGGCCGAAGCGATCTGGATGGCGCATGGTTTGGGTGTTGAGGTGGTGTCTGTCGACTATCGCCGCCCACCGCTGCATCCGTTTCCTGCCGCAACAGATGATGTGATCGCCGTGTGGCAGCAAGTTATCAAGGACCATGATCCAGCCAAAGCTGCGATGTTTGGCACCTCTGCGGGGGGCAACCTGGTGTTGTCGACGGTTTTACAACTGCGCGACATGGGTACCCCATTGCCTGGAGCCATTATGGCAGGCACGCCCGCTGTGGATCTGGCGCAGACGTCGGACAGCTGGATCACGTTGCAGGGTCTTGATCCGCTTGGCGCCCGCGAGGGTGTGATTGAAGGCACGTTTGACATTTATGCAGACGGTACCGACCGCACCGATCCGCGACTGTCCCCGATCTATGCCAATCTGGACAACCTACCGCCGACGGTTCTTCTGACCGGCACACGCGACCTGTTGCTAAGCGACACGGTGCGCATGCACCGCGCCCTGCGCGCCGCCGGGGTTGCCGCCGATCTGCATGTCTACGACGGCCAGTCACACGGCGACTACATGGCAGGTTTCTTCGTAAACGCGCCAGAGACTCATGACGCTTGGCGTGAGCTCAACACCTTCTTTGACCTGCATCTGAGTGACTAACCATGACTGGTTTTGCAAAACTCCCACTTCTGCTGTTGGGTCTTCTGATGACACACAGTGCCCACGCAGAGCCTGTGAAAGACTTCACCAACATGCTCGCCGCAGAGACATTTGCCGGACGGATAGAGGCCAGTGAGAGCGCCCTTGTGGCCAATTCGGTGCGCGGCATCCTCGCGGCGGTGCATTTCAAGCCGGGCGATACGGTGGAGAAAGGCCAATTGCTGTTTGAAATTGCGGCCCCGGCTTACGAACAAAAGCTCGCCGCAAGCCGTGCGGTCGAAAACCGTCGTGAGGCCGAATTGGCAACAGCGGAGGCCGAGGCGCGACGGCAGGCGAAACTTGGCACGCGCGATGTGGTTTCCGAACAGGCCGTTCAAGACGCTATGGACCGGCTGATACTGGCCAAGGTGGCGTTGCAAGAGGCGCAGGCGCACCGTGCATTGGCAGAGCTTGAGCTGGCTTCGACACAGATCAGGGCGCCGATTTCAGGGCAAATTGGGCTCGCCCGCAAACAGGTGGGCACCTATCTGGACACAGAAAACGGTCAAGCGCTGGCGCAGATTGTGCACACAGACACGGTCCGAGTTGTGTACGGAATGCCGTACAAATCCCTGATCGCGCTGGACCAGTCGACGCCAGAGGGCCTGAGTGCTCTGATGGAGCGCTTTCAGGTCGACTTGCATTTGCCAGGTGACGTTCAGCCACTGGCACAGGGTGGCCGTGTGCTTTTTTCTGAAAGCGTGCTGGTTGCGGACGAAACCCTCCGCATCTGGGCGGAAATCCCAAATCTTGAGCGCGGCCTCATTCCCGGCTTGAACGTCGAAGTCAAAGTCAGATTACCAAACTAAAACAGGTCGCGCGTCAGGCGCGGTCCACTTTCCCTCTCTTTCCTGGAGCAGTTCCATGGCCCGGTTCAGCGATCAAATCCATACCCTGAAATACCTGTTTATCGCGGTCGCGGCGATACAGTTGGTGACTGCGGCATCGGGCACCATCGTCGCGCTCTATTTTGCCCAAACCGGCGCGTCTCAGGAAATCGCCGCGCTGGCGCCCGCTGCTTACTCGTTGGGATTCCTGATCGGCTGTTTCTACATTGCAGGCTGGATCACCAGCATTGGACATATTCGTGCATTTTCTGCGGCGGCGGCCATATGTACCGCTGCCGCCCTGCTGTTTTCCGTTACTGACAACGAGCCCACGCTGCTAATCGTGCGCCTGATGACCGGCGTTGCAACCGCAGGCCTTTTTGCCATCGGTGACGCCTGGATCAGCGAAACCGTCGACGAAAAATCGCGGGGCCGGTTGCTTGCCGTGTTTGCCATTATCCTCGGGTTGATGTCGGTTCTCAGTCAGGTTCTCGTCATCGTTTCACCCGACGACCTGAATCAGTCTTTTGTGCTGATGTCCTTGCTCTACTGTCTGGCAATTGTGGTGATCGCCGCGACGCCCAGCACGCCGCCCGAGGGCAAAGAACGGGCGAATGTACGCTTCAAGGCGCTGTTTCAAGACGCGCCCACTGCCGCTCTCGGCGCGCTCACCGTTGGTATCGTGTCCACAGTGTTCATGAATGTTGTGCCGTATCGGGCGGCTGTCATTGGCATTGATGCCACGGATGTGGCTATTGGCATCGCTGCTATTTACGTCGGGCGTATCCTGTTTCTCTATCCGCTTGGATTTGTGTCAGACCGCATGGATCGGCGCCGCGTCATTGTAGTGACGGCGACAGTCGCAACCGGCGCCCTTGCGGCCTTCGCCATTTTCGCCACTGGCGACGGTGTGCGCCACTCCGCCATCGTGGGCACACCACTTTACATTGCAATGCTCGCCGGATTGATCCTCCTGGGCGGATCGATGCTCACCCTCTACTCGCTGCTTTTGGCTCACGCGATGGACCGCACTGTGCCCGTCTATGTCGCGTCCAGTGCTGTCACAATGCTGTTTGTCTTCACTATCGGCGGCATTGCAGGCCCTCTCATAACCAGCGCGCTTTCGGCGGTACTTGGCGATGCGGTCATGGGCTGGATGCTTGTGTTTGCGATGGCCGCCTTCGCGGGCTTCACCGCATTCAGGATCAAAACAGTGGCCCCGGCTGCCAGAGCGGAACAAACCCACTTTAAGGCGACCGAAACCACCAGCCTCAAATCCGTCCCCACCCAGAAACGGTAAGGTAGGAGACCACCATGACCACCCCCTCCACAAACCTCTTTCGGGCAGAAAAAGCCACTCTGCTCATCTGGGTCGTATTTTTTGCCATGACCCTCGCCGGCGACCTCATCAAGCCAACGGCCATGGGTTCCAGCATGTCCTGGCTACTGCTGGGCGGTATTTTTGGGGTGATGCTGTCCGCGGTCTTCCGCGTGGTGCACCACGCCGAGTGCTTGGCCGTCATCTTTGGCGAGCCTTATGGCACATTGATCCTGACATTGTCGGTGATCGGCATCGAAGTGGCTCTGATCACAGCTGTTATGCTGACCGGGGACAACAACCCGACACTGGCTCGGGACACTATGTTTTCCGTGTTGATGATTGTCATGAACGGATTGGTTGGTCTCAGCCTGCTGATTGGGGGGCTGCGGCACGGGCTGCAGGTGTTCAACCTCTCGGGTGCTAATGCCTACCTTGTGGTGCTGTTGCCAGTGGCCATCGTCAGCCTCGTCTTGCCAAGCTTCACCACATCCGCCCCGGGCGGTGGTCTGTCGGCTCTGCAAACTGTCTTCATGATCGCCATGTCCGTGGTGCTCTATGGGATTTTCCTCGTCTACCAAACCGCCGGCAAACCCGAGATTTTTCGACAGCCTGAGGAAGACCTGCCAACAACCGGTGGCTCGGATGCGCATCATCTGGAAACCAAAAGCATCGGTTTCCATGTTCTTTATTTGGTGCTGGCGATGTTGCCCCTGGTTTTGATGTCCAAAAAACTGGCGCTGTTTGTCGATTTCAAATTGCTGGAATTTGGCGCACCTGTCGCGTTGGGTGGCTTTCTGGTTGCCGCCATGATCCTGACACCCGAAGCACTCGCCGCGCTGGACGCTGCACGGGCCAACAAACTGCAACGGGCCGTGAACATCTGTCTGGGGTCGGCTTTGGCAACCATTGGCCTAACAGTGCCCGCTGTGCTGATCGCGGCACATTTTGTTGCGCTTCCCATCGAACTTGGGCTCGGCGGCGCGGAAATCGTCCTCCTGGCCCTGACAATAGGGATCAGCATCCTGACCTTTGTCGGAACCCGCACCAACGCGCTTCAGGGTGTCGTGCATCTGGCCGCCTTTATGACCTATGTGTTCCTGATATTTGACTCATGACCGTAGGTTTAAGTTGCGTTGGGTGAGCTCAAAAGGCAGCCCCTCACTGGCGGCTTCTTGCACCAGACCGAGTTTAATATTGCTAATTCGGACCTTCACTGCCCGACGCGTGAAGGTCCGCTTTGGGCCGTTCACAAACTTCTCGATTTAGATGTAGAATTATGAGTTATTCCCTGCCAAATCGACCTGAAGACGTCGAAGCACTCAATCAGCATGCCGCCTTACATAGCCTCCAACGTGTGGGTGAGGCCGTTTCGGATGTGATCTTCCAACAGTTTCTTGGCCATATTCGCGTCTCTGGCCAATGCGGCATCGAACATGTGTTTGTGTTCTTTGGCTGCTACCTCACCGCGATAGGTCAGTACGAGCATCTGGTAGCGAAGATATTTGTCATAGATGATTGAGTGAAGGGATAGAAGATTCTTGGAGTTGCAGGCCGCTATCATTGCTTGATGAAACTCCGAGTCGTACCTCTTCCAGGTTTCTTTCTCAGAGTCATCTCCTTTGAGAAGCCGCTGCTCCATCAAATGCAGCTTATGATGCGCGGCGACGAGGTTCCCCTCCCAATCCGTGTCACCATTCTCGATGGATAACTCCAACGCGTGGCATTCCAACAGGACACGCAGCTCTGATATCTCGATCAGGTCTTCACGGGAGACCGGTGTAACCAGGAACCCCCGTTGCTCAGGAGCTTCGACAAATCCGTCGCTGGCGAGCCTGTTCAGCGTTTCACGAAGTGTCGAAAGGCTTGCCGAGTAGCGTTCCTTCAAGGCGTCCAGCTTCAGTTTGGAGCCGGGCTGCAACTCCCCGAAGATGATATCCCGCTTGATGCGCTGATAGGTGCTTGCACCTATCGTAGACGGCTGTTTCGCCATGCGTTTCACCCGATATTATCAGTTTCCTCGTTTAATTAGCATTTTTCAGAGACATCAGCAATCCAAACTGATGTATGGTAAAAATAAAAATATCATACATTATTGCGGAATCGCGAAAACCCCAATACGGTCGTGGCCAAGTAGGGCAAAGCAGCCCGATCGCAATCATCGGTTTCGGGATTTTCCGGACCCTCCGGAAGGAAGCAAAGTGTCTAAGAACTTTCGCATTGCCATTGTCGGCATTGGCCTTGTTGGACGCCGCCACGCAGACGCTATCCGAGCGTTGCGCCATGTTGATCTCGTCGCGGTGGTGGACCCCAGCGATGAAGGTCGTGCCTACGCCGTTGAGCACGGGGTCGCATGTTACGCGACCCTCGAGGAAATGTTTGCAAATCAAACTCCGGACGGAGCTGTTCTTGCGACCCCGACCACACTTCATGTCGAACAAGGCCTCAAGTGTGTTCGAAATGGGTGTCCCGTACTTGTCGAAAAACCGATCGCCGTAGAAGCCACCGCTGCACTTGAGCTTGTTCAAGCAGCGGAGAAGGCCAATGTGCCACTGATGGTCGGACATCATCGTCGACACAATCCTCTGATCCGGTCGGCTAAGGAAGCCATTGCCGATGGGAAGATTGGAGATGTGCGCGCTGTCCATGCGAATTGCTGGTTCTATAAACCAGACGAGTATTTTGATGCTGCGCCTTGGAGAAAGAAACCCGGTGCAGGGCCCATCTCGGTAAATCTTGTCCACGATGTGGATCTGCTGCGGCACCTGGCCGGAGAAGTCATGACCGTACAGGCTCAGTCGGCTGCATCGCAGCGGGGTTACGACAACGAAGATGTTGCCGGTGCTCTATTGACGTTCGAAAGCGGAGCGATAGGGACCATAAGTGTGTCCGACAGCATCGTTGCTCCATGGAGCTGGGAGATGACGTCTCAAGAATATCCAATCTATCCTTCAATCACTGAGAGTAGCTACATGATAGGTGGCTCTCATGGTTCGTTGTCTGTTCCCGATCTTCGATTGTGGAGTTACCAGAGTGAGCAAAGGGACTGGTGGACACCTATTTCATCGACCGCGCTGAAGAAGGGTGCGTCTGACCCTCTGGTCAATCAGCTCAGGCACTTTGTTGAAGTAGCTCGGCACGAAGCAGTGCCGATTGTGTCTGGATGGGAAGGGTTCAGAACGCTTCAAGTTATTGAAGCTATTCAGAATTCTTGCAGAACTGGCGAGACTGTCAGGATAAGAAACCTTCAGGAAACGCAGCAACAGAGATTGCAGGTAATGAAAAATATCTGATATTTTGTAAAACATCTTGCAAAATGTCCAAAATAGGTCAAAACTCTGAATCGCAAAAAAGAAGCATCATGATGTCTCAGGGAGGAGCAAAGTGATTACCAAACTTACCCGCCGGGCTGCTGTATCAGCCCTGGTCGTAACCGGTGTTCTGTTTAGCGCAACAAGTGGTGCGCTGGCAGAAGACAAAGTACAACTACGCCTCGCAACATCAGGATCGGAGACCGATCAGCGTTCGGTCGCAATGGCCGAGGTTTTCGCGCCCATGGTCGCCGATTTCGCAAGCTATGAACCCAGCTATAACGGTACCATCTTCGCTCAGGGCACCGAGTTGGACGCCCTCAGCCGAGGCAACTTGGAAATGTCGATCACTTCGGCGCAGGAACTGGCACAGTTCTTCCCCGAGTTTTCGATCTTTACCGCAGGCTACGTGCATCAGGACGCGGCGCATCAGGTGGCCGTTTTCAACGACCCCTTGATGGATGCCTTCAAGCAAAAGGCCGAAGAGGAACTGGGCGTCAAACTCCTGTCAGTCATGTATCTCGGCCGACGTCAGGTGAACCTGCGCCAGCCAAAGGATGAGCTGACAATTGCGACGCCCGCCGATCTGGAAGGTGTAAACCTGCGGATGCCGGGCACCGATGCGTGGCAGTTCCTTGGCAAGGCACTGGGTGCTGCCCCGACACCAATGGCATTCTCTGAAGTCTATACGGCATTGTCGACCGGTGCCGTTGACGGTCAGGACAATCCGCTGCCGACCGTGGTTGATGCCAAATTCTACGAAGTGACCAATCAGATCGTACTGACATCGCACTTGGTTGATTTGAACTATATCGCCATTGGCAAACAGGTTTGGGATGGGCTGACCCCCGAACAGCAGGCCAAGGTGCAGGAGGCTGCTGACGCAGCCGCTGAATCGGGTCGCCAGAAGCAGCTGCAAAAAGAAGAGGATCTTGTCAGCTTCCTGAAAGAGCAAGGCATGGCGATCTACGAACCCGATCTCGCGGCGTTCCGCGATCAGGTACAGTCTATGTATCTGGACAGCGAGTTCGCTGGCTCGTGGCCTGAGGGCGTTCTGGATCAGATCAACGCTCTGGGCAACTGAGCCCAGTAAGACAAGGGAGGGAGAACCATAATGAAAGCCTTTATGAAGGGGTTCTCCCGACTGACCGAAGCGATTGCCGGCGGGATGCTGGCGGCAATCTTCTTGATCTTTCTATTGCAAATACTCTTGCGCTACTTCTTTACCCCCGCCGGATGGACGCTTGAACTTATCGGCATTCTGTGGGTCTGGGTGATCTTCTTCAGTTGCGCTTTCATAGTGCGTGAACGTGATCACGTGAAGTTCGACATTATCTATCTTTCGGTGCCGATGCGGGTGCGCCAGATCTTTGCGATGCTGGCAGCCGCAGCGATCGTGGTCGGGATGCTCTACAGTTTCCTGCCGACGTGGGACTACATCGACTGGATGAAAATCCGCAAGACATCGACTGTCCGCAATCCGTTCTCGGGTGAGAAGATACCGCTGCGGACCGTGTTCTCGATTTATGTCGTGTTCATGCTTGTTGTGGCGGCGCGCTACGGGTGGCTGTTCTTTGACATCATGCGCAACGGGCCGCCAAAAACCGAACTTGAAATGGTCGTTGGGTACAACGTGGTCGACGACCATCCCCGTGTCGATGTGGAAGACGACGAGGACGCTGACAAATGAGTTTTGAACTTCTTTCCTGCCTGCTCGCTCTCTTTCTTCTGGCAGGCATCGGGACACCTATCGGCTATTCCATCCTCTTGGCCTCATTAGTGTACCTGGGCACGGCCGGACTGGACGTCGCCCTCGCGGGCGAGAAGATCCTGCAAGGCTTCTACAAAAGCACGATCCTGCTTGCCGTGCCTTTGTTCATCGTCGCTGCGAATATCATGAACGCCGGATCGATCACGGACCGCCTGTTGAACTTCTGCGTCGCTGCTGTCGGTCGTTTCAAGGGCGGCCTCGGGCACGTAAACGTAGTGGCGTCGTTGATTTTCTCCGGCATGTCTGGCTCCGCTGTCGCTGACGCGGCAGGGATCGGTAAGATCATCATTGAGATGATGACCAAGGATGGTCGCTACAGCCGAGGCTATGCCGCCGCGATCACTGCGGCGTCGGCGACGATTGGCCCGATCATTCCGCCGTCGATCCCGATGGTTTTGTACGCGCTCGTTTCCAAGGCCTCTATCGGGTCGCTGTTCCTGGCCGGTATTCTGCCGGGCCTGATCATGGGCGTCGTCCTCATGGCGATGAACTACTATCTGGCCGGAAAGCGGAACTTTGCATTGGAAGAACCTGTTCCACTGCGCGAATTGCCGGCTAAAACCGCCAACGCGTTTCCGGCACTGCTGATGCCCGCCATCTTGCTGTACGGCATATATGGCGGCGTCACCACTCCGACCGAGGCTGCAGCCGTGGCTGCGTTCTACGCCCTGCTACTTGCAGCGTTGTTCTACCGCGCACTGACCTTCCGTGGCCTTTATCAAGTGTTCGTCGACAGCGCGCGCTCTTCCGCGGCGGTCGGGGTGGTCATTGGTGGCGCGTTCATTCTGAACTTCATCGTCATTCAGGAGCAAATCCCTCAGTCGATCTCGGCGCTGCTGGAGGGTTCTGATGTAAGCCCGATTGTGTTCCTGATCCTGGTTAACCTGCTGATCCTTGCGTTGGGATGCGTGTTAGACGCAACAACGATCATCCTCGTGATTGTGCCCCTGTTCATTCCAACCTGCGAAGCGCTTGGGATTGATCTGGTGCATTTCGGAGTGCTGGTCGTCGTGAACTCGATGATCGGCCTGATCACTCCGCCTTATGGCATTCTACTCTTTGTGATCAACGCCGTGACGGACATTCCGCTGCGCGAAATCATCTCCGAAATCTGGGCCTTCCTCGCGGTTCTCATCTTCGCCCTGGTGATAATGATGCTGATGCCGGATCTGGTCCTGTGGTTGCCGCGTATGTTTGGATATCAGGGATAATGTGCCTCTCGGTTTCGACAACGTCGATCCCCGGTGATCTGGCCGAAAAACTGAGTGCTATCGCTGACGCGGGATTCGGAGGTGTCGAATTACACGAACCGGATTTGACCGCTTTTGACGGGCCGCCATCGCAAATTCGGAACATTGCATCAGATCTCGGCCTGAAGATTTGCCTGCTACAACCCTTCCATAACCTTGAAGGCCAGGCCGACGCCGGACGGGAGCGCGCCTTTGATCGGCTGAAGCGTAAACTCGACCTGATGAGCGATTTGGGAACGGAATTACTGCTTATCGGGTCTGCCTTCGAGGTCGATGCCGCTGCGACCGAAGAACAGGTAGTCGCAGATCTTGGCGAAGCGGCCCAGATCGCGAAAGAGATGGGATTGCGTCTGGCCTATATGGGCTTGCCGTGGTCAGATCTTATTCACTCGGATGAACAGGCGTTAGGCGTCGTTGAAGCTGTCGACAGCCCTCATCTGGGGTTGGCTTTGAATTCTTTCTTCTCGCTTGCCGACGGGTCCAAACCAGCCCGCCTTCGGGACATTCCCGGAGAGCGGCTGTTCCATGTGCAACTGTCCGATGCACCCTGGCTTGAGATGGATATACGTCGGCTCAAGCGGCACTTTGGGCGTCTGCCGGGGCTTGGGTCGCTGAATCTTGCGGGCTTTGTGCGCGTGCTTGCCCGCGCCGGATACAAAGGGCCTTGGTCGGTTGCACGCGTCAACGAAGCAGCTCCTCAACCCGGTGGCCGAACACTGGCCCGAGACAGCTACAGGTCGCTGGTGAACCTCCTGGATGAGGTATCCCGGACCGAGCCGGGAACCGATTTCGGCATCCCGGACCTGCCGGAACGCGTCTATGCGTCAGGCTTTGAGTTCGTCGAATTTACAGCCGACGAAACAAGCGGCGCGCAGCTGGCAGATATGCTGTCAGCAATGTGTTTTCGAATGGAGCGAAAACACGTCGCCAAGTCCGTCGAGCTGTGGCGGCAAGGCGCGATCAACATCGTTGTGAATACCGAAAAGGAAGGTTTTGCCCATTCGGCCTTCCTGAGTCACGGCCCTTCCGTTTGTGATATGGGGTTGCGTGTCAAAGATGCGGATCAGACGGTTCGGCGAGCGACCGCGTTGGGCGCACCGAATTTCTCACAGCCGGTAGGGACTGGGGAACTGGACATCCCGGCCATCCGAGGTGTTGGTGGCAATGTTGTCCATTTCATAGATGAGAAATCCGATCTGCATCGGGTTTGGGACATCGAGTTCGAGCCAGTCGCCAAGACCAAAGCGATCCAGCCTGCCGGTCTGCGCCGCATCGACCATCTGGCACAGACGATGCGTAACGATGAGATGCAAAGCCGGCTGCTCTATTACATTTCGACTTTTGAGATGGCAAAATCCCCGATCGTGAACGTTGCCGACCCGTCGGGTGTTGTGCAAAGCCAAGCTATCGAAAGCCCCGAAGGCGAAGTGCGTTTAAACCTGAATGGTGCAGTTGGGCGTCGAACACTGGCGGCTTCATTCCTGGAAGACGGTTTTGGTGCCGGTGTTCAGCACATCGCCTTCCAGTCGGACGACATATTTGAAACCTCAGCCCAATTGCGGAAGTCCGGTTTTCCCAGCCTGTCCATCCCAGAAAACTACTACGCTGATCTGCAAGCGACATTCGGGTTAAGTGAAGACCTGATCGCCCAAATGCGCAGGGATAACATACTCTACGATCAGGCGGCGGGTGCCGAGTACTTTCAGATCTACAGTCGCCCTATCTTTAACGGCTTTTTCTTTGAAATTGTTGAGCGCCGAACTGGTTACGCCGGCTATGGCGCGCGTAACGCTGCGTTTCGATTAGCGGCGCAAACGCGACACCACGTGGCGGAAGGAACAACCTAATATGAAGGCCGCACTAATCGGACAAGGGATTTCTGGCTCCATGACGCCAGAGATGCACGAGGCGGAGGGCCGGGCGCAGGGTATCGATCTGAGCTACGGTAGGATCGACACGGCAAAAGAGCCATTTCGTGGAATGTCGGTCGCTGATTTACTGCATTATTCCGTTGAAATAGGCTGTGCGGCGGTCAACGTGACACACCCCTACAAAGCGTCGGTCATTGATCATCTCGATGAGCTTTCCAAGACTGCTGAGGAGCTTCAAGCTGTCAACGCGGTGGTTTTTTGTGACGACCGAATGGTTGGCCACAACACCGATTACATAGGTTTCCACAGTGCCTTCGGAGATTTTTTGGGATCATCGAAGACTGAAACGGTTCTCATGTTTGGTGCTGGTGGCGCGGGCAGTGCAGTCTCTTTGGCTTTGCTTGATTCAGGTGTTCGAGATCTGGAGATCATCGATCCTGACTTCCACCGAGCGCAGGCGCTGGTCAGTCGACTAAAGGTCTTGCGCCCTTGTGCGAAGCTTCAGGGTTCCCCCTCGATTTCGTTGGAACGGGTCAAATTTGTGGACGGAGTGGTCAATGCAACACCGCTCGGGATGGATAAGTACCCCGGGTCGGTAATTGATCCATCATTGTTGCGGCCGGATGCTTGGGTGGCAGATATAGTATATTTCCCGCTCGAGACACATCTTCTGAGCAGCGCCCGCACAACTGGGTTAAAAGTGATGAATGGTGCTGGAATGGCAGTTCATCAGGCTGCAGCGTCTTTTGAAATCTTCACCGGCTGCACCGCCTCAATCAGTCGTCTTCAAAACGTTTTCGATTCACTTCGTCAGCAGCGCATGCGCGAGTTTAGAGGTGCAACGGTATGACAAACGACGAGCAAGCTATCCGCCAATGGTGGCGTACCTCCATCATCGACATGAAGCCCGGTCAGATCGCTTTTCGTGGCAACGCCATAGAGGACCTGATCGGGAACGTATCTTTCCCGCAGATGATCTGGCTGATGGTGCGGGGTGATCTGCCCAGCGACGCACAAGCGCGCTTGTTCGAAGCTGCTTTGGTCGCAGGCGTGGATCACGGCCCACAGGCTCCCTCAATCGCGGCTGCGCGTATGGCCGCCACCTGCGGGGTAGGTCTCAATAATGCGATGGCGACTGCGGTGAACTTGCTGGGCGACGTGCACGGCGGGGCAGGAGAGCAGTGTGCAGAGCTGTACTATGATATCGCAGTCCGCATGGATGCGGGAGCTTCGCTGAATGACGCTGTTCGGGATGGCTTGGACAGTTGGCGCGAGACCTACGGCAAGATCGTATCGGGCTTTGGTCACAGGTTTCACAAGCCTGTCGACCCACGCGCACCACGATTGATGAAACTTGTTCGTGATGCGGCGGCAGTAGGCGCAGTATCTGGCCGGTTTGCCGATATCGGAGAAGAGGTTCAAGCCGAACTCGGTCGTCAACGCGGCGGTCGGCCAATTGCCATGAATATCGACGGCGCGACAGCTGTGATCTTCTGCGAACTTGGCTTTCCTGCGCCCTTGTCACGAGGGCTGTTCTGCCTGTCCCGCTCGGTCGGAATACTCGCCCACGCTTGGGAGCAAATGGGGCAGGGCGGTCGGAACAAAGGGCCGATGCCCCCGAATTACTTACCCCTCTACGAAGACAGGAATGATGACACGTGAGACATCGAAATCCTTCCGGGTCGGCCTTATTGGCTGTGGTCGTATCAGCGATATTTATCTAAAGACACTATCCAATTTTTCGAGCGTCGAGGTCGTGGCTTGTACATGCCTTGATCCTTCGGAAAGCCGCGCCAAAGCGGATCAATACGGTGTCGCCAAGGCCTGCACGCCAGATGAAGTGTTTGACGATCCGACGATTGACTGCGTTCTGAATCTGACAATTCCGGCGGCGCATGCCGAAATCAGCCTGCGCGCGTTGGAGGCGGGCAAGCACGTCTATTCCGAAAAGCCGCTGGTTATGAATCGAACGGATGGTAAGGCGATCCTGCACATGGCCTCTGAAAAGGGGTTACTGGTCGGTTGCGCACCCGACACGTTTCTGGGCGGTCGCTGGCAGACCGTTCGGCGCTTGATCGACGAGGGTGCCATTGGCAAACCGACAGGGGTTTTTGCCCATGTCGGTACCCACGGGACAGAACGCCACCATCCCAACCCGGATTTCTACTATAAGGCGGGTGGTGGGCCATTGCTGGACCTTGGGCCGTACTACCTGACCGCCATGATCTGCTGCCTTGGTCCCGTTGACCGGGTTGCCGGAATGGCTCGGCGCACGTTCGACAATAGGATGATCGAAAACGGCCCTCGCAACGGCGAATGGATAGATGTCGAAGTCGACACGCACTCCCTAAGCCTACTTCAGTTCTCATCCGGAGCTATAGGGTCGATGACCATGAGCTTCGACGTCTGGGACAGCGAAACTCCGCGGTTCGAGATATACGGTGAAAACGGCACCATCAGCATTCCTGATCCTGACCCGGTTCATGGTGCCAATATCTTTCAAGGGGATGTCTGGCTGAAAACGCGGGAGACCTCGCGCTGGTCTCATCAGCCTCGTCCAACCGGTCGCGAAGACTGGCAGGTGGTCGAAAACAAACACGGGTTCAATGAAGACAGCCGTGGGCTCGGCCTTTTGGATCTGGCCCTGGCGGCGCAAGAAGGACGCCAACCCCGTGCAAGTGGAGCGCTTGCCTACCACGTTTTCGAGGTCATGGACGCGATCGAACGGGCACCGAAATTTGGCGCCTATCAGACGATAGAAAGCCGTTGCGCGGCTCCGGAGCTTTTGCCGGTCGATTTCCTTAACGATGAAAGGAAGGAATTGGTTCATGCCGATTGAGACACTCGACTTTGTTCAGCCATTCTTTCGCGTCCAGCACATAACTGACGAGCGCAGAATTTCTATCGAGGGTCGCGCCATCGTCCTTAACCTTGGGGGGCGAAATCTCTCTGTCGAGGATCAGACCATTGGACCGCTTTCCTCTGTGATCGTGCAAGACAGCACGCTTAGCGGCGTGGAACGTGCAGTCATTGTCCACGATTTCGACGCCCATGCGGATGACAACGAGTTGTTCGCATGGGTGAAAGATACATGGCCATCTGCTTTTGAAGTTCGCCAAGAGGAGCGTCTGCTTGGTGTCAGCCACTACATGTCGCCGAAGGTCTTTGTGGGTAACGTTGGACTGACTATGTACCATTCCGGTTCGGTCCCATTGAATGTCGGGTTGCATAAGGATCATCCGTTCTGCCCGGTACCGGGGTTTCGCGAAGTGCATACGCAAATCGTTGGCTTTGGCAAAATGCAGCAATGCCGCGAACGGGACGTTGAAACCCTTTACCTTGAAGAATTCATGGCTCCGGGCACGACGCACAAGCCGATGTATGACGCCGAAGGCAACTATCCCTGGCATCAATACGAGACAATTACCCCCAGCATTTTCATGGCGGTGGAAATGCTTCCGGAAGGCGCGCGGGTCCCGGACATGGAGATTCAGAATGGCTGAGAGACTTTTACCCGAAGACCTGAACTTTGACGGACCTTTCCCCCGGTTGTCTCGCCGTTTGCGACTGGGCGTTGTTGGCGGCGGACGTATCTCTGTCACGCAAGCAACGGCTGCGCGGATGACCGACCGTTGGGAGGTCACCGCAGGCGCGCTCAGTTCTGACGCTGCGCGCAGCAAGGCGCGTGGGGCCGAGTGGTTTCTGCCGGCCGACCGGTGCTATGCGTCATTCGACGAGATGGCAAAGGCCGAGGCGGCGCGCCTGGATGGTGTGGATGCCGTCATGATTACGACCCCGAACCACGTTCATTTCGAAGCGGCCAAAGCGTTTCTGGAGGCAGGAATTGACGTGCTCTGCGACAAGCCCCTGACCAACGAAGTCGACGAGGCCGAGGGGCTTGAGGACATTACCGCGCGCACGGGACACATCTTTGCTGTCGGCTATGCGATGTCATGTTTTCCAGTAATCCGTCAGGCCAAACAAATCGTGGCGGAAGGCGGCATCGGTAAAATCAACCAAATCCACGTCGAGTTCATGCAAGACTGGATGACGCCCGATGATGTGGCTGATGCGCCCCACGTCAAATGGCGGCTGGACCCAAAGATTTCTGGTCCGACCAGCTGTGTCGGCGATATCGGCACCCATGCCGCGCATCTCGCCAGTTTTGTCTCGGGCCTGCCCTTGACCGACCTACGGGCTGAGTTTCATGTCTGCGGCGCGCCAAAGCCTTTGGAAGACACGGTGTTCATGTTCACCCGCTACCAAAATGAAATTCCGGGAACCTTGATGGCAACACGCCTTGCCCCGGGAAATCGGGGTGGGTTGAGGTTGCGGATATTTGGGAGCGAAGGCGGCCTCGAGTGGGATTTAGAGAATTCGGAGCAGCTGAAGTTCAATCGGTTTGGTGAACCGGATAATATCATAAGCCGAGGTCACGGGCATGGCATCGGCCCCGGCGCAGAACGTCTGATCCGTACCGCGCGCGGCTTCCCCGAAGGGATTATCGAAGCTTGGGCCAACCTTTACACGGAATTTGCCATGGCCGTAGCCGCGCGTCGGGATGGCGTTACCGTTCCGGCCGATTGGCTTGCTTACCCCAGTGTCGAACAAGGCGCAGACGGTGTCCGATTCATTGATGCCTCTGTGCGCTCTCACCAGTCCGGAGGTGACTGGGTCACCATCTAATGCTCTGCCAGCACAAAGGTTAAACACGCCCGGGCTATTGCTCGGGCGTTTCTATTTTCTGCTCAGCATTAAAAGTTGATATTTTATAAAATATCAGATATTTTTTACTACGTGTGATGAAAATAAGATTCGCAGACACCCGGAGCTGTCATTCATGGCGAAACCCGAAGAGGCTGGCACACGCCCCTCTCTCTATTCCTTGGCGCATCTGACGCTGATTGGCTGTACGCCGCCCGAGCTGGTCTATATCGCCGCACGGGCCGGTTACGATGCCGTCAGCCCCCGGTTCATTCCGATGCATGTGCCTGGAGAGTTCACCCAGTCCCCGATCGACAAGGCTCAGGTGCAGGCTACCAAAACTGCGCTTTCAACAACCGGTCTGAAAGTCCTCGATGTCGAGCTTGCGCGCATTACCGAAGATGTTGATCCGCGCAGTTTCGAGCCGTCGCTGGAGATCGGCGGGGAACTGGGCGCCAAGCGTATGATCATGAGCGCGTGGACCAACACCCGCGATGATCGTGACTTCCTGATCGACGTCTATTCCGAGACCTGCGAACTGGCGGCTCCGTATGGGCTAACAGTGGACCTTGAGTTTCCAAGCTTCTCCCGCTTGCGCACTCTGGATGAGGCGCTTGATATCGTGCGTGCCTCCGATCAGCCCAACGGCGGTATTCTGGTCGATACGCTTTACCTGCACCTCAGCCGCGTGGATTTGGGAGAGTTGCTACACGTCCCCTCGGATCTGTTTCATTTCCTGCATATCTCTGATTGCCTGCCTGGCATCGCCGATACGCGTGAGGGCATGATCCAGTTGGCCCGCGATGCGCGGCTCTATCCCGGCGAAGGCTGGATTGACTTCACCGGCATCATCGAACGGATGCCGCCCGTCGACTACTCCATTGAATTACCCAACCAAAGCCGCGTTGCTGAGTTGGGATATGAAGAACACGCGCGTCGCTGTCTCAGCCACGCCAAGCGAACATTCGGCGAGGCGCGGTCACAGCGTCGGGTGCCCAATGCTGCAATTCTAAAACACCAAGAGGATCATCATGGGCAAAGAGCTCACTGAAAACGACCGCAACATGGCGGCCGATATGCTGGCACGCGCCCGCGCTGCTATGGCCGAGATCGAGGATTGGGATCAGGACAGGCTGGACCGCCTGTCTCAGGCAATTGCGTGGTATGCTGGGAACGAGAAGACCTTCACGCGTCTGGCCCAGCAAGGCGTGGACGAAAGCGGTATCGGAGATCGCGAAGGGCGCCCTGCGAAGCGATTTAAGATTCACATGGTGCTGCGTGATGTTCTGCGCACGCCCTCGACGGGAATTGTCGAAGTCGATGAAGAAAAGGGGCTCTCGAAATACGCCAAACCTGCTGGTGTGATCGCATCCTTGATTCCCATGACCAACCCTGCGATGACGCCACCGGTGACCGGCGTGTCCGCCGCGAACGCTCGGAATGCGGTCATCTTCAGCCCGCACCCGCGAACCGCCCATACCACCTTTGAGATGGTCGAGGTCATGCGCGCAGCCTGCCGTGCCGCCGGTGCCCCCGAAGACCTATTCCAGTCGATCCGCAAACCATCGATCCCGTTAACACAGCACCTCATGGAGATTTGTGACCTGACTCTGGCAACGGGTGGCAAGCCGATGGTCAAAGCGGCCTACAGTTCTGGGCGCCCGGCCTATGGCGTCGGCGCGGGCAATTCGTCCATCGTCATCGATGAAACCGCCGATCTGGACATCGCTGCGCAGAACACTCGCATTTCAAAGACCTCCGACTTTGGGTCGGGCTGCTCGGCCGACGGCAACATCATCATCCAGCGCTCAGTTTACGACGATATGGTCCAGGCGCTTCAAGCTGAGGGTGGCTACCTGTGTTCGGATGAAGAGAAGGCCATGCTAGAAGCGGCCATGTGGGACGAGAAGGGAAACCGTACGTTCCCGACCATCGCCTGTCCGCCGCAGCAAACGGCCAAGGTCTCCGGTTTTAGCATCCCCGAAGATCGCAAGTTTCTGATGGTTGAAAATCAGGGGCAAATCGGGCCGCAGCACAAGTTCTCGAAGGAAAAACTGACCACGCTGATGGCGCTTTATCACTTCGACACGTTCGATGACGCGTTGGAAACGGTCAGCCGGATTTACAATACCGGAGGTAAGGGCCATTCCTGCGGGATTTATAGCCATAATGACGATCACATCGATCGGCTCGCTCGCCTTGCTCCGGTCAGCCGTATGATGGTGCGACAGCCTCAGTCCAAGGCCAATGCGGGTGCCTGGACCAATGGCATGCCTATGACCAGCAGCCTTGGTTGCGGCATCTGGGGCGGCAACATCACCAATGAAAACGTCACCATGAAACACATGATGAACTACACCTGGGTCAGCCGTCCGATCCCCGAGGATCGCCCCTCGGAGCCGGACCTGTTCGGTGAGTTCTACGGACAGGAGGTCGCGTGATGGACGGAGCTAAATTGGAAGGCAAAACCGTTGCTGAGCACATCGTCGATTTCCTTGAGCGTCGTGAGGTCAAACATGTGTTCGGTCTATGCGGCCACACGAATATAGCGGTTCTGGCCGCGTTGGCGGAAAACCCCATCGAATTCGTCACCGTGCGGCATGAGCAGATCGCTAGCCACGCGGCGGACGCTTATGCCCGTGTGACGGGCAAGGCCTCGGTGGTACTGTCCCATCTCTCCCCGGGGCTGACCAATTGTGCCACCGGGGTCGCCAACGCGGCCTTGGACTGTATCCCTATGGTCGTGATCGCGGGCGATATTCCTACGCATTACTATGGTAAACACCCGCATCAGGAGGTGAACCTGCACGCGGACGCTGCCCAATGGGAGATTTATCGCCCCTTTGTCAAACGCGCCTGGCGGGTAGACCGCGCGGATTTAATGGCCGAAATCTTGGAGAAGGCGTTCCATCTGGCCGAAAGTGGCCAACCCGGGCCTGTGCTGGTCAATGTCCCCATGGACATCTTTTCAGAGGTGATCCCCTCAGACAGTTTCGACCGTATTCGCGACAACACACGAGCACTCAAGAAACCGTCGATTGACGACGAGACAGCGGGAGAGATTGTCGAAGCGTTGGCTAAAGCAGAAAACCCAGTCGCTTATGTCGGAGGTGGTATTCTTCTGGCAAAAGCCAGCGAAGAGTTGCGAGAATTTGTTGACCATATGGGCCTGCCAGTCGCGCATTCCCTGATGGGTAAAGGCGCTTTGCGGGACGACCATCCGCTTGTGCTGGGAATGACCGGGTTTTGGGGCACCGAATTGGTCAACCAGTCCTGCTTGAATGCGGACTACATCTTTGCCGTGGGCACTCGGTTCAAAGAGGCTGATTGCTCCAGTTGGTACCCTGGCTACACGTTCAACATTCCCGGCTCGAAGGTCATTCATATCGACATCGAACCGCAGGAAATCGGTCGGAACTATCCCACCGAGATCGGCGTCGTTGCTGACGCCAAGGCCGCTTTGCGCGTCCTCAACCGGGTCGCCCGCGAGATGTATCCGGACGGTTTCAAACGCCCCGCTCTGGAACAGAAGATCGCCGACTTCCGAACGGATTTCAAAGCGCACAACGTGGAAATGGCGACGTCAGCAGCCTTTCCGATGATGCCCGAGCGTATTCTGGCAGATACCCGCAAGGCACTGCCCGAGGATGCCATCATCACCACTGACGTTGGGTGGAACAAGAACGGTGTCGGGCAACAGTTTGACATTTTGACGCCGGGTTCAATCCTGACCCCGGGTGGGTTCGCGACGATGGGTTTCGGTCCTCCGGGTGCGATCGGCGCGAAACTGGCGGCACCTGATCGTGTGGTGATCAGCCTTGTTGGCGATGGTGGTTTCGGCCAAAACCCGTCGATGCTGGCAACGGCCGTCGAACTCGATCTGGGCGTTATCTGGCTGGTCATGAACAACAATGCCTTCGGAACCATAGCAGGTCTGCAAAAGGCGCATTACGGTCTGACCTATGGAACCACGTTCCCCGGATCAGCCGCCGCACCCGCAAACGGACCGGGCTATGCCGACATAGCGCGAGCCTACGGCGCGGAAGGGCACAGGCTCAGCGCTGCCGACGAACTGTTGCCGGCACTGGAAGCGGCAATCGCCAGTGGCAAGCCAACCGTGCTCGATGTGCCAATGATCAACAACCCAACACCAACGACCGGACATTGGAATATCTTGGACATATACTCGCCGGACAAAGAGATATCTCACGTCGCGACTTGACGAAACTGGGCGCGTTCAGGCGCGCCCAGTTTCTTGTGAGAATGAACATCCGTGCTCGAGCAAATACCCGTCTTAGTGTTGCAAAGATTGCTATGGCAAACCGAAGATTAGTCGCGGCCTGACATCAAGCGGCGTAGGCTGAAAGAAAGACAGAAAGAAAAACGGAAGCTGTTATTTCCTTCATGGCCTTGGTGGGATAGTTTTTGTGGTTCCTGTGCGTGCCCGGGAAAGCTGAACCGGTGCCTGAACGAACTTGTCGAAGTCATCCAGCCGTGTTCAGCCAAGAGTTCCGAGCCGGCATAGTGCACGTCGTCGCCTTCTTGCGCGGCAACTTCCGCGTCATTGAGCCGACGTTGCAAAGCTGTCGCACGTTTGCCCAGATCGTTTGAAATCGGCGTTGGAAGATTTAGGGCAACGCGGTCTCCAGCGGCGCGCAGCAAAGGCTCGACGTCGGTCCATTGTCTGTTCCTTGCGGCCTGCCGGAGACGTCGGTTTTCTTCCTGCAGCGCTTCGATCCTCTGGTCGACCTCGCCAGCGCTCAAGGCACTGTCTTGGTTTTGCTCTTGCAACATGACCTCAAGTGCTGAGCGTAGCATCTCGGTCAAGACGGCTTTGGCGGTCTCGGGGGTCCGCGAATCTTTAATCAGTGCTTCCACGTGTATCTTCTCCATCTGCTCGAGGACGGTGAGCAACGCGGCTGCGCGCTTCACGGCGTCGAGCGGGAGGTCGGTTTGCAGCGGCAGGCAAAGAAACTGGTTTGGGACCTGGTTTGATATTTTTTTTGGCAGGCGTTTTCGGAAATAGAAAATACGGTCGCGGCGCATTAGTTAGGGGCCTGCATAGTCACCGGGTTTGCGCTACAGACCGCCGTATCGATTTCTGGCAGTCTGTGTTACATCGGATTTTTCGGGGGCTCTGTCGCCCCTTATTTTCCTGACTTTTCTTGAAAAGGTGGCTGGGGTGGTAGGATTCGAACCTACGGTACACTGTACCAAAAACAGTTGCCTTACCACTTGGCTACACCCCAACGGTGAGGCGCTGTCTACGATTGTTGATCGGTGGGTTCAAGACCTTTCAGACAAAAAAATGAGTGCGGATTGAAAAAAATCTAAAGGCGCTAACCGAAGACCTGAGAGTGGCTTGTTTTCCTGGGAAAGGTGTTCAATCCTGCTGTGATCTGGTCGTTTGCCAGGGCCGCGGCGTTTATGCGGAATGGGTCGCTCATAGAGCCTGATCTTGCGGTGCGGTTTTTGAAATCTAATGTTTCGCGATGGGCTGGATGCGCGCATTGGTGGCAGGGCGTTCGGGTTGGAAACTCTGAAAGGGAAGAGAATGAAGTTTCTACGTACGCCAGATACCTGGTTTGACGGGCTCTCAGATTATCCGTTTGCACCGAATTACGCGCAGGTGGATGACACCGAAGGCGGCCAGTTGCGGATGCATTATGTGGATGAAGGGCCAGCCGAGGCCGATCCGATACTGATGATGCATGGCGAGCCAAGCTGGTCCTACCTTTACCGTCACATGATTGCGGGATTCGTCGCGCAGGGACATCGCGCGGTTGCGCCAGACCTGATTGGGTTCGGGCGATCCGACAAGCCAACTGAACGAAGCGACTACACTTATGAGCGGCACGTGGCTTGGATGGGTGAGTGGCTGCGCAAGGTAAACCTGCGCAACATCACTCTGGTTTGCCAGGACTGGGGCGGGCTAATCGGGCTGCGGTTATGGGCAGAGCTGCCGGAGAGGTTCGCGCGCATAGTGATTGCCAACACGGCGCTGCCAACTGGCGATCAGCCAATGGGCGCAGCGTTTGAGAACTGGCGCAGGTTCAGCCAGGAGGTTCCGGTATTTCCGGCCGGTGGAATTCTGAAAGGCGGAACTGTATCGTCACTGTCCGAAGACGTTATCGCGGCCTATGATGCGCCTTTTCCAGATGAAAGTTACAAGGCCGGGGCGCGGCAGTTTCCTATGCTAGTGCCAGCGACGCCTGGTGATCCGTCCTCGGGTCCGAACCGGCGGGCTTGGGAGGTGATCCGAGGGCTTCAGACACCTGTCCTCACTGCTTTCGGGGCCGATGATCTGGTCATGGCGGGGATTGATGCGGTGTTCCAGAAACTGTGCCCGGGGGCCGCAGGGCAGCCTCATGTTATCTTGCCGAATGCGGGGCATTTCTTGCAAGAAGACGTTGGTCCGGAACTGGTCAAGCTGACCTGCGATTTCATCGCGCGCACACCCCTATCCGACTAGGTTATTCTCGGATTTCGGCTGGGTCGACGCCCCAAAGGTTCGTTTTCTGTGCCCAGCCGCGATACCCGCCCGCAGAAATCTGACACCAATCCAACGAACAGCTGCCAAGGCGCGCCACGACGCCGGTTTCAAATTGGGCGCTGACCGGGGCCTTTGGGTCCGGACTGGTGTACACGGGCAGTAGTTCGGCATCGACTAACACCGTTCGAACACCGGACAACAGGGCGTAGTGCACCCATCCCCCGGCGCCGTCGCGGTCCTGAACCCTGCGCCAGTTTCCGTATTCTGCCGTTATCTGCAGTGGCATGCCGCGCCGTTTGAAAACCCAATCGATTCGGTGAGTCAGTGATGGGCCTCGGCGCACATTGCCCTCGGCGGCTTTCATCGAGACAAACCGTGGAAGGGGCAGGTTGGTGACTTGGCCACGCTTGTCCTGCGCGCTGGCGGGCAGGGTGCCAAGCACGGTTAGGAAAACAGCGAATGCCGCCGAAACAAGGCGTTTTACGGGTAGAAAACCACTCACTTACTGTCTGCTCTTGTGCCTGTTGATCTTGCTTCGAAAAAAGGTCGACTCAATGCCTATGGGGTTCTTGTGCCCCGCCTTATCCTGCGCCACGATGACATGGCGCGCGAAGGTTTGCAAAGCAGTGGGAGTGCAGAGGTGTCAAGAGAACGTCTGAGTGTTGTCGTTACGCGACGGTTGCCCGAGGCGGTTGAAACCCGGTTAAGCGAATTGTTCGATGTGCAGTTGCGCGACGATGACAGCCCGATGACCCGCGAAGAACTGGTGAAGGCCGTGAAAACCGCCGATGTTCTGGTGCCAACCGTGACCGATACGATCGACGGTGGCCTTTTGGGGCAAGCGGGTGAAAACCTGCGCTTGATCGCGAATTACGGGGCAGGGGTCGACAATATCGATGTCTCGACCGCGCGTCAGAGGGGCATTCTGGTGTCGAACACTCCGGGGGTTCTGACCGACGATACCGCTGATATGACCATGGCGCTGATTCTCGCTGTGACCCGCCGAATTCCCGAGGGTCTGTCTGTCATGCAGAAAGGCGATTGGACCGGGTGGGCGCCGAATGCCTTGTTGGGCGGACGTATCGGCGGGCGGCGTTTGGGCGTTCTTGGCATGGGGCGTATCGGCCAGGCCGTGGCCCGCCGTGCCAGCGCATTTGGAATGCAGGTACATTACCACAACCGTCGCAGGCTTCGCCCCGAGACCGAACAAGAGATGGAAGCGACCTACTGGGAAAGCCTCGACCAGATGGTGGCGCGAATGGATGTGATTTCGGTCCATTGCCCGTCGACACCGTCTACCTTCCATTTGATGAATGCACGACGGCTGAAATTGATGAAGCCGACAGCCGTTATCGTGAATACCTCAAGGGGTGAGGTGATCGACGAAAACGCTCTGACGCGTCGGATACGCTCGGGCGAAATCGCCGGCGCGGGCCTAGATGTCTATGAGCATGGGACGGATGTGAACCCAAGATTGCGACAGTTACCAAACGTTGTTCTGCTGCCCCACATGGGGTCGGCCACGTTAGAGGGTCGGATCGAAATGGGCGAGAAAGTTATTATAAATATCAAGACTTTCGAAGACGGTCACCGCCCACCGGATCAGGTGGTCCCCGCAATGCTTTGATCAGGTGTTTCCCGTGTTTTGATGCGGGCGGTGCCAATTTACACACGCATATTTTCAGGAGGATACGATGAAACGAAGTCTGATTTCGGGAGTGTTGCTGTCGGCGGTGGTGCTGGCAGGACCATTGACTGCTCAGGAAACGGCGGATGCCGTTGCGCCCGAAGGCGCGTCCGAGGGGCAGGTGCAAGGCCTGACCGAAGAGGTGATCGCTGCGCTTGAGGCCAAGATGGCAGGGCAGCCGGTCACATCTGAAAACTGGATGGTCGCTGCTGCGAATCCATTGGCGGTTGAAGCAGGCGCAAAGGTTTTGCGCGCTGGCGGGTCGGCGGCTGATGCAATGGTCGCCGTTCAGGTTGTGCTGGGGTTGGTCGAACCGCAATCGTCGGGCCTTGGTGGCGGTGCATTTTTGGTTTGGTATGACGCTGCATCGGGCAAGCTGACCACACTGGACGGGCGTGAAACGGCCCCGCTTGAGGCGAACCACAGGCTGTTCCATGACGAAAACGGCGAACCGCTGAAGTTCTTTGATGCAGTTGTCGGCGGATTGTCGGTGGGCACACCCGGGACACCGGCCTTGCTGGAAGAGGCACACCGGCGCTGGGGCCGCAGTCCCTGGCCAAGCCTGTTTGCCGATGGCATCGCGTTGGCGGACGACGGCTTCTTGGTATCTCCGCGCCTTGCTGGCCTGGTCGAAAAAGATGCCGAACGCCTGTCGCGCTTTCCTGCAACCGCAGAATATTTCTTGCCCGACGGTAAGCCGCTTGAGCAGGGGCAACGCCTGACCAACCCGGCCTATGCCGAAACTCTGCGTATTTTGGCCGACGAAGGCTCGGCTGGCTTTTATGGTGGTGAAGTTGCCGCTGGCATCGTCAGCACCGTACGCAACGCCGAAGGCAACCCGGGCGTTCTGTCGGGAATTGATCTGGCGCTGTATCAGGTGATCGAGCGTGAACCAGTGTGCGCTACCTATCGCGCCTATGAGGTCTGCGGCATGGGCCCACCATCGTCAGGCGCGCTGACTGTCGGTCAGATTCTGGGCATGCTGGACGGCTATGATCTGGCTGCAATGGGCCCCGAAGACACCAATGCATGGCGCCTGATCGGTGATGCCTCTCGTTTGGCTTTCGCAGATCGCGGTCGCTATATGGCCGATCATGATTTTGTTCCCATGCCCACACAGGGCTTGGTTGATCCATCTTATCTGTCCGACCGTGGCGCTCTGTTAGGCGGAGAAGCCGCCCTGACAGAGGTCGCACCGGGTAACCCCGAGTTTGATCATGCGTCGAATTGGGCCGACGATGTCTCGATCGAGTTACCCTCAACCTCGCATATCTCGATCGTTGATCAGTACGGAAACGTCCTGTCGATGACGACGACGATTGAGAACGGGTTCGGTTCACGACTGATGACAAACGGGTTTCTGCTAAACAACGAATTGACGGACTTCTCGTTCAAAACGCACAGTGACGGTGTTCCAATTGCCAACCGGTTGGAGCCTGGCAAACGCCCACGTTCGTCGATGAGCCCGACAATTGTGATGCAGGACGGCGCGCCTGTTCTGGCCATCGGATCGCCGGGCGGTAGCCGTATCATCGGCTATGTTGCCAAGTCGATCATCGCATGGGCAGATTGGGACATGGATGTGCAGCAAGCTCTTTCACTACCGCATCTCGTCAATCGTTTTGGCACTTATGATGTCGAAGTGGGAACCGCCGCCGAAGGATTCTCGGACCCGCTAATCGAGCTGGGTTTTGAAGTAAACCCGCGCGACCTGACATCGGGCCTGCATGCGATTGAGATCGGGGATGTGCTGGTCGGCGGTGCCGATCCACGTCGTGAGGGAATTGCGCTGGGCGAATAGCCCGGCGTTTCAAAGGGGAAGACCATGGTGCAGGCAGTCGCTTTGCCGCGAAATGAAGTGGGGATCGAGGCAGCTGTCGGCATCCTGAAACAAAAGTTTGGTGACCGGTTGCAAACCGGTCAGGCAATCCGCGAACAACATGGTCACACGACCACCTGGATCGAAAACCAATCCCCGGATGCCGTGGTTTTTCCGCATTCCACGGAAGAGGTCTCCGAGATCGTCAAAACCTGCGCCATGCACAAGGTACCGGTGATTGCATTTGGTACGGGTACATCGTTGGAGGGTCACGTGAACGCCCCTGCTGGTGGTATCTCGGTTGACCTGACCCAGATGAACAAGGTGCTGGCTGTGAACCCGGGTGATCTGGATTGCGTCGTACAGCCGGGTGTGACGCGCGAAGACCTGAATACCCATTTGCGGGATCAGGGTTTGTTCTTTCCGATTGACCCCGGCGCGAATGCTTCGTTGGGCGGAATGGCGGCGACGCGGGCGTCCGGGACCAACGCGGTGCGCTATGGCACGATGAAGGACAATGTCCTTAGTCTTGAGGCGGTCATGCCGGATGGGCAGATCATCCGAACCGGGCACCGGGCCAAGAAATCCTCGGCGGGTTACGACCTGACCCGACTGCTGATCGGGGCCGAAGGGACGCTGGGAATCATCACCGAACTTACCCTGCGCCTGCAGGGCATCCCCGAGGCGATCACCTCGGCCCGTTGTTCATTTCCGTCTGTGGATGCGGCCTGTCAGGCTGTCATGATGACGATCCAATATGGTGTTCCGGTGGCGCGGATTGAGCTGCTGGATGAAATGTCGGTCCAGGCCGCTAATGCCTATTCCGGGCTGAGCCTGCCGGAAACGCCATTGCTCTTGCTCGAGTTCCACGGATCGGAAAACGGTGCGGTCGAACAGTCCGAAACCTTCAACCAGATCGCGGAAGAGTTCGGTGGCACCGATTTTGCGGCGACCTCAACGACTGAGGAACGCAATAAACTCTGGCAAGCCCGGCATGATATGTACTGGGCTTCCTTGCAACTGCGTCCGGGCGCGCGGGGAATTTCCACGGATGTCTGCGTCCCGATCTCGCGTTTGGCAAAGTGCGTCACAGCGACTCAGGACAAAGCGCGTGAGCTAGGACTTATGGCCCCCGTGGTTGGGCATGTCGGGGATGGCAACTTTCATTCCTTGCTGCTGATCGACATGGAAAACGCGGACGAAGTCAGCAAAGCTGACCAATTCGTCGGTTGGCTGAATGATCTGGCTATTTCGATGGAAGGCACGTGCACGGGCGAACATGGGATCGGACAGGGCAAACAGCCCTACCTGGTCAAAGAGCTCGGACCAGCGGTCACGTATATGACTGCCATCAAAAAGGCACTGGACCCCGATAACATCATGAACCCCGGAAAGATCCTGTCGAACACGTAGAAACGGCGCATCCTTGGGAATTCCGCCTCAGAGCCACAAGGGTGCCCAATTCTGCTGCTATCAATTGCGAAAATGAGGAGCAATTGATTTTGAGGTCATAATGGGCGCGCTAAGGTTCATTGGGTTTGCGTTGATAGTTGGTCTGGTCCTTGCGGGGCTAGATTACTTCCAGCAGGACAAAAAAACAGACGGTACGCTTTCGTTGAGCGGTTATGTTGAAACCATCTCAGCTCGGTTCGATCAAAGCCAAAAAGAGCGGGAAGTGAAACAAGCGGCGCGAGAACGTCAAAAGCTATGGGATGCCGGTGCAAAAGCCTTTCTTCCGAGCCCCCCAGAAGGGTGGGCGCAATATGCCCTGACCGAGCCCGACGCCAAGGCAGTCTCCAGAGTTCTTTCAGAATTTGGGGCAGTACCCCTTATCAGTTCGATCAGCGGGCCCGCCGAATTGCTTCAGCTCAACGCTGCCGGTAAAGACGGTGCGCTTCGAAAGCTGGATGAGACAGGCACTGTTTACGCAAAAGAAGGTGAACTGATCTGGCTTGATATCACCCTCAAACCCCAAGCGGCACGAAACACATTGGCCGGATTGGCATTGAGTGCGCAGGATGCGTTTCTGGATGGGATGAAGGCCGAACAAGGGTATGCGGTGATTGACGGCGTCGCTTTCATCGAAACAATCGGAAATCTGCTGGATGATGGCAAAAAGACCAACTACCGCGCATTCAGAGGCCGTATCGGTTTTGATCAAGAGGTGGTTATCCGCCTTCATGCAGATGCCAGCGATGCGACGATCCGAGAGTTTCTTGGCCTCGTCGATTACGCAGGCCTGAACGCATTGCTGCCGCATCCGGCCCTGGTTGTCGGCAACGGAATCGAAGTTCCCCTGATCCGGCAGCCCGAAATAGCGGATGAAATGCACGATCTCTATGAAACGATGCAAATCGCGCAGCTAAGGTTGGGTCAGGAAAAGCTGGAAAATCTGGATGCGGCCGCTTTGGTAGCGAACACGCTAAGCAGTTCGGGCTTTAATTCCGAGGGCGTCATGGACATCACCAACGGCGAAGTCTTCGAAAATCAGGAACTGTCGCAGCTATCTTACATTCGCACACAGAACCTGCTGCTTGCCTCCGCGTTGAGCGAGGTGGAAACCGAAGTGGCCAGCACAGGTGGTATCGGCGGGTTCATTAAGGGATTGATGGGCAAAGTGGCCCACGCCAACGCGAACGCGGATGAGCCCGAACCTCAGGTTGCCCCATCGGCTGAGGTCAAGGTCAGGAAGGGCGGTTTGGGTAAGTCATCCTGTGCCACGTTGGGCAGCAGCAAACGGTGCTCTGTCGGGGGCAACTGAAACCCTTCGCACGAAAAATCGACGCTCTGCGCCGTGCACGGGTCGTTTTCTTTATATCACTGGTCGGATGAATGTCGCGCCGGGGCATTCAAATGCGCCATATGGTGTCAACTGAATTCAAGGGGAGACGCCCGGTAATGAAAACCCAAGTCAAAGCACTGGTTGTTGGCGGCGGTGCCGTCGGCACTTCGATTGCATATCACCTGGCCAAGGCAGGCTGGGACGATGTGATGCTAGTTGAACGGGATGAGCTGACCTCAGGGTCCACATGGCACGCAGCGGGGCTGTTGCCGCTGTTCAACATGTCTTATGCGACGACACACATCCACAAGTACTCGGTCGACTTCTACAAGCAGCTTGAGGAAGAAACCGGTTTGAACGCGGGCTTTGCCGTAGTTGGCAATCTGCGCATGGCACAGACGCAAGAGCGCATGGATGAATACATGCTCTATGCGTCGACGGCTGAGACTTGTGATGTCGCATATGAATGGCTGACCCCTGATCAAATCAAGGAACGCTGGCCACTGATCGAGACTTCGGATCTGAAGGGCGCGATTTATCACACCGAAGACGGTTATATTAACCCCGCTGACGTGACCCAGGCGATGGCCAAGGGCGCCCGTCAGCGCGGTGTGGATATTGTCCGTAAGATGCAGGCCGATGCCTTCCACTGGAATGGCACTCATTGGGAAGTCACCTGCACCAAAATGGTCGAGAAGGGCGGTAACCTCATTCCGTCGGATGAGCAGGTGGTTATCACCGCCGAGCATGTCGTGACCGCATCGGGCAACCACGCGCAGCGGACCGCCAATATGCTGGGCATCAAAATGCCCGCAATTCCGGTCGAGCACACCTTCATCGTCATGGACAAAGACCCAGAGTTGGTCAAATGGCGTGAAGCGGGCAACCCCGAACACCCTGTTGTCCGTGATGCTGACAACGAATCTTATGCACGCGAGGAGCGCGGCGGTTGGATTTTGGGGATCTATGAACATGGTGCGCCGGCGCAGTTCGAACATGGTGTACCGGACAGCTTCCGTGCTGATCTGTTCCCGCTCGATCTCGACCGGATTGCAGACCAGTATATGGCAATGGCCGAGCGCGTGCCGTCCTGTGCCGATTCCGGCTTGAAAGACGATTTCAACGGCCCGATCTGCTACACGCCCGACGGCAACCCGCTGGTTGGTCCCGCGCCTGGCTTGCGCAACATGTGGCTGGCCGAGGGGTTCTCGTTCGGTATCACCGCCGCAGGCGGCACCGGCTATTATCTGGCGCAGATGATGGTCGACGGCGAAGCCGAGATCGACATGGCTTCGCTGGACCCCAAACGTTACTCGTCGAACTGGATGACCACCGAGTTTGCAGCACGTAAGAATGAAGAGTGCTATGAGCACGTCTATATCCTGCACCACCCCGACGAAGAGCGCGCGGCCTGCCGCCCGCTGCGGACTGTTCCGGCCTATGACCGTCAGAAAGCGCGTGGCGCACAGTTTGGCTGGGTTAACGGCTGGGAGCGCCCGAACTATTTCGGTCCGCTGGATGCACCCGAAAACTTCGACCATGATGCCCGCTCGTTCCGCCGCGGTGGCTGGTGGCAGCATGCCGTTGACGAAGCAAAGGCGATCCGCGAAGGCGTTGGCCTGATCGACGCATCGGCCTTCACAAAGCATGTCGTCAAAGGCCCCGGTGCGACCCAGTTCCTGGATTGGTTCACCTGCAACAAGCTGCCCAAGGTCGGTCGTATTAACCTGACCTACGCGCTGACCTCGCACGGTACCACCCGCACCGAATACACCATCGTCCGTAACGGCGAGAACAACTACTACATTGTCTCTGCCGGTGCCTGGACTGAGTACGACGCCGATTACCTGCGCAAGGCGGCCGAGGACAAGATGGAGGAGTTCGGTTACATCGAGATCCAGGACGTGACCACTCAGTGGGGCGTTTTTGCCATCGCCGGACCCAAATCGCGGGACGTTCTGAAAGAGGTCATCAAAGACGCCGATCCGGAAACCGCACTGTCCAACAAGCGCTTCCCATGGCTGTCGGCCCGTCAGATCGAACTGGGCATGTGCCCGGTCAACGCGATCCGCGTGGCCTATACCGGTGAGCTTGGCTGGGAACTGCACCACCCGATTGAGATGCAGAACTACCTGTTCGACCTGCTGGAAAAAGCTGGTGAGAAACACGGTATGAAGCTGGTCGGTGCCCGCGCCCAGAACTGGCTGCGTCAGGAGAAATCCTATCGCGCCTTCGGCACCGAGCTGGGCCGCGACGCGACCCCGCTGGAAGCCGACCTGCCGCGCTTTGTCGACCTGTCCAAAGACTTCTATGGCAAGGCCAAGCTGGAAGAGACTGGCGTTCGCGTGAAATGCTGCACCTTGCTGATCGATGGACCGGAGGATGCCGATCCGTGGGGCCGTGAAGTGCTGTATACGCCGGAAGGCGAACGCGTCGGTCGTCTGACCTCGGGCGGTTATTCGGTGGCCTTCGAGAAATCCATCGGCATGGGCTATGTGAAGCCCGATCTGGCGGTCGAAGGCACCAAGCTGAAGGTCAAGCTTCAGGACAAACTGTGGGATGCGGTTGTCACCTGCGACAGCCCCTATGATCCGAAAAACGAAACCATCCGCAAGGACGGCTGACTAAGCAAAGGTCCCGGAGATCTCCGGGGCCTTTCTTCATACTGATAGCTCGTCAAAGCATTCCAACGCCTTGGCCGCATACATCATCGACGGTCCTCCGCCCATTTGAATGGCCATGGCCAGAACGTCTGACACTTCTTCGCGGCTTGCTCCGGCATTGATCAGAGCTTCGGTGTGTAGCGTTATACAAGGTTCGCAGCGGGCAGCGATGGACATACCCAAAGCGATCAGCTCTTTGGTTTTGTAGTCCAGCGAACCGCCTTCTTTGACGGTTTTTCCCAGCGCACCGAAGGCACGGGCGGTATCAGGGATTGCAGCGTTGAGGTTGCGCAGATTGTTGCGCGTATCCGAGAGCTTGTCTTGCCAGTTCATTAGTGGGCTTCCTTTAAACATATCACCTTGTGAATATGTTCGTGGAAGCCGCCTGACTTTGATCTTGATCAGACTTCAGGTCTTTCAGCGATAAATGCCAGGTTGTTTGCCGGCATTTTAACAGCACCGATTAAATTCAGTTGAACTCGACGCAGCAGGTCCAGAATGTCGGCGTCATCCTTGTATCCGATGTCCGGGTCTTGTTGGCTCAACGCAGCATGAAAGTTCTGGTCTCCGGTACTGGTTAACCGACCGCCGCGCATGAATGGCCCGTAGAGGATTAGCCGACCGCCCGGGTTCAGCGCCAGCGCGGCCTCGGTCACCAAGGCTTCCACCTCCGACCAGCTGATCAGATGCAGCAAGTTGATCAAGAGGATCAGGTCACTTCCCCCGTGAACAGAATGCCAACCGGGTTGGACCGCATCGAGTTCTATCGCCGGGGCTATGTTTTCTACGCCTTCGGCATACGCGTCGATTGAAGCGCGTCGTTCAGTGTCAATCTCGCTGGGTTGCCAATTCAGGCCGGGCAGTCGATTTGCAAAAGCCACGACGTGCTGCCCTGTACCACTGGCCAGTTCCAGCGCGCGACCGGACACAGGGGCGAACTGAGCCAGCAGATCACACAGCGCGTCGGCATTCCTGCTGGCCGCCGGAGCGACCAATTTTTGCCCATCGGATACCGTCGCCACGCTGGCATTTACGGGAAGTTTGCGTTTCGTCATCCACGTAACCTTTCTGGCCTTAGGGCGGAAACGCTCGCCGCCTCCAATTCTGAACGAGCACCAGTCGTCAAATCTGCCACCAGCTGTGAGGCCGCCGGTGCCGTTTGAAAGCCATAACCACCTTGCGCAGCCGACCAGATAAACGTGGGTTCGGCGGGGTCGGGGCCTAAGACCAGCGTACCATCCGGCGCAAAGCTGCGAAGCCCAGCCCAGTTCGCCTCGACCCTTGTGACCGGCTCGGTCACCATCGCTTCGTACCTCGCCAGACCCTCGGCCAACACCATGTCGTCCGCATAGGCATCATGGGGAAAGGTCGGGTCAGCCTCGCAAGGGGAAACGATCAGCTTTCCGGCATCCGGTTTCGCATACCAACCTTCGCCAGCGCCCAACATCAAAGGCCAACCCGTCACGTCATGACCAGCAGGGGCGCGAATACGGGCCACTGATCGTCGGCGCGGTTCTATGCCGATCGGTGTAACGCCGACCATCATGGCGATCTCATCCACCCACGCGCCTGCGGCATTAACAAGGGCTCGGGCCTCGAAGGTTTCTGCCGCTTCGACAAGCCAGTGTCGGGCTTTGATGATGCCGTTGACCTTCTGACGGGTCAGAACCAAGCCGTCGTTGGCCCGGATTACACGTGCGAAATCTTGCATCATCCGGTCGGTATCAATGTCAAAAGCAACGCTGCTGGCGGCGGCAAACCCAACAGTCTGTGGGTTCAGTATCGGAACCCGCGAAATGGCCTCGTCAACCGAGATTTCTGACAGACGAAGGTCAGCCTGATCCTGAAGAAACGCGTCCCGTTGATCATGCCCGGCAATCAGCATCAACCCGCGTGGCGACAGATAGCCGTTCGATCTGAGGTAAGCTTCGCTCGCTGCATTCAGGGTCTTGACGGAAGGTGGTCCATACCCCTTTTCAAACAACGCCGCTGACCGGCCAGAGGTGTGATATCCCAGCGCGTCTTCGCCTTCGAGCACGACGACATGACCATGTTCGGACAAACGCGCGCCCGCGCTTAATCCGGCGATGCCGCCACCGATGACCAGGAAATCGATCATGTTAGAAACTCCGCCCTAGGATCACCCCAAAACGGGTGGATTTGAGATCTGCTTTTATTCATGCGCAAAGCTTCGCATGCGTAACACTATTGGAAAAGAGGCGTAATTTCCGCAATGTAAACTTGAACCAAAGAGACCGGCCTGTTTTTAGTGCAGCTATCATCGGAATCGGAGAAAGACGTGACACCGGCAGAATTACATCCAATGGCCACGGGGCATATCCCCTCATACGTCACGCAGGCAGATGGCAGCGACTTTTTGCTGACCTTCATGTTTGTTTTTACCGTTTTGGTGATCGTTCTGATCGGAGTTGGCTACTTTACGCTGCACTCCATCCCGGAAAAAATCGCGCATGAATCCAACCACCCTCAGTTTCAGCTTGTGGGGATATTGGCGCTGTTGGCTCTGTTTACCCACAATGGTCTGTTCTGGGTGGCGGCCATTCTTGTAGCCGGATTCCAGTTCCCGGATGTCGCCGCCCCCTTGCGCGCCATTGCCGACGCAATCCGATCCTTGGGCAATCAAGGCAACGATGTTCCTGCCCCAGCGACCCCATCGCAACCGACCGCGCAGCAGGAGCAGTAAGAGATGCTTGAAACACTGATGTGCGCGCTGGTCACCGTGTTGCCGGATTACTTATTTCGCCGTTACGTACAGGGCAAACGTATAGGCCATGAAATCACACTGTTCACCATGTGGTATGAACTGCGTTGGGGCCTGACCACCTGCGCCATTCTTGCGCTGACCGTGATCACCACGCTGTTTTACTTCCACCCTGCCAGTAAAACGGCGGCGTCCTATTTCCGAACGGTGACAATTCTGCCTCAACTCGGCGGTCGCGTGTCCGAAATTTACGTCACCAACAATCAGCAGGTCACTGCCGGCCAGCCGATTTTCCGGATCGAGGATTTCACCCAAACCGCACAGGTCGAGGCCGCGCACGCGCAGATCGCGCAGGTTCAGGCCTCGCTGAAAGTGGCGGAAACCGATCTGGCCGAGGCCGACGCAGGCATCGCAGGCGCGCGCGCTGCATTGGATCAATCGCTTGAGGATTTGGAGCGTAACACCACCCTGCGGGACGAAGGCTCCAGCGCCGTGCGATTGGCCGAAATCGACCGGTTGGAAAACCTTGTTGCCGAGCGTGAAGCGCAGCTGACCGCATCGCGATCCCGCCGTGCCGCCGTGGTGCAGCAGATCGAAGAACTGATCCCGGCCCAACTGGCCAGCGCCAACGCCCAGTTGGACGCCGCGCTGACCGAGCTGGACAAAACACTCGTAAGCGCAGGTGTGACCGGTCGGGTTGAACAATTTGGCCTTCAGGTGGGCGACTATGTCAGTCCTTTGCTGCGGCCTGCGGGCATTCTGGTTCCGTCAAGCTCGGGCCATAACCGGTTTCAGGCTGCATTCAACCAGATGGCCGCTCAGGTCATCAAGCCGGGCATGATCGGAGAGTTGGGCTGCATGACCAAGCCCTTCACCGTGATCCCGATGGTTGTGGTTGAGGTGCAGGATGTCATCCCGTCAGGTCAGATACGTCCCACAGATGAGCTGCGCGATGTTCAGACCAACAAGGTGCCCGGCTCGATTTTGGTCTATATGGAGCCGCTGTACAAAAACATGGCCGATGACATACCGCCCGGCAGCAACTGTCTGGCCAATGTCTACACCGATAACCATGAACGGCTTGAGCATGAGGATTTGGGATTCTGGCACGCCGCCGCCTTGCATGTGATCGACACGATCGGTGTTGTTCATGCTGCAGGTCTGCGCCTGCGTCTGATCCTGATGCCGGTGAATACGCTGGTGCTGACCGGGCATTGATCCATTCAAGCGTTTTGATTTCAGATCCGGCCTGTGTGAGGTTTAAACCGCTGGGCGGCCGGGTTTGTTATCTAAGGCGAGGGACGCGTAAGCAAATGCGAGAACGCAGACAGCGAATGCCGCAACAAAACAGAAAACCAGAGTGAACGAGCCAGTTATGGCAAAAACCGAACTGCCCAGGGCCATCCCGACCGTACCGCCCAGCAGCTGAAATGTCATCGAGATGCCACTTGCCTGTCCGTGCAGAGCTTGTGGTACCATAGACATGATGGCCCGCCTTGGGGGGACAAACAGAAACGGCACGCAACAACCCCAAAGGAAGTAACCAGCATAGATCAGCGCGGCGACGTCCAAATGCATTCCCAGTGCGACAATAAGTATGGCAATCGTACCCAGCGCTGTACCTGTCAGAGAAGGGCCGCGAGAGCCAAATTTATCAGCAATTTTCCCCGCCATCGGGGCAATGAAAATCTGCGGAAAAGCAATCGGCAACAGGGCGACACCAGCAGTCAGCGGTGAAAACCCGAGCTTTGATTGAAAGTAGGATGCGCCGAACACGAACAGAGTAATCTTGCCGAATTGTGCGGTGAACAGGATCATGTTTGAAGCAGCAAACCCGGGGCCGGCAAAAAGGGAGATGGCAATCAGAGGCGATGTTGCCCTCTGTTCGACGCGGACAAATAACACCAAAAAAATAAGACCCGCTGACAGGGCCATAAGAACTTCGGGCTGTGCCCAGCTTCTGTCCGGGCCCTCCATGACACCAAACACAATAGCCGCCAACCCCGTCACCAATAGAATTAGGCCTTTCAGGTCGAACTCGCGCTCCCGTTGGTGTGGCGGGTCCCGCCAGAAAGCCCTTGCGACCAGAGCGACCACAAGCACGATTGGGGGGTTGACCCAGAAGATCCAGCGCCAAGACAGATATTCGGTCAGAACGCCTCCAACCAGCGGACCCATTGACAGGAATACTGTCCCGATCCCGCCATATAAACCCAGTGCCAGCCCGCGTTCCTTTTCGTCAAAAGACTGGATCAGAACCACTAGCGACAGCGGGAAAATCAGTGCTGCACCGATGCCCTGTGCGGCGCGCGCTGTTAGCAGTTCAAATCCGCTTTCGGCAAACCCTCCCAGCGCAGAGGATAAGCCGAAAATCAATAAACCCGCACTGAGCAAAACACGAATGCCCAGAACATCGCCCAATCGTCCTGCTGCGCCCGCAAAACAAGCCAACACCAGCAGATAGATATTCACCACCCAATGCGCTTCCAGCAGAGACAGGCCAAGCTCATCGCGGATGGTCGGAAGCGCGACGCTGACGACCGTTTCGTCCAGCAGAATAACACCCAAGATGGCGCCCATTGCGCCGAGTATCCACCAGCGGCTGTGGTCTTGCGCTTTGATCTCCATGGGATTTTTACGTTTCGTGTTGAGACAGGTAAAACATTAACCCCATCAGGTCCGTCGTGTCTGCAATCGTCAAGACAGTAATTAGTTAAGGTTAGGCGAGGTGCTCCCATAGAAACGAAAAAGGGCCAGCCTAATGGCCAGCCCCTCAACGTGTTCGTGCAAAGGTTTACTGCGGAATTTCGCCTTCCAAACCTTCAACGTAGAAGTTCATACCAGCCAGCGTGCCGTCATCGGCGGTTTCGCCTTCAGCCAGCCAGTCGCTGCCGTCTTGCTTTTTGATCGGGCCTGTGAAGGGATGGTATTCACCCGCTGCCATGACGGCTTTCATCGCCAGTGCTTCCTCTTTGATATCGGCCGGAACGGCGTCTGAAATCTCACCGATCTCAACCATGCCTTCCTTGATACCGTCCCAGGTGTTCACGGTTTCCCATGACCCATCCATGACAGCTTGGGTACGTGCGATGTAGTAAGGCGCCCAGTTGTCGATGATCGAAGAGACGCGCGGCTTGGGAGCATATTCGCTCATGTCCGAGGCCTGACCGAAAGTGATCACGTTGCCTGCCTCTTGTGCGGCGGCCTGCGGCGCGGTCGAGTCGGTGTGCTGCAGGATCACGTCCGCACCTTGTTCGATCAGAACGGTTGCGGCATCAGCCTCTTTCGCCGGGTCGAACCAAGTGTAGGCCCAGATGATCTTGAACTCGACATCCGGGTTTACCTTTTTGGCATGGATGTAGGCCGAGTTGATGCCGCGGATCACTTCGGGGATTGGGTAGGAGCCAATGTATCCGATGATGTTCGACTCGGTCATTTTACCCGCGATGTGGCCCTGAACGGCACGACCTTCGTAGAAACGGGCGGAATAGACGGACACGTTCGGGGCGGTCTTATAGCCGGTCGCGTGCTCGAACTTCACGTTCGGGAATTTCTTGGCCACGTTGATGGTCGGGTCCATGTACCCGAACGAGGTGGTAAAGATCAGGTCAGCGCCTTCAAGCGCCATCTGCGTCATCACACGTTCCGCGTCCGGGCCTTCGGGAACGGACTCAACAAACACGGTCTCGACTTTGTCGCCGAATTCTTTCTCAACCGCCAGACGGCCTTTGTCATGTTCATAGGTCCAGCCGCCGTCGCCCACCGGACCGACATAGACAAAGCCTACTTTTGTTTTGTCCTGTGCGACCGCGCCGGTCGCAAGACCCAGCACCATGGCGGCACTGGCAAGAAGTGAAGTGAATTTCATGTGGTTACTCCCCAAGTTGGTTCATTTGGCCCCGTCTAGTGCGAGGCGTGGAAGGTCCGGCCCAGTGAGGCAGGTGCGCTGCTCTTGTCGGCCGAAAGGATCACAAGCACAAGGATCGTGATGATGTAGGGCGACATTGCCAGATACTCGACTGGGATGGCAACGCCTGCGGCCTGCAGATTAAGCTGCAACACCGTGATTCCGCCAAACAAATAAGCACCCAGCAAAGCACGCCATGGTTTCCAGCTGGCAAAGACCACCAGCGCAAGCGCGATCCATCCAACACCGGCGGTCATGCCCTCGGTCCACTGCGGAACGCGGATCAGGCTGATATAGGCTCCACCGAGGCCAGCGCAGGCGCCACCAAACAGGATCGCCAGGATGCGGATTTTGATGACCTTGTAGCCCAGGGCGTGTGCGGCGTCGTGGTTTTCACCCACTGCACGCAGGATCAGACCGACGCGGGTGTATTTCAGCGTGGCCCAGACGGCTGCAACCAGCGCGATGCCCAGATACAGGATCGGATCATGCTGGAACAGGATGGGGCCGATCACCGGAATATCGCTGAGCAACGGGATATGGATATCTCCCATGCTGGGCGGTTTGACACCTACATAGCTTTGACCCATCAGTGCGCTGAAGCCTAGGCCGAACAGGGTAAGTGCAAGACCACTGGCCACCTGGTTCGCCAGCGCAAACTGCGTCAGCAGGACGAACAGCAGGGACAGAACCGCGCCACCAATGGCTGCTGCAATGAACCCCAGCCAGGGTGATCCTGTTTCGACAGAGATCGCAAATCCGCTGATTGCGCCGACGATCATCATGCCCTCTACGCCAAGGTTCAGAACACCTGCTTTTTCGACGACAAGCTCTCCGATCGCCGCCAGCAGCAGGGGGGTTGCGGCCACCATAAGCGAGGCGACCAGAAGTACGGGATTGATTTCACCTAGGTCCATGGGTCACGCCACCTCATTACGGGCCGCACGGATGCGGTAGTTGGTCAAAAGATCGAAAGCCAGCAGGAAGAACAGGAGCATGCCCTGAAAGACCTGAATGGCAGCAGCGGGCAGGCCCAACTGGGATTGCGCGATTTCGCCGCCAATATAGGTCAACGCCATCAAGCCACCTGCCAGCAGGATACCCACCGGATGCAAACGGCCCAGAAAGGCCACGATGATCGCGGTAAAGCCGTAGCCCACGTTAAAGTCGATGCTGACCTGACCTGATGGGCCTGCGACCTCGAACATCCCCGCCAACCCGGCCAGGGCACCGGACATGCCCAGACAGAACAGGATCAGACGTGCCGGGTTTACACCCGCGAACTTCGCCGCCCGAGGCGCTTCACCCGTCAGGCGAATGTGGAAGCCCAGCATGTGACGGTTCAGCAGGACATAGGCAAAAATCACAGCGATCAGCGCGGTCACCACACCCCAGTGCATACCCGATCCGGCGATCAACTCAGCGTTATGCGCGCTTTCATAGGATTGCAGGTTGCGCGATCCGGGAAAGCCGAACCCTTCGGGGTTCTTCAGCAGACCAAGCGAAACCGAAGCCAGCATCTGCTCGGCCACGTAGACCAGCATCAGTGAAACGAGAATTTCGTTGGTGCCAAAACGCACCTTCAGGAAGGCCGGGATTGCCGCCCAAAGCCAACCGCCAAATGCGCCGGCGATCACCATGATCGGGAAAACGTAGAACGCGTCCAGCGGATAGAAGGCCAGACCTGCTCCGGCACCAAAGATAGCGCCCATGATGTATTGCCCTTCGGCGCCGATATTCCAGATACCTGCACGGAAACCTAAGGACAGGCCAATGGCGATCAGAACCAGCGGCGCGCCTTTGACCAGCAATTGTGGACGGTAGTAGAAAGCGAACTCGCCAAACAGCGGCTCCCAGAAAATGGTGCCAATGGCTTGGATCGGGTTCTTGCCCAGAATGGCGAACAGGATGCCGCCGAAAACCATGGTTGCCAGCACGGCCACCAAAGGGGTCGCGTAAGACCACGCTTTGGACGGCTGCGGCCGTTTCTCCAACACAATCATCTGCTCATTCCCCCAGTTTCTTCATCTTTTTGTAAATTTTCCCGCCGAAGGCGGTCCGACGGATTAAACATGGGCCACCTCCATGCCATGCGCGCCGCCCATCATCAGGCCGATTTCGTCGACCGTCAGACCCGTGGTCGTACGCGGAGCGCTGAGCCGCCCTTCATTGAGCGCTGCAAAGCTGTCCGATATCTCCATCAGCTCATCCAGATCTTGCGATATGCAGATGACTGCGGTGCCTTTGGCGGCCAAATCCAGAATGGCCTGGCGGATCGAGGCCGCGGCGGCCGCATCCACGCCCCATGTCGGTTGGTTCACAACCAGAACGTCCGGGTTTTGCAGGACTTCGCGCCCAATGACAAACTTCTGCAGGTTGCCCCCTGACAGAGATCGTGCTGCGTTTTCTGGCCCCGGTGTGCGGACGTCAAAGGCACTGATGATCTTTTCGGCAAAGCTCTTGGTTTCTGCCCATTTGAGGAATCCGTTGTTCTCAAGTCCTTCCCGGACCGATCCAGTCAGCAAAGCGTTTTCGGTCAGGCTCATGTCAGGGGCGGCCGCATGTCCCAACCGCTCTTCCGGAGCGGTCAGAACGCCCAGCTTGCGGCGCGCGGTCGGCCCCAGTTTTCCGATCGGCTGGCCGTTGAACTTAATCGCGTCGGGTGCTGTGGTGATCTCGCCTGACAGAACGCCCAACAATTCGTCCTGGCCGTTGCCCGCGACACCGCCGACGCCCAGAACTTCGCCCTTACGGACGGTCATGTGGACATTCTTCAACGCGGTACCGAACTCGGATGGTGATGGAACTGACAAACCGCTGACATCCAGGGCGACCTCACCGAACTCACGCCCCGAACGCTCCGGTGTTTGCAGGGTCGAACCCACCATCATCTCGGCCATATCCCGCGCTGAGGTCTCAGCTGGAACGCATTCGCCGACATTCTTACCCAAACGCAGGATTGTGGCGTGGTCGCACAGTGTGCGGATTTCTTCCAGCTTGTGCGAGATATACAGGATCGAAGTACCTTCGGACCGCAATTTGTTCAGCGTTTCAAACAGAATGTCGACTTCCTGAGGTGTCAGAACCGATGTCGGCTCATCCATGATCAGCAGCTTCGGATCCTGTAACAGGCAGCGGATGATTTCGACCCGCTGACGCTCACCCGCGGACAGATCGCCGACGGTGCGATAGGGATCCAGTGGCAGACCGTAAGTTTCCGAAACTTCGCGAATACGCGCCGCCAGATCGCCCATGGCTGGTGGGTTTTCCATCCCCAAGGCGATGTTTTCGGCCACGTTCAATGCGTCGAACAACGAGAAGTGCTGGAACACCATCGCGATCCCGTCCGCCCGTGCGGCGCGGGGTTCGGGTGGTGCGAAGGCTTGTCCGCGCAGCAGCATGGTGCCGCTGTCGGGCTTCACCAGCCCATAGATCATCTTTACGAGAGTGGATTTTCCGGCACCATTTTCGCCCAGTAAGGCGTGAACCTCACCCTCACCGATGTCAAAGGACACCTGATCATTGGCCACGACGCCGGGATAGGCTTTAGTCAGCCCTTGTAAGCTTAGAAGTGGAGTGGTCACGCGCTCAGGTCCTTCTTTATTTCGTTTTGCCGGGCAGGGCGCAGGATCTGCACCGCGACACCAACTGCGATCATCTGCGGGTGTTTACCCAAGGCTGGATTTCCGATTGGGCAGGTGATCCGGCCAATCCGCTCGGGCGCATGTCCCAAAGCGGCCAGCCGGGATCGGAACCGCGCCCATTTCGTAGCCGAGCCAATCAGGCCCGCAAAGCGGAAATCATGCAAAAGCAACCTGTTGCATAGCTCCAGGTCCAGATTGTGTGAATAAGTAAGCACAAGGTGCTCGGCATCACGCGGCGCATGGCGAACCAGCTCGGCCGGTTTGCTTGCCGGAACGACGGTTACGCCTGCGGGCACCGTTTCGGGAAAACGCTCAGGCCCGGTATCGACCCATGTGATCGACAGATCGGGCAACGGTGACAGGACATCGACCAGAGCCCGGCCAACGTGACCAGCACCCCATATCCACAGATTGCGCGCCGGTTCGTGAACGGGTTCGACCATCCAGCCGTCAATCAGCTGCGGTTCGGGCGCAACACCTTGACCGCGGGCCTGCGACAACAGTCGCTTGACCGAAAGCGGCATCGCACCACCTGAAGCCGAGCGCGCAATGACTGCATCATCCAGCCGGTCGACGGCCGCAAGATCGTAGATTTCACTCAGCAGAGTTACTGCACCGCCACAACACTGGCCCATATCCGGGCCGAGGGCATGGTGCGTTTGGCGCATGGGCGCTGCTTGGGATCGAGCTGCTTCAGCCGCCTGATACTCCAACGTGCCACCGCCGATGGTGCCCGACTGCCCGTTCTCCCAAACAAGCATTGCAGCGCCAACTTCACGGGGGGATGACCCCTTGATCCCGGCGATAACCACCCGGGTCACCTTGCCGTGGGTTTTGACCGCCTCCCTCAAAGCCTCTCGATCAAATCCCATCAGGTCTCTCCCTTTACCCGCTGGACACCCTTCCAGACTTCTTCAGCCGTGGCGGGTGCATCCAGTGCCGGATAGCTGTCCCCGCAGGAAGCCACCGCATTCGACAGGGCAAGCCACGCGGAAATACCCAGCATGAACGGCGGCTCTCCGACCGCTTTTGAGCGATAGATCGTGTCCTCGCGGTTTTCACCGCTCCAGAGCGCGACATTGAAAACATCAGGCCGGTCCGAGCAAGCGGGGATCTTGTAGGTCGACGGCGCATGCGTGCGCAGATTGCCCTTGCCGTCCCAGACAAGTTCTTCCGTGGTCAGCCATCCCGCACCCTGTACGTATGCGCCTTCGACCTGCCCAATATCCAGCGCCGGGTTCAGCGACGCGCCTGCATCATGCAGGATATCCGTCCGCAAAATGCGGTTCTCGCCTGTCAGTGTATCGATCGCGACTTCGGTAATCGACGCGCCGTAGGCGAAATAAAAGAACGGACGCCCCCGGCCTTTGATCCGGTCCCACTCGATCTTGGGTGTCTTATAAAACCCGGTCGCAGACAGGCTGACCCGGCCCTGATAAACCAGCGCAGCTGCTTCTGAGAATGTGTAGCGCTCTACGCCGACCGAGACGTGGCCATCAGAGAACGTCACCGTTGAGGGATCGGCCTGATGTCGATGCGCCAGATAGTCAGCCATCCGGTCGCGGATCGTGTCGCAGGCCGCTTTGACCGCCATACCGTTCAGGTCACTGCCCGAGGACGCGGCCGTAGCCGAGGTATTCGGCACCTTGGCGGTGTCGGTCGCGGTGATTTTCACCATCTCCAACGGAATACCAAAGCGGGACGCGGCCACTTGCGCGACCTTTTGGAAAAGACCTTGCCCCATCTCGGTGCCGCCGTGGTTCAGGTGGACCGAGCCGTCCTGATACACATGCACCAACGCGCCCGCCTGGTTCAGATGGGTCAACGTAAACGAAATGCCGAACTTAACCGGAGAAAAGCCGATGCCTTTCTTGATCACGCTGTTCTCGGCGTTCCACTTCTGGATGGCTGCCTTGCGCGCGTTGTAGTCGCTGGATTGCAGCAACTTGGCAGTCATGCCGTGCAGTTCGAAGTCACTGACCTCCATCCCGTACGGCGTGGTATTGCCACCTGCGGGCAAGGGACGCACCGGGGCGTTGCCCATCTCAACCGCGCCTCGGCTGGTCAGGTCCTCGTGCGGGTCAGGATGGCCCAGCGGCTTTTCAGCGATCACGGGATCCGCAACAACATGCGCCGGCTCATAGTAGTTCCGGCGACGCAATTCGACCGGGTCCATGCCCAGTTCATACGCGGCGTGATCCATCACGCGTTCGATCCCGACCATACCCTGAGGTCCGCCGAACCCGCGATAGGCGGTAGCGGATTGAGTGTTAGTCTTCAGCCGGTGGCTTTCGATCCGGGCATTCGGCAACAGATAGGCATTGTCCGAATGCAGCATCGCACGGTCCGCGACCGGCAGGGACAGATCCTGTGCCCAACCACAAATCGCATGATGCAGGAAGGAAACGCCTTGGATGTGGCCGTTCTCATCAAATCCGGCCTTATATGCAATCCGGAACGCGTGGCGCTTGCCGGTTATGATCATGTCATCATCGCGGTCATAGCGCATCTTGCAGGCTTTGCCGGTTGCACGTGCCGCGATAGCGCAGGAAACAGCCAAAGCGTTGCCCTGACTTTCCTTGCCGCCAAAGCCGCCGCCCATACGGCGCGTTTCAACGCGAACCGCGTGCATCGGAACACCCAGAGCGTCCGCTACTTTGTGCTGAATCTCGGTCGGGTGCTGGGTCGAAGAATGCACCAACATATCCGCGCCCTCATTGGGCACGGCCAGTGCAGCCTGACCTTCCAGATAGAAATGCTCCTGACCGCCAAGCTCGAATCCACCTTCGATCACATGCGCCGAACCCGCAATGGCCGCATCCGCATCGCCCTTGGCGTAGATGCGCGGACCGTCCTCGAACCGACTGTCTGCGGCAAGCGCCTCTTCAACCGTCAGGATTGGGGTCTCTTCGGCATAATCGATCTGGCCCAAACGCGCCGCTTTCCGCGCGGCAAGGTGGCTGGTCGCAATGACGAGGAAAACGGGCTGCCCGATATAGTGCACCGTGCCATCAGACAGCAGAGGTTCATCATGGATCGACGGTGAGACGTCATTGGCAAATGGCAGATCGTCGGCTGTCATCACCATGACGACACCTTCAGCTGCCTTCACCGCCGACAGGTCCATCGTGGTGATCTTACCCTTGGCAATCGGGCTAATTCCAAAGGCTAGATGCAACGATCCTTTGGGTGTCGGAATGTCATCTACATAGCGTGCGGTTCCCGCGACATGCAGTGGCGCCGCGTCATGAGGGAGGGGTTTGGTCACGCTCATGCGGATACCTCCAATACATTTGTCACTTCGCCTTGATCCTCAAGGAAATATCGTTCGAGCAGCGCTTTGGCGGTCTGCAGCCGATAGTTGGCCGATGCGCGCATGTCCGTCATTGGCGTGAAATCACTGTCGAAGGCCGGAATAGCGGACCGAACAGTCTCATGCGTCCATGGCTTGCCAACCAGCGCGGCTTCGACATTTGAAGCCCGTTTGGGAGTTCCGGCCATACCACCAAAGGCAATACGGGCATCAGCAACCATACCGTCCGAAACAGAGATGTTGAAACACCCACACACGGCTGAGATATCCTGATCGAACCGTTTGCTGAGTTTGTAGGCCTTCAAACGATCCGCCTGACGCGGAAAACTTACGGATTCGACAAACTCGCCAGGTGTCCGGTCTTGTTTGCCGTAGTCGATAAAGAAGTCCTCCAATGCGACCGAGCGACGTTCGTCGCCATTGCGCAGTTGTAGCGTTGCGCCCAGGGCGATTAGTGCGGGCGGGTTGTCTCCGATGGGCGAGCCGTTTGCGATATTGCCGCCCACGGTGGCCGCGTGCCGCACCTGAACGCTGGCGTAACGGCGGATCATCTCGGCGTAGGACGGGTGCAGGTCCGCCAGTGCTTCGCCCATCCGGTTCATGTCGACCATCGCGCCGAACAGAACCTCGTCATCCGTGATGGTGATCTCTTTCAGATCATCACAGCGGTTCAGAAAAATCACTGGGTCGAGGTCACGCAGTTGCTTGGTCACCCAAAGCCCAACGTCCGTCGCGCCGGCGACCAGAGTGGCGTCCGGGTGTTCCGCGTAGATTTTGGCCAATTCATCCGAAGACTCCGGCAACATCTGCGATGTGACCCGCGTGGCGACTGGCTTGTCTTTCACCCAAACTGGCACGGGAACTTCTTCGGCAGCCTTAGCGGCGCGAATGATCGGCGCGTAACCGGTGCATCGGCACAGGTTGCCAGCAAGCTGGGTGTCGTGATCCGTCGCGCCATTTGTATGACTTGCCACCATCGACATAACGAAACCGGGGGTGCAGAAGCCACATTGCGAGCCGTGCAGATCCACCATCGCCTGCTGGGCTGGGTGCGCCTCGCCGTTGGGGCCACTGGCGCCTTCGACCGTGCGAACCGCCTTACCATGCAGTTGAGGCAGAAACAGGATGCAGGAATTCAGCGCCTTGTGGCCACCTTCATCCGTCACCATGACAGTGCATGCCCCGCAATCGCCTTCGTTGCAGCCTTCTTTGGTGCCGGTCAGGCCGCGATCCTCACGCAGCCAATCCAGCAGGGTCGCTGTCGGATTGACATCCGCCAGTTCCACTGTCTCTCCGTTCAGAAGAAACGTGATATTCATTCGAGAAACCCGTCGCCTTACCCGGTTGCGCCCTTGCGTGCCCCCCTTCGATGCGACGTAGAAAGAGTAGCGGGCGGATAGCTTGCCATCTGATGTTAGAAACAGCGCAGGTTGTCTGGCAAGAAAAACTACCTATGTGATACACCATTGAGCACTGACGCTGCGTGATTGTTATCTTCGTTTAGAGATCACCTGATTGAAACTAAAGCGTTTTTTGTCTTTGGCTACTGTCGGGCTCCGAAGCACCTTCTGGAAAAGCCGAATAATCGAAGCCCATCTTTTTGGCAATCCAAAGCCAAGGTTCCTGCTTTTGCCGAGCGCGCGGCTGGGATAGCGTGGCAGTCATGAGCAGTACTCCTCGATTCATTCACCTCCGTGTTCACACCGAATATTCCCTGCTGGAAGGCGCCGTGCGGCTGAAAAAGCTGCCCGGTCTGTGTGGCAAGATGGATATGCCCGCCGTCGCTGTGACGGATACTAACAGCATGTTCTCGGCTTTGGAGTTTTCGGTCACCGCCAGCGGGGCCGGAGTGCAGCCGATCATGGGGTGTCAGGTTGACCTGACCTATATGCAGGCGCAACCGGGCGAAAAGCCCAAAACACCCGCGCCGGTGGTTTTGCTTGCCCAGTCCGAGGTCGGGTATGAGAACCTGATGAAGCTCAGTTCGTGTCTTTACGTCGACAAGGGTGGGCAGTTGCCGCAGGTGACTCTGGAAGAACTTGCGGAACGATCTGAAGGGTTGATCTGCTTGTCCGGTGGGCCGGATGGACCGGTTGGGATGTTGTTGCAACAGGGTCAACGCCCCGCGGCTGAAGCCTTGGTGGACCGATTGTCAGCGATGTTCGCCGATCGCCTCTATATCGAACTCCAACGTCATCCGGGTGAGGGCGGTCAACCCGAGGCCGAACGTCTGACCGAGCGTGGCCATGTGGAAATGGCCTATGCCAAGAACCTTCCACTGGTCGCCACCAATGACGTCTATTTCCCGACCACAGATATGTACGAAGCGCACGATGCGCTGATCTGTATCTCGGAGGGGGCCTATGTCGATCAGCAAGAAGGCCGCCGCCGCCTGACCGCGCAGCACTATTTCAAGTCGCAGCAGGAGATGGCGACCTTGTTCGCCGACTTGCCCGAGGCCATTGAGAAAACGGTCGAGATTGCCAAGCGCTGTGCGTTCATGGCCTATCGCCGCGATCCGATCCTGCCGAAATTCGCTGATGACGAAGTTGCCGAACTGCGCCGTATTGCGAATGATGGTTTGCAAAAACGTCTGGCAGTGATCCCGCACGCAGTAACGCCAGAGGAATATCAGGAACGCTTGGACTTCGAACTCGATATCATCGAAGGCATGGGGTTCCCCGGCTACTTCCTGATTGTTGCCGATTTTATTCAGTGGTCCAAGGATCAGGACATCCCGGTGGGGCCAGGTCGTGGCTCGGGCGCGGGATCTCTGGTGGCCTATGCGCTAACGATTACTGACCTTGATCCGCTGCGCTATTCGCTGCTTTTCGAACGGTTCCTGAACCCGGAACGGGTTTCGATGCCGGATTTCGATATCGACTTCTGCATGGATCGCCGAGAAGAGGTGATCCGCTACGTGCAGCAGAAATACGGCCGCGACAAGGTGGGGCAGATCATCACCTTTGGTGCGTTGCTGTCGAAAGCTGCCGTGCGCGACATTGGGCGCGTTCTGCAGATGCCATACGGGCAGGTCGACCGCCTGTCCAAAATGATCCCGGTGGAAGGCGTCAAACCTGTCTCCATCGAGAAGGCGCTGAAAGACGAACCTCGTCTGCGCGAAGAGGCGCGCAACGAAGAGGTTGTGGACCGCCTGCTGACTTACGGGCAGCAGGTAGAGGGGTTGCTGCGAAACGCGTCGACCCACGCGGCGGGAGTGGTTATCGGAGACCGTCCGCTGGATGCGCTGGTGCCGCTGTATCAGGACCCGCGATCCGACATGCCGGCCACTCAGTTCAACATGAAATGGGTGGAACAGGCCGGGCTGGTTAAGTTCGACTTTCTTGGTCTGAAGACGCTGACGGTGATCCAGAACGCGATGGATCTGATCTTCAAATCTGATCGCCCGTTGCATGTCGCTGCTGATGGTACGGAGCTTTACGAACCCGCTGAAGGGGCGGAAAACCAGATCAACGCCATCCCGCTGGATGATGAGGCAACGTACAAACTTTATTCGGCGGCCAAGACGGTGGCGGTGTTCCAGGTGGAATCCTCGGGCATGATGGACGCGCTCAAGCGCATGAAGCCCGACTGTATCGAAGATATCATTGCCCTCGTCGCGCTCTACCGTCCTGGTCCCATGGAGAACATCCCCAAGTTCTGCGAGGTCAAAAACAAGCTGAGCGAGCGGGACACTCTGCACCCGTCCATCGATCATATTCTGGACGAGACACAAGGTATCATCGTTTACCAGGAACAGGTGATGCAGATCGCCCAGGAAATGGCGGGCTACAGCCTTGGCGGTGCGGATTTGCTGCGCCGCGCGATGGGTAAGAAAATCCAGGAGGCGATGGACGCAGAGCGGCCCAAGTTCCTCAAGGGTGCTGCTGAGAACGATGTGGATGAGGCCAAGGCGACCGAGGTTTGGAACCTGCTGGATAAATTCGCCAACTACGGGTTCAACAAATCCCACGCTGCTGCCTATGCGGTTGTCAGCTATCAGACAGGCTGGCTGAAGGCGAACCACCCGGTCGAGTTCATGGCCGGTGTCATGAACTGCGATATCCACCTGACCGACAAGCTGGCCGTATACTTCGAAGAGGTCCGTAAGGGGCTGGAACTGCCTTATGTACCGCCTTGCGTGAACCGGTCGCTGTCGACATTCGACGTGGTGGACGGGCATCTGGTCTATGCGCTGGGCGCGCTAAAGAATGTGGGTGTCGAAGCGATGAACCTTGTGGTCGCGGGTCGCGAAGGCAAGCCGTTCGTGAACCTGTTCGACTTTGCCCGCAAGGTTGATCTGAAGAGGGTGGGCAAGCGCCCGCTAGAGATGATGGCGCGGGCAGGGGCCTTCGATCAGCTAGACAAGAACCGCCGTCGCGTGTTTGAAAGCCTCGATCCGCTGGTGCAGTATTCGGCGGCGATCCATGACCAAAAGAACTCGAACCAGGTGTCGCTGTTTGGCGAGGCGGGCGATGACCTGCCCGAACCGCGCTTGTCGCCTTCGCCTGATTGGCTACCGGCGGAACGTCTGAGCGAAGAATTCAAAGCCATCGGTTTTTACCTGTCGGGCCATCCGCTGGACGACTATATGCCCGCACTGAAGCGAAAGCAGGTTCTGACGCTGGATGAGGTGACCGAAAAAGCACGCTCTGGCCCCTTTATCGCCAAAATGGCTGGTGTTGTTGCCGGACGGCAAGAGCGTAAATCCGCGCGTGGAAACCGGTTCGCCTTTGCGCAATTGTCGGATCCGACGGGCGCTTACGAGGTCACTCTGTTTTCAGAAACGCTCGAAAAGTCACGCGAGTATCTGGAAACCGGAGCGCAGGTGGTGCTGACCGCCGAAGCGACGATGGAAGCCGACCAGCTCAAGCTGCTGGGGCGCTCGGTCGGCCCTGCGGATTCCGTGGTGGCAGAAGCCGGGGCGACGGGGCTGCGTATTTTTGTTGACGAAGCGCAAGCGGTGCCAACCGTAGCAAAAGTTCTTGAGGATGCCGCAACTGCCACCAAAGGCGCGGCGCGCGGGCCGATCCAATTGTTGTTGCTCGACCCAAGTCTGCCGGGTGATGTCGAAATGGATCTGGGCGTTGAGTTTCCGATCAACCCGCAGATCAAAGGCGCGATAAAATCGCTGGAAGGTATTCTGTCCGTCGAAGAGATCTGACCTCTCTTTGTTGCCAGACAGTTAGCACCCCGCTAGGCTGACCCAACAGAGATGTCTTTGGGTCATGCCGCAGGAGGGTGTTGATATGACAATTGCAGGTCTCAATTTCAGAAGAGTTTTGTTCGGGGCGGCGGCATCGCTGGCCTTGGTTGCAGCCTCGGTCGCGTCGGCGGACGACAAGAAGAAAAAGAAGACCCTTGAGGGCGCGCTGATCGGCGCAGGTGTTGGAGCGATTGTCGGTGACGGAAAAGGCGCAGCGATTGGTGGCGTGGCCGGAGCCATTATTGGACATAACTGGAAGTGATTGTGATGCGTTATTTTAAACTCAAAATGTCCGCTTGCGCCGCAATCCTGGCGGCTCCGTGTGTGGCTGCGGCCGATGAGGCGGCTGAGCAGATGGTACAGGATGCATTGCCCGTCATGCATTATACGTGCGCCTCGATTGCAGAAGAAGCGGATGGTGATGAAGAATTTGTTGTGACTGTTGTCGCAAAGATGACTGCCCTGTCTCTCCACAATCGCCAGATCAGTATCGAAGAACATGCGGCCACAGATGAGGAAAAGGCCCAGTTGCGTGAAGCATTCATAGCGGCGCTGTCGGAAGGTTGCGCCTCGGATAAGGATGCCCTTTTGGGCGGCGTGGTCGACAACGCGGTGAAAACGTCGCTGGGTTTGTGACCCACGTTCGTTTTAGGCACGCTAGAGCGTGCGCACCGCACAACGAACCAGAGCCCAACCTTTTTCCATCCCGGCGGCCTTGAGGCCAGCGACAAGGCGGTCGGACAGGAACAGTAGTGAAGGCACTTTGGGGTCCAGCCATATGTCTGGGCCACTTACCGCTTCAGGAGTAACGACCAACTGGTCTTCTTTCCCGCTTACCGGAAGATACGCTATCCCGCCTCCTCGGCAGTTTAGATGTGCGCGACTATCACCTTCAGGACCAAGTGCCTCGTAGTTGCCCATCGCGCGCTTGTTGCCGACATTCAGCAGAAAATACGGCTCGGGTGTTGAATGGCGCGTTTCAGCTGAATCCATCAAGGTCAAGGCGTGAAAGACGGTCTCCCCAAGATCATACTGTTCCAGAACAGCTTTGGCGGATTCGGAAACCAAAGGATATCCACCCCCGGAAATAAACGGCGGCACTTCATATTCTGGATGTGTATTGTAGTACCAGATATCGCCAACCTGTTCTTTGGTCAGGATCTTCCCATGCTTCCAGCCCAGAGACGATTCCTGAACCATCCTCTTGGACCATTCAACCTGTTCTGGCGAGTGCTTCGCACGCCATGTATCGCCAAACTCCTTACGGCCTGCAGCTTGTATTGCGTTGATGTTGTTTACTGTCGTGGAAATCCAGACGCAGAGGTCACCGTTCACATCATTCGCCATCAGCCAAGCACTCAATAGTGCGGCGGGCGTTCGTCGCCCAAAACGATCCCGCCCGAGCCTTCCTGCGCCCGTTCGCCTTCGCGGCGCATCAGCATTTCGACACGGCGTGTCAAACGATCAATCTCGTCCTGTTGGCGGGTGACGACCGAGTTGAGGTCTTCGACCGTACGGGCAAGATGGGCGATCTGCTCTTCCAGATGCTGCATGGGGGACTCCTGTGTCTTAGGCCGGTCATAGCGACCCGGACAGCGCATGGCCAGCGAAAGCGCGCCTTGCCCCGATGCAGGCCATGGGATAGACCGCGCGCGGAACAAGGCAACTCCCAAGGACGTCCCACATGGCCAAGCCCAAGAAACAGCCCCGCCCCAAGGCCGTAACGCCAAAAGGGTTCCGTGACTATTTCGGCCAGGAAGTCACGCAGCGCACCGAGATGCTGCGGGCTATTGCGGACGTCTATCATCAGTACGGGTTTGACGCCCTGGAAAGCAGCGCGGTTGAAACCGTCGAGGCGCTGGGCAAATTCCTTCCGGATGTAGATCGCCCGAACGAGGGTGTGTTCGCGTGGCAGGAAGTCGACGAGAATGACAAGGGCGACTGGATGGCCCTGCGCTATGACCTAACCGCGCCTTTGGCCCGGGTTTACGCGCAGCACCGCAACGATCTGCCGACGCCTTATCGTCGTTATGCGATGGGACCAGTCTGGCGGAACGAAAAGCCGGGGCCGGGGCGCTATCGCCAGTTTTATCAATGCGATGCGGATACGGTGGGCACGGCCTCGATGGCCGCTGACGCCGAGATTTGCGCGATGCTGTCGGACACGCTTGAGACCGTCGGCATTCCGCGCGGCGACTATTTGGTGCGGGTCAACAACCGCAAAGTTCTGAACGGCGTGCTTGAGGCGATGGGGCTTGGCGAAGACGTCGCTGCCCGCGACAACGTTCTGCGCACCATCGACAAGTTCGACAAAGTTGGCGAGCAGGGCGTGCGAGAGCTGCTGACCAAAGGCCGTCTGGACGCCTCTGGCGCGTTTATCGACGGTGTTGGTCTTAGCGAGGATCAGGCTGAGCCGGTGATCGCGTTTCTGACCTCCAAGGCCGCGGAAACCGCCGGAACATTGGCCAACTTGCGCGCCGCCGTAGGCGACAGCAAGATCGGCGTGGACGGGATCGCCGAGTTGGAACAGATCGGCACCTTGTTGGATGCGGGCGGGTACGGCGCGGACCGGATCGAGATTGACCCTTCGGTCGTGCGCGGTCTGGGTTACTATACCGGGCCGGTTTATGAGGCCGAGCTGACCTTTGAGATTTTCGATGAGAAAGGCCGCAAGCGGCAATTCGGATCGGTTTCGGGTGGTGGTCGCTATGACGATCTGGTCAAACGCTTCACCGGGCAGGAAGTTCCGGCGACCGGCGTCTCCATCGGTGTCGACCGTCTGCTCGCTGCCCTGCGCGAAAAAGGCAGGATAGCCGCGCAGGCTACGGGCCCTGTAGTCGTGACCGTTATGGATCGCGAACGGATGGCCGATTATCAGGCGATGGTGGCAGAACTGCGCAACGCAGGTATCCGGGCAGAGGTTTATCTGGGTAATCCCAAGAACTTCGGCAATCAGCTGAAATATGCGGATAAACGGAACTCTCCGATTGCAGTGATCGAGGGCGGTGACGAGAAAGCCAATGGGATCGTGCAGATCAAGGACTTGATCCTTGGCGCGAAGATCGCCGAAAGCGCCACGCTCGAGGAATGGAAAGAACGCCCCAGCCAGTTCGAAGTGTCACGTGGTGATCTGGTCGCCAAAGTGCGCGAAATTCTGGACAGTCAGGACTGACCGATGCCCAATCGTTCCCAGATACAGGCCCGCGCCGCGATGATGCGTGTCCGGTTTGAAGCCGCCGGGGCGCAGGTTGTGGATACGCCCCTGCTGCAACCGGCTGAAACGTTGCTGGACCTTTATGGCGAAGACATCCGCGCGCGTGCTTATGTGACTTCGGATGCGTTGCGAGGTGAGCAGATGCTGCGCCCCGATTTCACCCTTCCGGTCGTGCAGATGCACATGACCGAAGGGGCTGAACCCGCACGCTATACTTATTCTGGTGAAGTTTTTCGTCGGCAAGAGCATGACCCGGATCGGTCCAACGAGTATATTCAGGTCGGTTATGAAGTTTTTGACCGCAATGATCCCGCCGGGGCCGATGCCGAAGTGTTTTCTCTGTTTGCCCTGCAATTGCGGGGGCTGCCCCTGCGCGCGGCAACTGGTGACATCGGCATCCTTACGGCGGCTGTTCAGGGGCTGCGCACCACGGATCGGCGCAAGGCCGCGCTGATGCGCCACCTGTGGCGTCCACGTCGGTTCCGCGTCCTGCTCGATCGGTTCGCCGGGCGAAAGCCCGAGCCGGAACACCGCACAATGCTTTTGGAGGCCGCAGATCCGATGGGGTTTGACGTTCCTATGATCGGCAAACGCCGCGCTGCTGAGATCGAGGCGCGCATCGACGCGTTGCGCGAAGATCGCGACACGCCACCGATTTCTGACAACGAGCTTGCAGGCCTGGAATCTCTGCTGACCGTTCGGGAAACCATGCCCTTTGCTTTGGAGCAGTTGCGGGATGTGGCCGTTGACCTGCCTCAGATCACCCCGGCGCTGGACAGGCTTGAGGCAAGAATTGCCGCCCTGCATGCGCGTGGTGTTGACGTGAGTAGGTTGGATTTCGAGGCTGCCTATGGGCGTACGTCGATGGAGTATTACGACGGGTTTGTCTTTGGGTTTTATGCCGAAAGTCGCCCCGATTTGCCTCCGATTGCCACCGGCGGGCGTTACGATGCGCTGACGCGACAACTGGGCAACGGGGCAGAAATTCCAGCTGTTGGCGGCGTGTTGCGTCCCGACCTGATGCTCGAAGTCGAGGAGGCCGCGCAATGACCCTGAAACTGGGTGTGCCCTCGAAGGGCCGATTGATGGAGAAGACCTTTTCGTGGTTCGAAAAGCGCGGCATCACATTGTCGCGCAGCGGATCAGACCGGGAATATGCCGGTAAGGTTGAAGGGATCGACGGAGTCTCGCTGATCCTGCTGTCTGCCGGGGAAATCCCCCGCGAACTAGCAGCTGGCCGCATTCATATGGGTGTCACGGGAACCGATCTGGTGCACGAAAAATTGCCACGGTGGGAACAGCAGATTGAAGAAGTCTCCGAGTTGGGCTTTGGCAAAGCCGACTTGATTATCGCGACACCAGCCTGCTGGGTCGATGTCGAAACTCTGGACGATCTAGATGCTGCCGCGGCAGCGTTTCGCAAAACCCACGGGCACCGGTTGCGGATTGCGACCAAATACCACCGATTGGTGCGCGAGTTTCTGACGGACGCTGGGGTTGCAGATTACACTCTGGTGGACAGCCAGGGCGCAACCGAAGGCACTGTGATGAACGAAACCGCCGAGGCGATTGCCGATATCACCTCGACAGGTGAGACATTGCGCGCAAACCACCTAAAAATCCTGTCGGACGGCCTGATCCTGCAATCACAGGCCACGCTGTGGCGTAGTCGGGTTGCCAGCTATGGTGTGGGTGAAAAAGAGGTTCTTTCCGAATTGCTTGACCGGCTGAGCTGATTACAGCACGCCGATGTCCGCCAACGCGCGATTCAGATCGTCGGGCAGGGAATCATCCTCGGCCCGTCCTTTGGGAAGATCGGCAGGCGTATCTTCGGATTTAAGGTATCGCCACCCTTGGAACGGGCGTTTCAAGGCATTCTGTGTGCGGTGCACCTCAGGGTCCAGCACGATGGCGCAGCGGCGTATACCGTCCTCGCCGCGCACTTCGTCCAGCCGCAGGATCTTCTGGCGGCACTGTACGACACCCTTGATCACCCAATAGATTGATCCGCCGTTCAGAATCTCGGCCTCGCGCTTGGGCCACATGCGGGTGACGTGGCGCGGCAAGCCGTCTTCATAAAGCGGTTTGCGGCTATCCTGCCATTCCATCAGCGTGTCGACGCTTTCCGATCCGACGGAGAGTTTTATGAGGTTTATGTACTTATCCACAGCTTTCCCACAGAGTCGTCCCAAGACCGTCTATACATTGTAGCTCAAGAAAGCCTGTCATCAAGGTGTTGTGGTTAAGGTGTGATCTGGGATAATCTGGATACCTCTTTCAGAACAGGGAATCACCAATGAGCCGCTTTGCCGCCCCCATCGCCGAGCAGATCTGGGACATGAAATATCGTTTCAAACAGGCCGATGGCACTCCCATTGACCAAACGGTTGAGGACAGCTGGCGGCGTATCGCTCGCGATCTTGCGCAGGTCGAAAAAGACCCGGCGCATTGGGAGCAGAAGTTCTTCGAAGCGCTGGAAGATTTCAAATACCTGCCTGCTGGCCGTATCACCGCTGGCGCAGGCACTGCGCGACGTGTGACGCTGTTTAACTGCTTTGTCATGGGCACGGTGCCGGACAGCATGGGCGGTATCTTCGATATGCTGAAAGAGGCCGCGCTGACCATGCAGCAGGGTGGGGGGATCGGCTATGATTTCTCGACCATTCGCCCGCGCGGAGCGGATGTGCATGGGGTCGCGGCGGATGCATCCGGGCCTCTGAGCTTTATGGATGTATGGGACGCGATGTGCCGCACCATCATGTCCGCAGGTTCGCGCCGGGGTGCGATGATGGCGACCATGCGCTGTGACCACCCGGATATCGAACAGTTCATCACGGCTAAGTCTGACCCTGCACGCCTGCGCATGTTCAACATGTCTGTGCTGGTCACCGATCCCTTTATGGAAGCTGTCAAAGCCGATGGCCCGTGGGAGCTGGTGTTCGACGACAAGGTTTACCACACAGTTCAAGCGCGTGATCTGTGGAACAAGATCATGCAGGCCACCTATGACTATGCCGAACCGGGTGTGATTTTCATCGACCGGATCAACAAAGCCAACAACCTCAGCTATGCCGAAACCATCGCGGCGACAAACCCGTGTGGCGAGCAGCCTTTGCCGCCTTATGGCGCGTGCCTGCTGGGTTCGATCAACCTTGCCCGTCTTGTGGCAGAGCCGTTCGAAGATGCGGCCCATCTGAATGAGGCTGCCCTGCAAGAGCTGGTCGCGACAGCCGTCCGCATGATGGACAACGTTGTCGACGCGTCGAAGTTCCCGCTGCCGGAACAGGCCGCCGAGGCGCAGGCCAAGCGCCGTATCGGGCTGGGCGTGACCGGACTGGCGGATGCTCTGCTGATGCTGGGTCTGCGCTATGGATCGGACGAGGGCGCGCGTCAGACCGAGCTCTGGTTGAAAGCGATAGCGCGCGCTGCGTATCTGGCGTCGGTCGACTTGGCGAAGGAAAAAGGGGCGTTCCCCCTATTCGACGCCGAGAAATACTTGGAAAGCGGCACGATGCAGCAGATGGATGATGACGTGCGCGATGCAATTCGCGAACACGGTATTCGCAACGCTTTGCTGACTTCGATCGCGCCGACGGGGACAATTTCTCTCTATGCAGGGAATGTGTCGTCAGGGATCGAGCCGGTCTTTGCCTATGCCTACACGCGGAAGGTCCTGCAAAAGGATGGCTCGCGCACTGAAGAAGAGGTCGTGGACTACGCGGTGCAGATGTGGCGCGACAAATTCGGCGACAAAGAGCTGCCAGACTATTTCGTCAACGCACAGACGCTGTCCCCGTCCGATCACGTCAAGATGCAGGCCGCGGCGCAGAAATGGATCGACAGCTCGATCTCGAAGACGATCAACTGCCCCGAGGACATCAGCTTTGACGCTTTCAAAGATGTCTACATGCAGGCCTGGGATCAGGGGTGCAAAGGGTGCACGACCTATCGTCCGAACGATGTGACGGGGTCCGTCCTGACCGTGTCGGAAAGCGAAGACAAAGCGCCGGGTGAAAGTGCAAGCGCACCGCATGAAATTGACGGTGGCGACGTGATCTACATGTCGGAGCCGCTGGATCGCCCACAATCTCTGGAAGGGTCGACCTATAAGTTGAAGTGGCCCGACAGCGAACACGCGATCTACTTGACGATCAATGATATTGTCATTGGTGGCCGTCGTCGTCCGTTCGAAGTGTTCATCAACTCGAAGAACATGGAGCATTACGCCTGGACGCTGGCGCTGACCCGCATGATCTCGGCCGTATTCCGCCGGGGTGGGGATGTGTCTTTTGTGGTGGAAGAACTAAAAGCGGTATTCGACCCGCGCGGTGGCGCATGGGTTCAGGGCAAGTATATCCCGTCGATCCTGGCCGCAATTGGTGGTGTGATCGAACAGCACATGATCAATATTGGCTTTCTTGAGGGCGAGGGCATGGCGCTCAAATCCGACCCCCAGGCTCAGGTCGTCAACATGGACGCGCCACGCGGCAAAGCCTGCCCATCCTGCGGCCAGTACGACATGGTGATGATCGAGGGTTGCATGACCTGCCGCAGCTGCGGTCATTCAAAATGTGGCTGATGTCGTGAAATTCAGCGCCGGTGTGTGGGTGGGCATAAATAGCCCATAGGCTTGATTTTTGCGCCCATTTGAACGGGCTTTAATGCCCACAGATTATTAAGGATTTGAAACAAAATAAGAAAGATTCCTGTAGAGATTCGAGATTGTTCTGCGTTGTGCGACCATCGATAGCATTCGTGCTATTGACCAAGACCAGAAAAACTCAAGACTGTGGCCATGGAACCAAACCGTCTCATACGCTTCACACGCAAAAGCTGACCAGAATGTTGTACTTGCCCAGCAAAAACGCTCGGGCAGTTCCATGGCAATCGGATACCGAATTGATGAAAAACAAATCGCCTATCGAGGAGTCCCCTCAATACTCCGAATTGAACGCTCGATTTTCCCGTTTTCTGCTGGACTTCCGAAAGGAAAAACTCGCGCAGCAACTTGCCGGAAACGACAAAAACCGTGACGAAATCACTCGCGGAGACTTTCAATCATTCAAAGCGCGGATGACTGAGGGTTTAGAACTAACCGATTACGATTTAGATCGTATTCACCGCCGAGTATTGTCGGTACTTCTCCGCCCCGAAGCGGGCTCGGTGCTACAAGACGAATGAGACCGGAAGGCGTGAAACTGGCGCGTAGACCGATCCGTTTTGACGATGAGTCAGTCCTGAATCTCACTTGAACATCTACGGTCACTTCACTGCGCACTCTCCAGTGACACAACAAACACGTTGTTCCAAGCTACTCCCGTTTTTATCTTCAATGCGCAGCATCGGCGGGTCGCAGCCCGAAGCGGACAATCATCGTAGGGCTTTGCAAACCCCGAAATGCAGGACAAAATGGCCCTAGGCTCAATGATTGCTGCCGACCGCTCGTAGCCCAAAGTAGACCTTCAATTCCAAGCATAGTGACTTCCGAGATGCGGACAAGGCTGCCAGCCGAAGTCGACATCCTGTTGGGCTGCTTTCTACGCTCAACAGCCGCTCGTTTTGACTGAGCGTCTCGCATGTACAACATCACCCCTGAACCAGAAGCGGAAGTTGACATTCGACACGGCGAACCGTTTTAGAACCTGAAGCGGGTGAGTATTCCGAAACCGCCTTCTGTACGGGCCCCGGTTTCAAGAAAACCCTTAGTAGGGCCAAAACGAGAGTTGTTGAGCTCGGACTGGTCAACATCCGGGAAACAACCAACGCTCTGCCTCAGAAAGGTCCCCTGGGCAGCCCTTTATATCCTTTGAGTTCCAGAAGTCTCCAACGCTGCCATCTTTGTTAAAATTGCATTGGAATGTTAATTCGCTGCCCATGACTGAACCGTTGACTGGGATCGAGCCGTCGACACGCGCCGTTTGCAGCTCGACTCGAACATCTTCTATTGGCATTCCCAGGCGCCCGGACGCGATCCGCTCGCAGTTGTTCATCAGCTCGACTGGGTCGTTGGCAGCGATTGCTGACGTGGTCAACGTGGTCGCGACCACCGAAATCAAAACAAATCTCATTTAGTTTCTCCCTGACTATGGTTGTGTCAATTTGACAGATCCAAATTGATGAATAATGCACCGATGGTCTCTGGTCCATCAGGTCTAATATTTCTGGTGCTCGTGGGCGATTTCCCAATGCACTTTGTCTGCTGATGTGCCTTTGATCCGGGCCGCCACAAACGTCTGGCCTTGATCGAAATAGGCGGTTGTCGAGCCAGCAAGCAATGGGATTTTGCTTGCGCCGCGAATGACGGCAAGGTCGGCAAAGTAGCCGAACGCATTGGCCTTTGGTAAAGGGTACTTTGGGCTCAGTGTGGTCGTACCGGGCTCTGTAGTTCAACGACCGCTCCGAACAGCCCAATGTCCGCTCATTGATCCAAACCTCTGTAATCGTTGAATTTTCTGCGTTCCGGGAACGGCTGCCTTCGGTGCGCAGTCCAAGCTTGCTCCGCTGCGCCGCCGCAAGACCGCTTCGAGCCCAAAGCAGAAACGCCATGCGATTAAGCAGAAGAACCTGCTAGCACCAAAAATCAGTGGTCAACAATCTTACTCAATT